>JAILEP010000140.1 GCA_024697825.1 Acholeplasmatales bacterium
ATAATATTGAGCTTCCTACATATAAGGATGAGGCTTATTCAACATATCTTGAAACATTAAAGGCAGCTATTGCAGAAACTGACAAGGTTCAGTTTGAGGATGGTGCCTCTTTAGGTATTTATTCATTCTATAAGATGAACATGTATAATGACCTTATTTCACATAAGGAAATGGTACTTAAGAACAAGAATATTAGAGCATTACTTGGTGAGCCTGACAGTGTTGAAATATTAGATGAGAAAGCTCCAGTATATCCAGTAGTTAACTGTGACTCATCTCAGCTTGATGCTATTCAGAATGCCGCAAATGGTAAATCATTCTGTCTTCAGGGGCCTCCAGGCTCTGGTAAGTCTCAGACAATTACAAATATGATTTCTACATTCCTAGGACAGGAAAAGAAGATTCTATTCGTATCTGAGAAGATTGCCGCACTTAATGTCGTATTTGAAAATTTAAGACGTGCTAAGCTTTCAGAATTTGCCCTAGAGCTTCACTCTAATAAGGCAAATAAGAAGGAATTTATTGATAAGCTATATACAGCTGCAACACTTCCTCGTTATGAAATGAATTTAAGAACTAAGGTCTTAGAAAGTAAATATCGTAATTTACAGCAGACTCTTGCAAGCTATGAGCGTGAGCTACATGAAATCATTCCAGGCCTTGATGCTTGTCTTTTAGATTTATATTCAATGTATTTAGGAAATGATGTTGATGAATTAGATATTACACTTGATATTGAGGGTGTAAATTTATTCTCACTTGATAAGTCTGAAATGCTATTCCGTGATTATACTATTTATTCAGAATATATTGGTGATGATTACCGCAAGAGTGGTCTATATGGCTTAAATTTAGATAACATTAGTAACCTAGGTGAAATTTCTGCCGATTTAGCAGTAGCATTAAAGCATATTGCAACACTAATGGATGTAAGAGATAGATTAAATAATTCAAGCTTAGGCAAGACTTATACAACAGTAATGGAAATCTATAATGCAATGGCATTAGTAGAATCTATTAATAAAATTAAGAATTTTAGCCCATATTTCTTTGTTAAAGCTACACGTCAAAGAATTCAGGGAGATATTGAAAGATATTTAACAATACTTCCTAATTTAAAATGTGATGCAAAGGCTTTATATAACGATGGTATTTTAAGCATTGATTTAGAAAAGACTGCAAAGCTCATTGAGGATAATAATAAGGGCTTATTTAAGAATGCAGAATTTAAGGATGCAATGGCATCTGCCTTAAAATATCGTAAGGCTAAGGAAAAGCCAGAAGAGATAGTTAAGGAATTGAGAGCCTTAGCTAAATATAAGAGATATTATGACGCTTCTAAGAGCTATACAGATGATTTAAATAAATATCTTGGTGATTGGACTAAGTATGATTTAAAGCAAATTAATAATGATTGTAATTTATTAGCTACAATACCTGATATGAAGATGGATAGAGCAAGCTATGACTCTATTAAGGAGGATGCTAAATATATTCCAGGATTCTCATATTTTAAGACTGAATCATTAAGACTAATTTCAGCTGCTAAGATTTTCTATAAGAAGGATATTGATTTATATGCAACTCCTTTAGAGATTATTCTTCAAAGGCTTGAGGATATTTATGCAGAAAGAGATTATATTTATAATTATCAAGAGCTAATGAAAATCATCCAAGAGCTTAAGGAGGTTAAGTGCTTAGACTTCCTAAACCAGTATCTTGATGAGGGTAGACCTGTTAAGGATATTAGCAAGTGCTATAACAAAACATTCATTAAGCAAAAGATTAAGGAAATCCATATTGCGTCTCAGAGATTATCTGAATTCAGTAGTATGGCTGTAGATGATATTATTAATGAATTCCGTGATTTAGATGAAAGAATGCTACAGGTTAATAGAGATTATATTATCGCTGTTAACTCAGTTAAGCGTCAGTCTTCACTTGTTGAAGGTTCTCAGTTTAAATTATTAGACAAGGAATATAATAAGCTAAGAAGACAGCTTCCAATTAGATCACTTCTTGAAAAGACATTTGAGCTTGCTCTAGATGTAAAGCCAGTATTCCTAATGTCTCCACTTTCAGTATCTACATATTTAGCATCAGAGCTTGATATGTTTGATGTAGTTATCTTTGATGAGGCCTCTCAGATTTTTGCCTGCGATGCCTTTGGTTCAATTTATAGAGGTAAGCAGTGTATCGTAATTGGCGATACTAAGCAGATGCCACCAACTTCATTCTTCCAGGCTTCAGCTGAAACAATTGGCTCACAGGTTGAAGAAGAGGTTGTTGAAGAGGAGGAGTACGATTTAGAGTCTATTCTTGATAAGGCATCTAATACATTTGATACTAAGAGCTTAAAGTGGCATTATCGTAGCCGTACAGAGGAATTAATTGTTTTCTCTAACAATGCCTTCTATGATAGTAACTTAATTACTATTCCACAGTCTAGACATCATGAAAAGGGCTTCGGTATTGATTTTTACTATATTAAGGATGGCTTATATGATGCCCAAACTCGTACAAACCCAATTGAGGCCCAAACTATTTGTGATATGGTATTTGAGCATCTAGATACATCAACTGAATCTGTTGGTGTAGTTGCCTTTTCTAACGTACAGGCTGAATTAATTCAGTCTCTAATTGATAAGAGATTAAAGAAAGAGCCTAAGTATGAAAAATATTTTGACCCAGAGCTTGAAGAACCAGTATTTGTAAAGAATCTAGAATCAGTTCAGGGTGATGAAAGAGATAGAATTATCTTCTCTATTTGTTATGCATACAATAAGGACGGAAAGTTCTATCAAAGATTCGGTCCTATTAACGCATCTGGTGGTGAAAGACGTTTAAATGTTGCCATTACTAGAGCGAAGATTAATATTAGTATTGTTTCATCTATTAAGTATTCAGATATTAGAGATAATCCTGATTCACAGGGTGTTACTCAGCTAAAGAAATATTTACAGTTTGCAGAAAATGTTGTCTCTGTAAAGAATTATAGTGAGGATGACTCTGGTACAATTAAGGCTATTTCTGAATATATTGAATCACTTGGATATGTAGTTGTACCTAATTATGGTTCATCTGCATTTAAGGTTGATTTAGCTGTAAGAAAGGATGAAGACTTTATCCTTGCCATTATGATTGATGGTAACAATAGCTATTCAACAAGCTTAACAGATAATTACCGTCTTGAAAGAATGCTACTAGAGCGTCAGGGTTGGAGATATTATAAGCTATTTACAACTGCTTGGATCAATGACCAAGAAATTGAAAAGATGCGTATTAAGCAGGCCCTTGAAGGTACTTTAGTTGAAGGTATTGAATACGAGCGCCATACAGGTGAGGTTTCATTCCTTAAGGCTGAGGGTAATAATGAGGATGCAATCGATATGAGCTTTACAACCTATGATTATCTACAAAAATCTAAGGGAGCTAAGCTTTATAACCATGATGGTATGCCTTATTTAGTTAAGGAATTAATTAGAGTTGAATCTCCAATTCATAAGGATTATCTATATAAGCGAATTGCCGATATATTAGATTATCCAAAGGTTACAGATGAACTTAAGGCTGAGGTTGATAATTCAATGCCTGACCGTCTGCTTAAGATTGGTGATTTCATCTTTAATTTCCGTGTGTCAGATTTAAAGCTTAGACTTGAATCTGATAGAGATGTTCAGTATATTTGTACTGAAGAGCTTGCGGATGGCTTATATAATATTATTTTAAAGAACAATGGTATTAGTGAGGCTGGTGCCTTTAAGACTATTGTTAATATGCTAGGACAGCAAAGAGTAACTGCTCAATCTAAGAACTGCTTACTTACAGCTAAGGAGCATCTAATTCTTGACCATAAGGTTGAAGAAAGAGATGAGAAGCTTTATATTATAAGATAATGAAAGGAGGACCATTATGGAGCATGATATTAAAATAAAAATAGTTGGTGTTGGTGGCTTTGGCCTAAACGCTGTAGCTGATATGCATGAGGCTGTAATTGGTCCTGATTACCTTTTACTATCTAATAAGCCTGATGATATTGCAAAAATTCATTTTGGTGAAAAAATATTACTTGGTAATGGTGTAACAACTAACCATAGCCAAGAGCTTGGTAAGAAGAGAGTTGAATCTAGTGCAGAGGAAATTAAAAAATCCTTAACTGGCTATGATATTGTAATTATCGTCTCTGGACTAGGCTATGGTACTGGTACAGGTGGCTCACCTGTTGTTGCAAGCATTGCAAGAGAGCTTGGTGCCTTTACTATTGCTGTCTGCACAACTCCATTTTTATATGAGGGCTCTAATAGAGACACAATCGCTAAGGCTGGTATTTTTAAGCTTAAGGCTATTTGTGATGCCTTATTAGTTGTTGCAAAACAAAAGCTAGTTAAAGGTATTAGAAAGCCAGAGGAGGACATGACTGAAAAATTAAAGTCTGTTTCTGATTTAATTAGATATGTTGTTACATGTATTAATGATACAGTTACATTATCAAGTGGTGATGGCTTAACAGGCCTTGATGGCCTAAAGGCAGTATTAAGAAATGGCAATGATGCCTTCTTTGGATGTGGTGCCGTTATGAACGAGGATGCCCTAATTGAGGCAGTACGTCATGCGACAAATACACCTCTTATGACTGCAACTTTAAATAACGCAAGTAGAGTTCTTTTAACTGTCTCTTATTCAAGAGAGCTTACAAAGAATGAGCTTAATAATGTTTATGATGAAATTAGAAACATCACTGGTAATAATACAGAAATTATTTATACAAATATCTTAAATGAGGAATGCTTCGGAATTATGTTTGTATCTATTTTTGCAAGTGGTGAGGATCTTAAGGAAGAAAAGGTTGCATCTTCATTCGATAAATTACGTGATGCAATTAATCCTAATAATTTAATTTAACGAAACTGACCGCTTTTTTGCGGTCTTTTTTGGAGGTAACAATATGGATTTTAATGAATTAATTAGAACAAGAAGAAGTGTTAGAAAATATAAGGATATTAAAATAGATGATGAATTGCTAAACGAAATAGTAAAGGCAGGCTTACTTGCCCCTACCAGCAAGAATTTAAAGAGCTCTGAGGTAATTATTGTTACCGATAAGGGAACCATTAAAAAGCTTGCTAAGGCTAGAATTAATAGCCAAGCATTTACTGAAACAGCTGCCGCGATTTTAGTTGTAATTGCTGATAAAGAAAAGACATCAGCCTATATAGAGGATGCCTCTAATACGGCAATGCTTATGCTTTTAGAGGCTGAAAATTTAGGACTTGGTGCTTGCTGGATTCAGCTTCTTGGCAGAACAGGTATTAATGATTTAGATTCAAATCAATATGTTAAGGATATTTTAAATGTTCCTACAAATTATGATGCAGTATTAATGATAGATTTAGGCTATAAGGATATGGACCCAAGAGCCTATACTGATTCTGATATTAATATGGAAAGGCTTCATAGGGAGGAATTTTAATGTTTTTTAAGAAAAAGAATAAGACCAAAGAATATGATAAGGAAAATGAAATCCCAGTAATCCATGCCTCAATTTGTACAGGTGAAAGAGTGGTAGGCTTTAAAAATAAAAATACAGGCAAATTTGTTGAAATTATGCTTATAACTGATAATTCAGAATTAGAACAATTTAAAAAGGAATATGGTATTACTGAAGAGATTAAAACTGAATATTAATGAACAAAAGACTCAGGAAAGAACGATTTTACACTAGGGGTATAAAATCCATCACCTGAGCCGTTTTGTTAAATGACAAAAAATTGAAGTCAAACTCTTGCTTTTTGTATGAAAATGACTCATAATGTATGTAAGAGGATACGTTTACAATTTATTTATAAGGGAGGTGCTAGTTATGTACACTAAAGAAACATTTGCTAAGTACCGTTTTTTTAAGGATTTGAGATTGAAATATATTTTAGATCCTTTAACAGGTGTATTAGATAGAAGAACTACTATCGATTTTGCGAAGAGCTTAGTTAAAGACAAAAGACCATTTACAATGATGGTTATTGATATCGATAATTTTAAAATCATTAATGATAATTACGGTATGCTTATAGGTGATGAATGCCTAAAGAAAATGGCAGACAATTTTGTCGAATTCTTTGGATCAAAGGCAATTATTGGTAGATATGGCGGCGATCAGTTTGCAGTATTATATTTAGATCAGCTTAATTATGATCAGGTTCATGAAATTCTTGAGGAGCTATATAATGGCGGACGTATTTTAAGAAGAAATTTGAGATTAACAGAGGTTTCCCCTTTTATTACTGCAACTATTGGTTCTGTTTCCTATCCAGGTGATGCATCAACATTTGATGAGGTATTATATAAGCTTGATAAGACTATGTATAGAGGTAAGGCTAAGGGTAGAAATTGCTTTATTATCTATGTCGACAGCAAGCATAAAAATATTGATACATCTAAAAGAGCGTTCCAAACTACAACTGAAATTATTGAAGTAATTGATACTATTATTGATTCAGATGACCATTTTATGCTTACAATTAAGCCAGTGCTTAAATTTGTAGTAGATTCATTACATATTGCAAATGCGGTTGTAATCCTTAAAAATGGCGATATTATTGAAGCTTATAGAGATGTACCATTCGATATGTATGATATAAATATTAGTGAATGGGGTAAGCTAATTAATGATAATAGTGATAGGGCATCATATTACAATATTAGAAATATCAATTCTATTTCACCTGCAATTTATGAGGTTTTATTCAATAATGATGCGGAATCTATTTTAATATCAAAAATAAGAATGAAATCTAATTTCTTTGGCTATATTTTATTTACTGAAACTGTAACAGAAAGAGTATGGCAGGAGAAGGAAGAAACAATTATTCATTATATTGAAAAGCTAATTGCAATATTAGGAAATAATAATTAATTTATGAGCACTCTTTATTGAGTGCTTTAAATTTTATTATAAAACAGTTGAAAGTTTATTCAACTATGCTATAATATAGTTAGTCAAAACTAACGGAGGTGAAATTATGGAAGCTTATGTATGGCTATTACCACTTATATTTGTTTTTCATAGCCTAGAAGAAATTATCGGATTTGGTCTATGGCTTAAGGGACAAACAGAAGAAATTAATAAGAAATATCCATTTATATTTAGAAGATATCGCTATTTTACTACTGAAAGCTTTACAATTAATTTTACCTGGCAGCTAATTGTATTAACAGCTATATGTGCAATTGGATATTTAACTAATAATAATATTGTCTGGGCTATTTGGATGGGTGGTTTATTTGCGTTAATGATTCATTTTGGAGTTCATATATTCATCTCTATTTTATTTAATCAATATGTTCCATCCCTAATTACTAGTATTTTAGGTATGCCTATTTTAATTTGGCTTGCAATTACTATATTTAAGACTTCAGTACTTAGTGATATAATTGAAATTGTATTTATATTTATAGGTCTATTGTTCTTTATTGCAAACTATTTCTTAGCTAAATGGATAATGAAAAAATTCTTTAGTTGGCAAAATAAGGAGAAGGCCTAGGAATTGGGGATTATTATGGCTAAGATTAGATTTGTAACTGAAAATGATGCAGAAGCGATATTAGATATTTATAAGGAATATATCAATAATACTGCAATTACATTTGAAACAGAGATTCCATCTGTTTCAAGCTTTAAGGAAAGAATTAAAACAATATCTTCATCATATCCATATTTAGTAATTGAGGATCAGGATGGTATTGCAGGATATGCTTATTCTCATGATTACTATGGTAGAAAGGCTTATGAATGGAGTAATGAGGTTTCTATCTATATTAGCCTAAATAAGAAAAGAAAGGGATATGGTAAGCTCTTATATAAGGCTTTAGAGGATATCCTTAAAAAGATGGGTATTTTAAATTTATATGCATGCATCGCCTATACTGATTTACCTGATCCATTTCTAACAAATGATTCAGTTACCTTTCATGAGGTTTTAGGATATAAGAAGATAGCTGATTTTAAAAATGCAGGAAATAAATTTGGTAGATGGTATAGCATCATCTGGATGGAAAAAATCTTAGGTGAGCATGTAATTAATCCTAAGCCAGTTAAATTTATTAATGAATTTAAAAAGGAAGAACTATTATAAAATGTAAAAGGGCTCAGCTGAGCCCTTTAAAAAATATATAAAGAAAATTAAAGAAATAAAAAAAGCACTCTTAGAGTGCATTTTTATAAATGGCCGAACCGAGGCGATTCGAACGCCTGACCGCCCGCTTAGAAGGCGGGTGCTCTATCCAGCTGAGCTACGGTTCGATGCTGTGCGTTTTCGTTACGCTCACTTATTATATACTAAAGAAATTTTAGTTTCAAGTCTAAATTTATGTTTTTTTAAAAAAATACGACAAATTAAGTTTATATTTAAAATAAATATATTTCTCTTTTCATTTCTTTTGTGGTAAAATGAGTGAGTAGTTTGGCGTATAGGAGGGTATATTATGGAAAGAGAATATTTAGATGAGCTTAAGGCTATATTAGAATCTAGTATACCTAACGAAGAAAAAAAGAAGAAAATTTTACAATATCATGAAAATGATATCGCGGAATTGTTAGAAGAATTAACTGACGAAGAAAGAAGCCAGCTATATGCAATCTTAGGAAATGAAAACATTGCCGAGGTATGGACATATACAGATGATATCGATGAGGTTATCGCTGATATGGACCCAGAGCGTGCAGCAGATATCATCGAAACCATGGATGCCGATGATGCCATCGATGTCTTAGAGGAATTAGAGGAAGACCAAAGAAAAGCTATTGTTGAGGCTATGGAGCCAGAAGCAAAGGAAGATATCAGGGCTATCACTAAATATGATGATGATCAAATTGGTAGTAAGATGACTAATAACTATGTTAGTATCCTTAATACTAATTCTGTAAAGGAAGCGATGAAGCGAGTAATCGCTGAGGCGGCTGATAATGACAATGTTTCAAATATATATGTAGTAGATGAAAATGATAAGCTAATTGGAGTTATTGAGCTTCGTGATTTAATTATCGCAAGAGCCAATACTGATATTAAGACTATCCTAAAGACTAATTACCCAGACTTCCGTGCAACAGAACTTGTTTCTGACTGCTTAATGGATTTGAGGGAATATGCGTTAGATTCTTATCCTATCCTAGATGATGATGGTAAGCTCGTTGGTGTTATCACAGCTGATGATGTAACTGAGGCCGTAGATGATGAGATGGGCGATGACTATGCTAAGTTGGCCGGTTTAACAGCTGAGGATGATCAGGATGAGGGCGTGCTTCATGCGGCTAAGAAGAGACTTCCTTGGTTATTAATTCTATTGGTATTAGGATTGATTCAATCATTTTCAATGTCAGGCTTTGAAAGTGTAGTTGCAGCATTACCTATTATTGTTTTCTTCCAAACATTGGTATTAGACATGGCAGGTAACTCAGGTACACAATCACTAGCCGTTACAATCAGAGCCTTGGCTGACCAGGAGGATTCTGGTAAGGAAATTGCTAAGGCAGTATTTAGAGAGTTAAGAGTTGGTTTATTAAATGGTTTAATATTAGGTGTTTTATCATTTGCATTCGTTTTAGTATTCCTATGGGTTACTAAGAAGGGTGTAGAGCAGGATGCTGCATTTGCATGGGTTGCAACATTTAAGGGTGCTGGAATTGTTGGTATTTCATTATTTGTTGCAATGACTGTTTCATCATTTGTTGGAGCTATCGTACCAGTTATCTTTAGTAAGATGCATATTGACCCAGCAGTTGCATCTGGACCATTTATTACAACAATCAATGATATCACAGCATTATTAATTTATTATGGAATGGCAATGATGCTGTTCCCACTTATTTAGGAGGATTTTATGAATAGACAGGAATTTGATGAATTAAGAAGTGAATTTGCAGAATACATTTATAGATATGAGTATTTCTTAAAGTGTGGTTATTTAAATGACTTATATTACAATAAGACATTCGCTGCAGAATTAGATAGAGCTAGCTCCTTAGAATATGAAAACTCAGCTATTAATACTGCAATTCAGGAAAAGCAGAAGAATGGTGACCAGTTCCTACTTGATGAATTCTTAGATGCTGCAACAAAGCAGAGAAATTTATTATTAGGAAATATTGCAACAAAGCATAAGCATGCTTTAGAGGTTGTAGGCCATGTTGAAAAGCTTTCTAAGGATCAGAAGAAGGCATTTGAGGAGGAATACTTAAGAGTAATTAAGACATTCCACCCAGTTGTTAAGTGCTACACTACTGAAAATGAAAGAAAGACATTTGATAGCTTAAGACTTTTTTATTTTGAAAATAATATTGAAGGATTCATTGAATTCTTAACAAATAATAAGGCAGTATTTAAGGATGTTGATTACAAGCCTGAAATGTATAATATTGTATCTGGCTTCTATTACGAAAACCAAAAGAAGATTAATGAGGATTTCAATAAGAAGCAGAATGCTTATCCATACAATAAGACTGAAGCCTTAAAGGATGAAATTGGTATGGCTAGAGAAAACGGTGATATCCGTGCTAGATATACTAAGCTTTTTAGAGATAACCAGACTTTAAGAGCAAATTATAAGCAGCTATTCAACCAGGAATTTGCATTCCTTGATGCAAAGGATTTAAAGGCTGAAGAGGCTCCTATTGAAAACAATTAATCGATACGTAATTTAAAATGAGAAAGAGGTGGTATTTGATGTATCAAAATAATGATAATACTAATGCCACCTTTTTTGTTTCTCATTATTTAAGTAACGCAAATATTTGCAAAGAAAATGATGAAATAGATGATATTCTAAATAATATTAAGGAAATCGGAAATTTTGTTATCGTAACAGATTCAAATAATAAATATAAGGGTATTTATAAAATAGCTGATTTATTAAATGGTAATAAAAATATTATTTATTATCATCCTATATTTGATACAGCAAATGTTACTGAGCTTATTAAGTTTAAAAGAATTAGTAAACAAAGTATCATTCCTGTTATTGATAACAATAATGTAGTAGTAGGTATTATTACATCTGATACACTAAAGGAATTAATTAGAATAGATTTTGTTGAGGATTATTATAGACAGGCAGGATTTACCTCTCAAGAGCGTAAATCATTCGATGATGGTAAGAGAATGGGAAGAAGGCTTCCAACCCTATTTATGGCCTTTTTAACCCTATTTGCGATAGGTATTGCAATGACTGCCTTTGTTGAAGAAATAGAGGAATACCCTCTTTTTGCAATCTACCAGGTAATGATATTAATTGTTTCATCTGGATATGCAATAATGGTAAATAGTAAGGCAATTCATTATTTAAGATTTAAAAAGCTTGGTCTTAAAACAAATGCTCATTTTGTAAGAGGAGAATTAAAAAAGGGCTTTGTGATAGCCCTTGTTCTAGGTATTATTACCTTTGTAATTATTTATTTTTATTGTGTTATTAATAAAAAGACAATTTTTTCAGAAGAATTTTATGCATCAGATGCGATGCTATTTTCTGGAATTACTGCCTTAGGATTATTCTTTTCAATTATTGAGGCCTCAACAATAGGTTTAGGTGGACCATTTATAATTGATCATTTACATCTAGATATATCGACAAGCTCACAAATATTTATCAGAACTCTAACAAGCTCTATTTGTGTATTTATATTTTATATTTGGATAATTATTGGAGTCTCTCTTATTTAAGATAGACCTCATCAATTACCTTAAGATAATCAAGCCTTGGAACATAGCCTACCTTAATAGGGTGGGCTTTTTCTTTAAATACCTGATAAGGAATAGATTTTCTACCTTCATCTGTATTTGCCTTATCCCAATATTCAAATACAATATCCATAGGAAGAAGATAATATTCATCATATAGATTCCAGGATACAATTAAAAATCCAATTCCTCCATGCTCAATAATGCTTTTTAAATGAGAAATCTGATGAGGGTGAATATTCTTAAGTGGGAAGGCTGTCTTATTATGATTTTCCTTCGCATCAAAATCAATATATTTACCCTTATATATTCCATTATAGTCAGTAGTAGATGGTGTTTTATAATAAGCCTCAGTAATCTTAGCTTTATTTCTTTGAGGATAATCCACCTTAACTATCTGAACTGGTGTAGGCTTTTTATGAATAATTGCTATATTATTTACTAAATAATATTCATTTGAAAGATTGATCATTTCCTCAAGCTGCATACCCATGTTAGCCTTGGAGGCATTCTTTTCCTTTTTAGGCTTTGAATTAGCTGGGTTTGATTGATTTATAGAATTGTTAGCTTTGGGCTTATTTAGAGCCTTTTTATTTGGAAAATTGATTACCATATGTATCACCAATATCTATTTTAACACAAAATATTTTTATCAAATAGTGAAAATAAAATTCATACTAAAAACGTTTTATGGTTTTCAATTATATAAATGTATTATATACTTAAAATGTAGGAGGGAAAATATTATGGCACAGGTTACAGTAACAATTAAGGTTTCTGCAAAGGCAGAAAAGGTTTATATTTGTGGCTCAACTAAGAACTTAGGTGATTGGAATCCTAAGAACGCTGTAGAGGTTAAGGACGGCAAGATTAACAAGAAGTTCGACGCTGATACTGTTGTTGAGTTCAAGGTGTTATCTGCTAAGACTTGGGATGCTGTAGAGAAGGGTGTAAATGGTGAAGAATTAGAAAATCACAAGTTTACAGTATCATCTGCAGTAAAGGAATTCGAAGTAGTAGTTGATAATTTCGCAGCTTAATAGCTGAAAAATGGAGACATTCGCAAAGAATGTCTTTTTTTTCGTTTTAATGAAAACATTTACAAATTTTATGGTAGTTCAAAATATTGAAATTAATATACTTATAATGTATAATTGTATCAGTAAAATACGATACTAATTGTTGTAAGAAAAGGAGGTTAGATTTTACATGAGTAAAATAAATTTTATTGCGCTTGGTGGAGTTCAGGAAGACGGTAAGAATTTATATTGTATTGAAGTTGATGAAAAAATATTCGTGCTTGATTGTGGATCAAAGTATCCAACAAGTGAATTATATGGTATCGATGTTATTGTTAACGATATTTCTTATCTTGTTAATAATATGAATAGAGTCCAGGGCATATTTTTATCTCATGCACATAACGACCATATCGGTGGTGTTTCATATCTATTAAGAGAGAAAAAGCTAAAGGTATATGGCTCTAAATTTACTTTAGCAGTTTTAAGATCTCGCTTAGAGGATGATGAAGTAGAATATGATGAGGATGAGCTAGAGCCTGTTACAGCTAAGACAGCCCTACATTTTGGGGATGTCACTGTTAGATTCTTTGAGGTATCTCATAACCTTCCTGAAAGCTTTGGTATAGCTATTCATACAAATGACGGTTATATTATTTATACTGCAAATTATAACTTTGATCAGAATTCAAAAATTGATTATTCTCATATGTTTAGAAGCTTAGCAGTATTTGCTAAGGAGGGTGTATTAGCATTACTTACAGAATCACTTGGTGCTAATAATGAGGAATCACGTGGTACTATTTTAGAATTCAAGCTTAGAATGACTAATTTATTATCTTCAACTAAGGGAAGAATTATTTTCTCTTTATTCTCTGGCGATGTATTAAGAATTCAGCAAATTTGTGATATTGCAATAAGCCAGGGAAAGAAGATTGCAATCTTAGGTATTAAGACTCAAAAGATTGTTAGAGCTGCTATTCAGCTAGGATATTTGAATATCCCACAGGATAAATTTGTATCACTTAGATATATCGATGATAATAACAAGAACACTGATGAAAATTTAGTTGTAATTGTTACAGGTGAGCGTCATGAGCCATATTTTATGCTACAAAGGATGGCAAGAGGTACAGACCGTTTAGTTAAATTGAATGCTGAGGATACAGTAGTTATTTTAACTAACCCACATATAGGTACTGAAAAGATGGCTGCTAAGACATTAGATTTAATATATCATGTTACTTCTAAGATTAAGGCTGTATCTGCATCATTAATGCCAAGACCAGATGCTAATAGAGAAGAAATTAAGGAAATGATTAATATCCTTAAGCCTAAATATATTATTCCTGTTATTGGTGAATATCGTCATCAATATGCACTTTCTATTGTTGCAAATTGTGTAGGCTATGATGATGATAGAATTCTAATTGCAGATAATGGTGATGTTTTAGCATTTGACCATGGTAAATATATCGGTATTACTGGCGATGTTCCATGTGGTGAGGTAATGATTGATGGTAAAGCATTCAAGGATATTTCAGATGTCGTTATGCGTGACCGTGAATTACTAGCAAAGGATGGATTAATCCTAATTACAGCTAATATCAATCCTAGAACTAAGCAGGTAGTGCTTGGCCCTGAAATTATTACTAAGGGCTTCGTATTCTCTAAAGAAAACGAAGATATTGATAAGAATATGAAGGACATTTTTATGAATGTATCTAAGCAATTCTTAGACACTAAATTTATTAACTGGAGTGATTATAAGCTGAATATTAAGAATGAGCTTTCTCATTATATCTATAAGGAGATAAAGAGAAGTCCTATTATTATTCCAGTATTAATTTCAACTGATACAGAGCTTATAGCTACAAATAATAATATTAATGTAAATGCTGTTTCAGCAGAATAAAAAGGAAGGAAGAGTGAAATCACTCTTCCTTTAATTTTTTCATAAAATCTTTAATTGCACGCTCATATGAGCCAGTATCCTTAGGCTCATAATAAACCTTGTCCTTTAATTCATCAGGTAAATATTGCTGCTCTACCCATCCCTTAGGATAATCATGAGGATATTTATATGTATAAAGACCACTCTTTAATTCCTTATTTAAAATATGAGGTGGAATCTTCATGGATGTCATATTATCTAGGTCTGCTAAAGCTTCATTTATAGCCTTATAGGTAGAATTAGATTTAGGAGAAGTAGCTAGATCTACAACCGCATATGCAAGTGGTAATCTTGCCTCAGGTAAGCCAAGATGTAGGGCTGCATCACATGCCGCATGAACACGTGGCCCAACATTGGGATTACCAAGTCCAATATCCTCATATGCTGAGCATAATAGACGTCTACAAATGAATTCTAAATCCTCTGTTTGAAGAAGCCTTGCAAGGTAGTGAATAGCCGCATCTGGGTCGCTTCCTCGAATTGATTTAATCATGGCACTTGCACAATCGTAATAGTACTCGCCCTCCTCATCAATTTGGAAGGCTTTTTTGCCGATTAATTCCTTAACATTATCTAATTTTAATTCATCCTCATCAAGCATTTCAGTAATTTCAAGCATGTTAAGTGCAGACCTTACCTCACATGATGATGCGATAGAAATATATTCTAAAATATCATCTGTTAAAGGCTTAAAATTCTCTGTTTCAATCGTTCTTTTTAAAAGATTTTTTACATCATTTTTAGAGATTTCATTCATTCTATAAACATGACATCTTGAACGAATCGCAGGATTGATAGAACGATAAGGATTTTCCGTAGTTAAGCCAATAATTATTAATGAGCCTGACTCGGCATAAGGTAAAAGAAAGTCCTGAACATCCTTTTTCATTCTATGAATTTCATCAATTATACAAATTGTATTTTCATGATATTTTGCGGAATCCGCAATTTCCTTAAGCTTTGACTTTGAATCAGTAGAAGCATTAAAGGAAAAGGAAGAAAGTGGATACATTTCACCAATGATACTAGCAATAGATGTTTTACCACATCCAGCAGGTCCATAAAGAATCATTGAGCATAGCATATTATTGTCTAGCATTTTTCTAATTACACCCTTAGGACCAACTAAATGATCTTGTCCAACAATATCATCAAAGGTCTTAGGTCTTACTCTATAAGCTAGTGGTTTCATTGTATCACCTCACAACTATTATGATTATATCATAAAAAAGTACATAAAAAGTACACATTTTGTAAACATTTTCGCTTATTTGTCTTTTTTGGAGCAAATAATTATGATATAATTATTTCAAGTATTTTCCGAATATTTAAGGAAAATAGAGGTATTGGAGGTGAAATTATGGCTAACTACAGGAATCTTGAAGATTTATTAAAAACAGTTGGTACTTACATTAAGAAGCCAGAATCAATTGAAAAGATTACAAAGGCATATAACGTTGCCGCAAGCCTTCATGAGGGTCAGCTTAGAAAGAGTGGCGAGCCATATATTATCCATCCACTGAATGTTGCAGGTATACTTGCAGAATTACATGTAGGGCCAGATACAATCTGTGCCGGCTTACTTCACGATGTGGTAGAGGATACAGCCTGCTCTAAGGAAGAGCTAGCAGCTGAATTTGGAGATGACATCGCTGAGATGGTTGATGGTGTAACTAAGGTTGGTCAGATTAAATTCGCATCCTTAGAGCAAAAGCAGGCTACAAATCATCAGCACATGCTATTAGCAATGGCAAGAGATATTAGAGTTATTATTGTAAAGCTTGCAGACCGTCTTCATAACATTAGAACACTTGGGGTTATGAGTGATGAGCAAAAACAGCGTATTGGTAGAGAGACACTAGAAATTTATGCCCCTCTTGCTCACAAACTCGGTATCTTCACAATTAAGGCAGAGCTTGAGGATACAGCTTTAAAATATGTTGATCCTGCATACTATAACAAGATTACAGATAAGATTAGAAATGATTCATCTGCGAGAATGCAGAATGTAGATCATACAATAAATGAAATTTCAAATGTTCTTCTTGATAACAATATTGAGGATTTCAAGATTAAAGGAAGAATTAAGAATATTTACAGTATCTACAAAAAGATGGTTAACCAAAATAAGGAATTTGAGGATATCTATGATATTTTAGCCATCCGTATTATTGTTGATACAGTTGGTGAATGCTACCAATGCTTAGGCTTAATTCATGCAAACTATACTCCAGTTCCAAAGAGATTTAAGGATTATATTGCAGTACCAAAGCCAAACATGTATCAGTCACTTCATACAACAGTTATTTCTAAGGATGGATTTACATTTGAGGTACAAATCCGTACTCAGGAAATGGATAGAATTGCCGAACTCGGTGTTGCTGCTCACTGGGCATATAAGGAAAATGCCAACTATAACAAGGATAGAGAGCAGTTTGAAATTGCATCTAAGCTAAAATGGTATGGTGATTTATTAAAGTTTAGTGAAGAGGACAAAAACGATGATGCTAAGGAATATGTAGATCAGGTTAAGGATGATATCTTAGGTACTACAGTTTATGTATATACACCTACAGGAGAAATTATCGATATGCCACTTGGATCTACTCCGCTAGATTTTGCATATCGTATTCACACTAATGTTGGTAATACAACTGTTGGTGCAATTGTAAATAATAAGATCGTACCACTAGATTATGAGCTTCATAATGGTGATATCGTATCTATTAAGACAAATAAGAATTCCTTTGGCCCAAGTGAAAACTGGCTAAAGATTGCTAAAACAAATAATGCTAAGCATAAGATTAAGAGCTTCCTTAATAAGCAAAACAGAGATGTTTTACTTGCTCATGGTAAGCAATTAATTGATGAGGAATTCCGTTTTAATAAAACAACATCAGCTGATTTAAATGATGATTTTGTTAAAAATAATTTCTCTAAGAATAATGTTAATTCCTTAGATGATTTATATGTAGAGGTTGGTAAGGGCAATTTATCACCTAAGACAGTATATGCTAAATATGCTGGTACAGACACAAAGAATCCAGAGGATTTAATTGCTAAAACAATTGAAAGAAATCAAAGAATTCTTACTACTAATTCATCTACAGGTGTAGTAGTAGAAGGATTAACAAACCCACAACTTAAGCTTGGTTCTTGCTGTAACCCAATACCAGGTGATGAAATCATCGGCTATGTAACTAAGGGTAATGGTATTGTTGTTCACCATTCATCATGTAAGAATGCTACAACATTCCAAAAGGAAAGAATCATTCCACTTAAGTGGGCTACAAATCCAGGACGTAAGTATCCTGCAAGCATCAAGATTGAGGCAACATCAAGTATGACATTGCTTGTTGATATTATGAATACAGTTTCAACATGCAATATGTCAATACTTGCAATTAATGCCAATAGTAATGCAGACCTTCAAACTATTGTTAAGCTAAAGGTTATGACAACTAATCTATTAGAACTTGAAAAGCTTATCATTAACCTTAAGAGAGTTAAAAACGTATTTAATATTGAAAGAGATAATATTTAGTTATGAGAGTAGTAGTTCAAAGAGTAAAGTATGCAACCTGTACGGTTGATGGAAAAATAACAGGAAAATGTGATAAGGGATTTATGCTATTGATCGGCTTTAAGGAAGGCGATACTGAAGCTCAAATGGACAAGATGCTTAAGAAGGTTTCAGGAATGAGAATCTTCGAGGATGAAAACGGAAAGATGAATAGATCTCTTGCTGATGTAAATGGTTCTATTTTGGCTATTTCACAGTTTACACTATACGCAGATTGTAAAAGAGGTAATAGACCTTCATTTACAGAAGCGATGCATTATGAAACTGCATCAGTCTATTATGACAAATTCTGTGACGAATTAAATAAGCTTGGTATCCATACTGAAAAGGGAATATTTGGTGCGGATATGAAGGTTGAGTTATTAAACGACGGTCCTGTCACTATATTACTTGACAGTGATGATCTATAGGAGATATTGTATGAAGCCATATATTTTTAATGAAAATGAATATACAGACTTAAATAGCCTTGCTATTGCCTATAAAGAAAATTTTGATTTAGGCGTAGAAGATATTTATAAGAATACAAAGAAGCTTATTAAGTTTGTCAAAGCCAATACAAAGAATAAGGAAGGCAAATAAGGCATTATCCTTATTAGGATTTT
>JAILEP010000064.1 GCA_024697825.1 Acholeplasmatales bacterium
ATTAAGTGATACAGCAATTGTAGATATATTAGATAATTTTTCAAATCATGAAGTGAAGCGTGAATTATTAGAAAGTATTCTAAGTGAAACAAAGAATATTCCTAATACTACAAATCCTGATATTTCATTGGAGGTATTAGATAGAGTTTTAGCTAAGCATGAAGTATTAGGCTGTGATATTAATATGAAAATAATAAATAAAGAAATATTTAAATTAAAAGAATGTTATGAATGTTTATAAAAATAGTAGCAAATATTTCGATTATCGAAAGGTTTAATATTTGGATAGTTGCTACAATAAAGGTGTAAAAAATAAAAGAACAAAATGGAGGAATTAAAAATGAAAGTAGAAGACGCAAACAAAGTAATTGAATCATTTAGAAAGCAAGGCTATACAGATGAGCAAATCCAATATGCATTTGCAATGATGTATTTCAATAATCAAATTGATCTAGATGGATTCAATGGATTGATTAATTTATTAGGATATCACCTAGATGATGAATTCCTAAAACTATCAAAAAAAGAACAATTAAAATGGTTTAAAGGAGAAAGATAATATGAAAAGAAGACAATATGCAATTATTATTGAAGAAGGAAATACTCAAAGAGTTGAAGAGATTAATATAATTAAAGAAGCAAAAGAACTAATCCAAGCAGAAACATATGGTTATTTTTGGAATGAAGAAGATGCATTACCAGGTGAATGCATTGATACAAATAACTATAGAGGGATAAAGGAATACTTACTTTGGTTAAATAAAAATAATCATCAGTATATTGAGATATATTGTGATGTATTATCAAAGCTATCTAGAATTAAGCATTTAAGACAATTAAGACATATTGTAGATAGTCTTAATAGAATGCTAATTGGTATAGATACAAATGTCAGAATCTATCTTAACAGCAGAAAATATGATGGCTGTGGATGGTGTGGTAAGGAGGAATAATTATGTCAGTTATAATGCCAAAGTTTCTAGAAAAAGAAAACTTAAAATGGATCGAAGAAATCGAAAATAAAGATGGTAGCATTACTTATAAAGCAAAGGAAAATGCTCCAAAAGAGATAAAAAGAGAAGTTAAACAATGGAATGATATGTTCGAAAGAGCAAAGAAAAATCATATTCAATTATAGGAGGAAAGCAAAATGATAGGTGCAATTATTGGAGATGTAGTTGGATCAAGATTTGAATTCAACAATATTAAAACTAAAGATTTTGAATTAGTAACAAGTGAATCAGAATTTACTGATGATACAGTAATGACTGTTGCAGTAGCCGATGTATTAGTAAATGGTAATCCAAGGAATAAAGATGAAATTATTGATACATTAAAGAAATGGGGAAAGAAATATCCTCATGCTGGATATGGTGGCCATTTCTATGGATGGGTATTAGGAAATGATAGAGAACCATATAATTCATGTGGAAATGGCAGTGCTATGAGAGTATCAGCTGTAGGTTGGGTTGGTAAAACTGAAGAGGAAGTAATTGATTTAGCATCAAGTGTAACTGAGGTTACTCATAATCATAGAGAAGGTATGAAAGGTGCAATAGTTACTGCATTATCAATCTATTATGCTAGAACTGGTAAATCAAAGGAATTCTTAAAAGAATATATGGAAAAGGAATATCCAGAGATTAAGAATTTAAATTATGAGCATTTAAGAAAAACTTATGTTCATGGACCTGAAATTTGTCAGGTTACATTACCACAAGCATTATATTGTTTCTTAATCAGTAATTCATTTGAGAATTGCTTAAGAACAACAATATCAATTGGTGGTGATTGTGATACAACAGCAGCGATATCTTGTGCTATTGCAGAGGCTTATTATAAAGATATTTCTGCTGATTTAGTTGAAGCAGTAAGAAAAAAGCTAACACCAGAGATGTTAGTAGTAATAGATAAGATTTAGAAAAGGAAGGTACTTTTTATGGCAATCTATAGAGATAAAGAAATACAATGTGAGAAGTGTAAAACAATTTATGAATCAAAGTTTCCATCAATTATTCGTGTTCCAGCAGATAATGATATTAAAAGTGAATTTGTATCAGGAGAATTCCATTTCCATAAATGCCCTAATTGTCTTCATAACAATTTTTCACCATCTCCATCATTATATATTGATGATGATAAAAAGATTGTCATAATTAATAATAATTATTATGAGGCAATTGGTGACAGAATAGAATTAAAGGAAGATTTCCCTGATTTTAAATTCTATATCTCTGAATCAGTATGGGTTATACCTGATATCATAAACGCAATTGATAATGGATTTGATCCATTTGTATTAGAATTTATAAAGCATGATGGTTCTAAATATTTTGAATTAAAGCATAAGAATTGCCAGGTTTACAATTCATATGTTAAATATTCAGATGATGGTTATCAAGCGGATTTAGTAGTTTTATATTATGATGCTAAAGATGAAGCAGGTGAATATTCTATGAATATACCTTCTCAATTGTATAATAACTATTTTGAGAAGGCTGAAAAGTACAAGGCTGGTGCTGATGAATCAATTATTTCATCAAAATATGTAAGAAAGCTTTATCACTTAGCTAGAAATTTAGAAATAGAGGAAGCTAAGCAAAATACATATGAATTTTTACAATGTAGAGATGAATATGACAATGCAGTATTAGCGTTTGTACAAAACTTTAATGAAGGTAGATTTAAAAAAGGAGATATAGTAGGACTAGTTGAATATGACAAAAATGATAATTGCAATGTAAACATTTGTTATGTCGATAAAATTATTCATATGACAGATTATGAATACTATTACGAAATAAATGATTTACCTGTAGCTACATATAAGGCAACAGACAAAAAGCTAGAAGCAGAGTTAGATTCAGGAGCTGAATTGCATAATGATGATTTAAAAGATGAATTAAGAAATAATTTTAAGGATTCTAATTATGAATTATTATTCGATGCTATGGTTATAGTTCCAATGAAATTAGATGAAGAATATTCTGATAAGGCAGTTAATATAGATTATGAGGAAGAGAATAAACCATATTTTCCTTTATACCTAGGTCAATCAGATATTAATAATGAATCAGTAGATTCAAAGCTAAATACAATTGTTAGCTTTAAGACAGCATTAAGATTATTCTTTAATGTGGCTAATAGATATGATGGCATCATTATAAACCCTGATACAGATAAGTTTAAATTATCTATTGATAGATTATTTAGTCTTATTACAAATAGAATCATGACTAATCGTGATTTAATGAAGAACTTTATCGATAATGCATCTAATGAAGAAATAGCATTTATTGGAAAAGATAAATATAACCTAATAAAAAAG
>JAILEP010000049.1 GCA_024697825.1 Acholeplasmatales bacterium
AGTGCAATTTATTATAACATCTAATTACTAGATGAAATAATCTATTAAATTAGATAGAAAGGAAAAGTAATCAATAAGATATCAAATCTATCTAAATTGATTATACGTGATGACTATGAAAACAATATTAGTAACTGGTGGTATGGGTTATATTGGTTCTCATACTGTAGTTGAATTAATTGAAAAGAAATATAACGTAATTATTGTGGATAATTTATGCAATTCAAATGATAAGGTATTAGAAAGAATTAATACTATTACAGGAGTAACTCCACAATTTTATAGAGTGGATTGCTGTGATAAGACTGGCTTTGAAGAGGTATTCAAGATGAATAAGATTGATGCCGTTATTCATTTTGCAGGTCTTAAGGCAGTTGGTGAATCTGTGGCTAAGCCTTTAATGTATTATGAAAACAATCTAATTTCTACATTATACCTAATTGAGCTTATGGAGAAGTATGGTGTAAATAATTTGGTATTCTCATCAAGTGCAACTGTTTATGGTGATCCTATCTCAGTTCCTATTTATGAGGATTTTGATTTGCATGTAACTAATCCATATGGTAGAACTAAGCTTATGATTGAGGATATGCTAAGAGATTATGCAAAGGTGCATCCTGAATTTAATATTGCATTACTTAGATACTTTAATCCAATTGGTGCTCATCCATCTGGATTGATGGGTGAGGATCCTAATGGTATTCCTAATAATTTAATGCCTTATATTACTCAGGTTGCAATCGGTAAGAGAGAATTCCTAGGTGTATTTGGAAATGATTATGATACTCCAGATGGAACTGGTGTTAGAGATTATATCCATGTTTGTGATTTAGCTATGGGTCATGTGCTTGCCTTAAATAAGCTATTTACTGATTCAGGCTTAGTAACATATAACCTTGGTAGTGGTAAGGGGACATCTGTTATGGAATTACATGATGCGATGGAAAAGGCTTGTGGTTTTAAGATTCCTTATAAGATTATGCCTAGACGTGCTGGTGATATAGCTACATGCTATGCTGCACCTGATAAGGCATTTAAGGAAATTGGCTTTAAGACTAAATTCACTATTGAGGATATGTGCCGTGATTCTTGGAATTGGCAGAAAAAGAATCCAAATGGATATAAGGGTTAATTCTTATTGAAAAAATAATTAAATAAATTTAAAATAAGGATGGTAGAAATACCATCTTTTATTTTGGAGGTAAGACCTATGATGAGATTAGATAAGCTGCTTGCTCATTTAAACTTCGGTTCAAGAAAGGAAGTTAAAGAATTAATCAGAAAGGGTTATGTTGTTGTTAATGGCGAAACTGTTTTTGATGATGACTTCAAGGTTGATGAGAAGAATGATGAAATCAATGTGTTAGATAATGAAATTAAATATGAGGAATTTGTTTATTTTATGCTAAATAAGCCAGATGGCTATGTCAGTGCTACATTTGATAACCATCAGCCAACTGTAATTGATTTAATTGATGGTTATGAAAGAAGAGGAATCTTCCCAGTAGGTAGACTTGATATTGATACAGTAGGTTTATTAATTATTACTAATGATGGAAAGCTTGCTCATAAGCTGCTTGCCCCAAAAAGTCATGTAGATAAGAAATATTATTTAAAATATGATGGTAAATATAATAAGAGTTTTGAGGAAAAATTTAAAGCAGGTATTACAATAGATGATGGTTATACATGTCTTCCGGCTACTTTTGAAAATATAGGTGAAGGTGAAGCTTATATAACTATTAGAGAAGGTAAATTCCATCAGGTTAAGAGAATGATGGAGGCAGTAGGATGTGAGGTAACATATTTAAAGAGAGTTACATTTGGTCCTATTCCTTTAGATGAATCATTAAAGGAAGGAACATGCCGACCTTTAACTGAGGAAGAAATTAAAATACTTAAGTCAGAATAGTCGCTTTTAGTAAGCGACTTTTTATATCCCTTAAAAGCTGTAAATTGGTTTTATAATAATCCGAAGTCTTTTATGTAAAATTTGTTAAAATAGTTGTTGACATTAAATTATTATTTGGTATAATAAAAAAGCACGACACACAAGTCGTGTTGAATTAAATCTTTGAAAACTATATATGACGAATGAATTAACAAACAACAATTCTTTTTAAAAAAGAGCAAAAGAGAAAAAACAAACAAAAAAATAAATTTTTTGGAGAGTTTGATCCTGGCTCAGGATTAACGCTGGCGGCGTGCCTAATACATGCAAGTCGAATGGTTAGCTTGCTAACCATGGCGAACGGGTGAGTAACACGTAGGTAACCTGTCTTCATGCCGAG
>JAILEP010000063.1 GCA_024697825.1 Acholeplasmatales bacterium
AAATAGCCTTCCTTAGAATGAATAATTCTTTGCTTGATAGTCTTTACATCTGAAAATTCAAGGAATCTATTAACATCTAAATAATAGATTGACTTTGTTAATACCTTAAGAGCCTCTGTAAATTTAAGATTATTACTTACAATATCCTCTTCTATAGATGAATCAAATACTACTCCACTATATGAATCATCTCTTAAATCAAATACGGCAACTGAATCATAGATATGATAAATCTCGCGCATTGAAGCTTCTAAATTATTTTTTTGTTTATTTTCTTCATTAGTAGAAAGATTATCTAATCTAATCCAATATAGATTATTGTCATCTACCTGACCAACATTTTTTAGATGGAAACGGATATAATTACCTAAGAATGTATAGAAAAATACTTTTTCATCTCCAATAACCTTAGGTAGATATGCCATATTTTTTCTAATAGTTCTTCTAAATAATGATTTAGGTGAATTAATTATATTAGTTAAGGCTTCAATAGTTTCAACCCCTAGCTTCTTAAATAATTCTTCTAGCTTATCATTATAAAATTTAAAATTAAATATTTCACCATCATCATGAACTAGGCATACTGGCTGTTCAGTAACGAAATTAATCTTTGCCATTTCATCAAAGAAATTGCGGAAACGGTTCTCCTCATGTTCAAAGCCCTTTTCCTTCATTAAGGCAATAACCTCTTCATAAGGAAGTGGTTTACTAAATAAATAGCCCTGAGCCTTTTCACAGCCAATTGATTTTAAGAAATCATATTGTTCTTGTGTTTCTACACCTTCAGCTAAGGTTTGAATACCTAATTCCTTAGCCATGACAATTGAATTTCTAATAACTGTTTTAGATTTTTCTGTAAAATCTGATAAGAACTGCATATCAAGCTTAATCTCATCAAAATCAAAGTTCTTTAAGAAATTTAATGAAGAATAGCCAGAGCCAAAGTCATCCATATAAATTTCAAAGCCGTTATTACGGAATTTATCAATGACATCCTTCATTAAGATAGGATCCTCTATTACTGTTGTCTCAGTAATCTCAATTTTAATTAAGCGATGAGGAACCTCATATTTTTTACATGCATCAAGTACTACCTGGAAGGCATCTGTAAGCATAAAGTCATGTCTTGATAAATTAAATGATACAGGTAATAGCTCTAAGCCATTATCAATTCTTTCTCTAATATATCTACAAACCTCTAAAATCATATAAGAATCAAGCTTATGAATTTGTCTTGTATCCTCTAAAGGACCAATAAACTTATATGGTGCTAGGAAGCCATAATTTGGATCAATCCAACGAGCTAAGGCTTCAACACTACAAATTTTATCAGTTAGTGTTCTAACCACTGGATGATAATAAACCTTAATCCAGCCATTAGCGATTGCCTCATCAATATGAGCTGTAACATATTCATAAAGCTCTCTTTTTTGACGCATTTCATCATCATATAGCCTATAAGATATATCAGTCTTATCTGAAATATCCTGACAAGCTGTTCTAGCCTTATCAATAGTAATATCAAAATGGTCCTCATCATTTGGGCCAAGAACATAAATACCAGCCTTAATTCTAACCTTTTCTTTTACGTATTTTTCACCAATAATTGAATTAAGCTTATCTAGCTTTTCAGTTACAAATTTATAATCAGCAAATACTGCAAAATTATCATCTGATAATCTTGCGACTAAATCAGTTGAAAATACCTCATTTAAAATCTCAGCGAATTCTGCTAAAAAGGCATTTCCGCTTTTATATCCATATTTTAAATTAAAATGCTTAAAGCCTACTAAATTAATATAAACAACCGCAAAATCAGTAAAGTTTCCAGCTCGATTAATTACTGATACTAATCTACTAGCATATTCAATAAATCTTCTATCTCCTGGTAAACCTGTCACATGATCTATATCATAGCTTAATGATTTTGTCTCAATGTCGACTATATATACATAGAATAAAGGACCCTCATCCTCACTTTCAACATATTGACCAAAATCCTCTACATATAAAACTCTACCTGTTTTAGTAATAATATGATACTGAATATGATCAAAATTATTGGCTCCACTATTAATCTGAATCTTAATTTGATTTTCTGCAGCCTGATAATCATCATCACATACTACACCCTTGAATGAACCATGAGTGAAATTTAAAAAGTCTTCATAGTCTTCACATTCAAACATATCTATTAACTTCTGATTTGCAAAGATTATTTCTTCTTTAGAATAATCTGCACGATATATTAAAAATCCACCTGGAATATTCTCAAGTGCATTTTTAATAAATGGCTTATCACTCATACTAGCACTCCCTTTATTTTATTCTACTATTTTAAATATCTCGTATGCACCAATAACAATTGCCCCAGACTTAATAGGGTGGGTTTCAACTGTACATGGTCGTCTTGAACCATCCTTATGTAGGAAAGTAACCTCATGGACTCTAACCTGCTCATCAAAGATGGTTTTTACTAATGGACATAAGCCTCTACATAAGGAATTACCATTCATATCATGATGAGAAAGCTTTTCGTTAAAACAATGAACCCCAATCATTTCTTCCTTTGTATAGCCTGTAATTCTTTCAGCACTTTTATTCCAATAAAGAATCTTTCTTTCTGTATCAACAACATAGATACCATCAGAAGAATCCTCCATCTTCTCCGCTAACCTTTGAATTTCTAGTAGTAAAGACTTCTCCATTATCTCGTTATTTCCTAATAACATAGCATCACCACCAAATATTAAAAATTGTAAAACGAATCCTCTTATGGTTATTATACCACAAAATTATAAAATTTTATAGACCATAATTATTAATTATGGACACCTGTACATTTTTTATGTATTAGTTCAATAAAAAAAGGAGCCTAGCTCCTTATTTTTCATTCACCCACATATAGACAAACATTTGAGTTCTCACACTGAATAATGCACCATCATCTAATAGCTTTTTAGCTTCACTCTTAGTAAACCAAGAGGCCTCTATTTCTTCATCGATATGATTAGATTCTTTGATTTCACCATCTACCTTACAAATCACAATTGTCATCATTTCATCTGATGTACCCTGTGATGCATATGATGGTGGTAATGTTTTAATAATTTCCTTAAGCTCAAGACCAGTTTCTTCTCTTAATTCTCTTTTAGCCGCAATCTCAGCTGTTTCACCCTCATCAATTAAACCTGCAGGAAAATTATAAACCCATTCATTTGTTGCCATACGAAATTCCTTTTGCATCAGAATTCTTTCACCATCTAGTGATAATGCGACCATACCTACTCCCTGTGGCATACCATGATGGAATTTTTCGATTGTTAAATTCTTATCTCTTGAAATAAGCTCGTAGAGCTTAATTCCACCTTCCTTATTTTTATATGTCGCAACATAATAGGATAAAAATTTACCCTCATATTTCTTTTCAAGCTTTAATAATTCCATTTTATTCCTCATTCTTATTTCTAGATCTATTAATTAATTCCTTAAGGCTAATTCTATTCTTGTTTTTAATAACCTCAAATGTTGGATATTTAGCACTAATCTTAGTAACCTTTTCCTTAACAGATTCTAAATATTTATTAAATTCATTCTTAGCTTCCTCGCGTTTAGCATCAAATTCCTTCTTTGCCTCTTCAGCTTTTTCTCTAAGCTCATTAAGCTTAACAATAACCTTACTGATATTGATATGCTTAATTGTAGAAAATACAAAATCTACGCTTGTTAATATAAATAATAGACCAGCTAGTATATAGGCAAGCACTGTAATATCTAAAATTCCTGTTATTGCCTTATCTAAAAGCGGATTTATTAAATAGACTACAAGGACTACTAAAATAGTAAATAATACTGAATTTCTAAGGCAGACTCTACCGTTAATATTTAAGAATCTTTCACTATAATCCCACCATCTCATATGGAAAATCTTTTCCATGAAATAGCTTGTTAAATATTCAAGTATTGTTGGGACAAAATAACCAACAAGGACTACTAAATACCATCTATCTGCGATAAACTTACCAAACTCAAATTCAGTAAAAGGAATCACAATCAATAATGCACCAAAGGCATAAATTGGAACTAATGGTCCATATAAATAGCCTCTATTTGTAATCTTTTTAGTTAGGATTGCAACATAGACTACCTCGCAAATATATCCCAAGAATGCATAAATCATAAACAATAAAAAATAATATACAATTTTATCCATTCAATCATCTCCGTTTTGATAATTATAGATTATTAGTTAAAAAAAGACAAGGAAAAGCCCTTGTCTTTCAAATTAAAAATATAATTTTAATAATAATCATAAAACATAACTCCAATAGCGCATAATGTTAAAAATGCTAACCAACAAATAATGAATAAAATATTTGAAATAATTTTTAAAGGCTTCTTATTAGCGAATAATGCCATAATAGTTAAAAATATTGTTAATACAACAAACCCAATAAAAATACAAACAATATACATGTCACCTTCAAGATCAAATTTAGTTAATAAGCTAAAATCCTTTACAAATTTTGCATAGCCTTCTTCTCTAGGATACCATCTATTAGCCTGAGACACACCCTCTCTAAAAATAGGAAGCTCAATAAATGATAATACAATTAATGAAAGTTCACCTGTTATATAAATAATTGACCTAATAATAACATTAATTTTTCTTCTTTCAATACGTTCCTTTTCTTCAATGCTCAAATTTTGTTCCATAACTCTTCCTCCTTTATTTTACTTTGTAGAACTAGCTGTATTCTATTATCAAATATCACCGGTGATATTGATTTGGATACAATATCAGCTACTTTATTTGGATCATATACCATCAAAATGATATTCCATCATTTCAAGAAGTAAAATGGTATGTGTTTTTTCATCACTTTACTAAATTTTGCATTTTCCATATTAGTAACATGCATTAAAGAAAATCATCGCAATAAAGAATAAACAAATTGTAGAAAGAATAGATACTAAAAATAAAATATCTGATATTATATTTAGCTTTCTGTTCTTAAATACTATTCTCATTATTTGAATAGAAATTGATATTAGCAATATGCTAAGTAAAATAATCGCAATAAATCCATTCTCTCTAAATTTAGTAAATAAACTAAATGTAAAATATTCATATGTATGGGTTTCGTTTCCTAGTTCATCTATTGCAACATAATGAGCTTGTTCTGTAAAAATAGGAAGCTTTATAAATATAAATGGAATTATAAAAGCTTCTATTATTATATAAAATATATTTCTTTTCATATGGTGTCCGCCTTTCACAATTATATATTACAAAAAATATCACTTGCACACTACCAAGTGGTACTTGGAAGTTTGTCAAGTTGGACTTTACATATGAAAAAAAGCCCGCAAGTGCGAGCTTTTCTTAATCAAATTCTTCTAGCATGACCTCATAAGCTTTTCTTCTATAATTTTCAATTTCGATATTATGCTTATCACAAACCTCAAAATATAATCTTATATAATCTTCATGCTCTTCGCTATCGAAAACCTTCTCTACTGCCTTTTTAAGCTTAGTAAAATCGAATAGGTCATCAATATCAAATAATGTTTCATCCTCACTTAAAAATTTACCATATCTAGACATATTCCAAGGCTCAAAAACAGATGCCATAAATGGATAATGTTTGTAATTCTTATAATCATTATTAATCTTATCACATAGATCCATTACTATAAGCACATATTCCTCTATTGATGTTGTAGTTGCGAGTGCCTGTGAATAGCCTAGTGGTGTAGGCTTCTTAAAATATTTCTTTTTAATTTCAGAATGAAGATCCTTCTTCCATTTCTTTTCATATTCTGAAATGTTTTTAATCTTTTGATATTCTAAATATTCCGCACCTAAATTTCTAGGGTCAGGATGTCCTAAATAGTAAAAATAAATCTCCTTTGCTTCGTTTAATTCCATAACATATCTCCCTTCGTTATTTTATTAAAAATATTAAAATCAATCGAATTGGTATTATTATTGTACCATAAAAAGAGACATATTGCAAAGAATGGTATATTATTTACCGTTTAGGAAGTCTTCCATGTTCTTAATAACCTTATCACCTAAACGCTTATAGGCTGAATATGATTTACCACCTGAGCTTCTATTTATTGTGAAGGTATTGTCAAGCTTCCATAAGGATTCATCACCTATTGTAGGTAGGGTATCACCAAAGAAAAAGTGATTCTTATCAGTAAGCCATTTAGCTAATGCATTTGTTTCAAAGCCTGGTCCAATTGAGGTATTAAATAGAATTCTTTTACCAGTCATTAAATTGAACTGTTCTTCTTTTAAAAGTAATACATTCTTATTTAAAGCTAGAAATACTGCATCACTTTCCTTAACGCATTCATTTAGTGATTTATATACTATTCCTAATTCCTTTTCTACATCAGGCTTTCTAGTTCTAGAATAATAAGAAACACTAGCCCCAAAGAATTTTAATGCTTTAGCAATTAATGTACCTGATGTACCAAGTCCAATTACAGAGCATTTAAGTGTTGATATTTCCTGTGGGAAATCACTCCATAAATGCTTATTATCATAATCCTCTAGGAATTTAACTAATTCATAAATAATAAATTCTACAACTCCCTCATCACCATAATCTCTAATGCCTCTGACACTAATTCCTTTAGCATTTGCGGCTAAAATATCTACATTGGCACTTTCAGGGCTATATAGTGAGCAGCACATACCTATATATTTTAAATTAGGTGCCTTAGCTATAACTTCCTTATCTATTTTAGATGTATAGCTTAATAATGCACAATCTGCATCAGCTATTCTTTTAATGATTTCTTCATTATTTGAAGGAATATCCTTATAATAAATAACCTCTTTAGCTAGATTATCTAATCTTTTTAAATCCTCATCTAGCATATTTATTTTTTCAATTATAACAAGCTTCTTAAACATTGAAATATCCTCCTTCTTTGTTATAATTATAATGAATTTTTATATATTTAGCAAATGGAGGAATAACAATGAAAAAGATCGCTTTATATGGTTCAGGAAAGCTTACTAAAATTATAGTGGATTGTTATAATAAGGGAATCCTAAAAGGATATGAAATAGTTGGATGCTATTCACGTACATTAGAAAATTGTAATTTAATTAATAATGAATTAGGATTAAAGAATGTTAGTTCCTTTAATGATTTAATTGAAAGAAATCCCGATTATTTAGTTGAGGCTACTAATCCTGCCGCGACTAAATTAATTCTAGAGGATACAATTAAAGCTCATGTTAATGTAGTCCTTCTTTCAATAGGTGCTTTAGCTGAACCAGAATACTTTGAATATATTGAAAAGCTTGCCAAGGATAATGATGTTAAAATTCATCTTGCAAGTGGGGCTATTGCAGGCTTTCAGGTCTTAAAAACAGCTCAAATTATGGGCTTAACAAAATCAGGTCTAACTAATACTAAAGGTCCTAAGGCTTTAAAGAAAACAACTCTTTATAATGAAGAAATGGAAAATAATGATTATGTAGCCTTTAATGGTACTGCAAGTGATGCAATCAAAAACCTACCTACAGGTATAAATGTTGGGGTTGCGACTGCACTTGCGACAATGGGTGTATATGATACTAATATTAAAATCCAAACCAAGCCAGACTTTATAGGTGACTCTCAGTGCATCGATATTGAATGTGGTGATGAAATTAAAGCACATCTAGATGTTTATTCTAAGACAAGCGATATTGCAGGCTATTCAGTAGTTGCACTTCTTAATAATTTAAATTCATCTATTGTATTTTAATAATGTTTTGTAGTATTCTTAAATAAATGGGAGAATACAATTATGAAGAAAACAAGAATGGATTATAATGATGTTTCAAGATTATATAATCGATTAATGTATATATGGATATTAACATCACTAATTACTACACTTCTTATAATAATATTTTATTTCACATTAGGATTTGTAGATCTTTTTAAAAATGATGAATTATATACATTATATGAATTAAGTAATATGGATTGGTTTGAAGCCAAAAATCTAGGAGCCAGTGGCCATTTTAGGCATTTAATGAATAATTTTCTAATAGTAGTATTAATTATTTGGCTTTCATGCACAGGACTAATTCTACTTAATAGATTATTACCAATTAGATTAATCTATATTCCACTATCTATTGCAATCTATTTATTAAAAATTGCATGCTATATTACAGCTATTTTAATGCTGCTAGTAATACCTACATTTGAAAAGGGATTATCAGGACCAGCATTCGGAATATTCCTTACCATATTTATAATTCAAGGAGCATTACCATTTATAGAATTAATAATATTCTTTGTAATA
>JAILEP010000104.1 GCA_024697825.1 Acholeplasmatales bacterium
GAGAAAATATAAGGGAAAATATATGATTGAGAAATCAAGACATATTAATTATTTTAATATTCTTGATCCTGATTTACAAAATGATATTAAGCATCGTATAGATCAAATAGTAAAAGAGGAAGAAAAATATTGCGATAAAAAGAATTACGAGCATTTATGCAATATGTTTTCATTAATTGCAATCTATGAGGTTTTACAGATGCGTGGTGTATCTGAGGAGGATGCATTTAACAAGGTTAGAGATGAAATGTTTAAATTCATTGAGCCATATAGCCAAAAATTCCAGAAAATGTCTAAGAAGGGTTGGTTTTGGCCTTTAATTAAGAAAATTGTACCAATGGGTTTTAATAAAAAGAGTGGTTATGGCTGGAGATATACATGGCATAATGATACTCCGAAGAATGAATTTAGATTTGAAACTAATGAATGTATTTACCAAAAGATATTAAAGGAAAGAAATTTAACTAAGCTTGGACCATTATTCTGTCAATGTGATGTAATAAATTATGGTAAGCTACATGGTATAGATTTTAGAAGAAGTAAAACATTATGTTATGGAGATGATGAATGTAACTTCATCTTTATTAAGCATGATGATGAAGAAGAATTTGAAAGATTTAATGCTAAATAGGGAATTGTGAAATATCACAATCCCCTTTCTTTTGTTACATTATTCCTATTTTATATTTTATCATATTGAATTGTATCAAATGTTAATATATAATAATTGTAAAGGAGATGATTAACGAAATGGTAGAGGTAAGATATTGTTCACGTGGTGGTAATACAAAGATGCTAGCAGAAGCGATTGCTGAGGCAGTAGCTGTTGAGGCAAAGGATATTAATACTAAGGTGGAAAATGAGGTAGACACATTATTTTTAGGAGGTGCTTTATATGCTTATGGTATTGATAAGGCATTAACTACTTACATTTCTGAATTAGATAAGTCAAAGGTTAAAAGAGTTGTAGTATTTTCTACATCATGGCTTTCTAAGCATGCAATTGCATTAATTAAAAAGGGATTGGACGAAAAGGGTATTCCTTATGTTGATGAATTCATTTATGCTAGAGGCAAGCCAAATGCCAAGGAAATAGCTAAGGCAAAGGAAATTGCTAAAAATTATATGTAATTAATTTCTCTCAGTTATGGCTGAGAGATTTTTTATTTATAAATTTGACTAAAAATGTTAAAATAATTTTAAATTTTGTCACCTTTCGATTTTTTGGTACGTTTTATAGGTGAGGGAGAAAAAAGGTATGGGTAATTTGTCTAGACAAGCATTTGAGGAAAAATATAATCTCTATTCCCAGGAGCTAATGAATATTAGCTATGGATATACGAGGAATAAGGAAGATTCCTTAGATGTTATTCAAAATGTATTTTATAAGCTATTTAATTGTAATAAATCCTTTTTGACGCCATCAGACGAGAAATATTGGCTAATAAGGGTTACTATTAATGAATCTAAGGATTTGTTAAGAAAAAGAAATAGAGTAACTATTGTCGATGGGGATGTAATAGATGTATTACATGAAGATGATGAAAAAAAGGATGATAGGCTTTTAAAATTAGCGGAAAAGGTAAAGGAGCTTCCTGAAAGATATAAATCAGTAATAATATTACATTATTATGATTCATTATCTATTAAGGATATTGTTAATTCCTTAAGAATTTCAGAAAGTGCCGTTAAAAAGAGATTAGAGCGTGCACGTGAAATGCTTAAAAAGGAAATGGAGGAATAATATATGCTAGATGATCTTAATAAAATAGTACCAAAGCTAGATGATGATGATAAGAATAATATTTATCAGAATATAAATAATAAATCTAATAAAAAAATAAGCTTTAGATTTAATCCAAAGCTTATTACAGCTGTAATTTCATTTGTAATTATAGCTATATTAATAATACCAACTGCTATCATTATTGGAAATAAGAGCAGTGGTGAAAAGAATGCCTCACCAAAGGCTTCAGCTTCAACAAGTAGTCAAACTACACCAAGTAGTCAAGCTACACCAAGTGGAAGTAATACTAATATAGATTATGGTAATGATTATCATATTAGTGATGCTAATATAATTGGTATGGCTGCTTATAGTGAATTTGATTCATCAAATACTAATACATTAAATAATTTTACCGTCTCACTTAATAGTAATAAGTCTTTAGATACAGTAGATGAAACAAATGTATATAAATATCCATTTGATTATGTTCAAATTAATTCTGCATATAAGTTTTCAATTAACGTAGATGATATTACTGATACTGTTGCTAAAGAAATGCTTGAGGAAAACTGTGGAGTTGGTGAGCTTGAGGTTGTAGTAGCTGATTTTGAAACCTTTAATGATGCTAATGGTTCATTATCATCTATAATAGTGGATACTATGATTTCTTTAAGAGGATATAATGGATATTATACAATTCTACTTAACAACGGATCATATTATGATAGCTATGATATATCAGTATTTAGCTCACATAAGAAGCTAACATCTGATTCTGTTGAAAAGGATTTTACGCCACCTGTGCTTTCGATTTTCTTAAAGGAAACTAATAATGCTAAGTATGTTTATTTTAAGTCTAGTGATTATCTTTTATCTACATCAAGCTATGATCAAAGTAAGGCTTATAAGAATATAGCAGATATTGAATATGTTGATAATAATACATTATATTCTGTATTAAATATTACTAAGCTTGAATTAAAAACAATTACTGCAACTGTTGTTGAAATTGATTATGAAAATAATTATTTCTTAGTTACAAGTGATGGTAATTTAGAATATGTATTCTTTGATGATAATACTACTTATAGTCCAAATGGCAGTATTCTACCAGGAACAGTAATTTATGTAACATATAATTCATTATATTCAGGATATGATCCTCATTCAGTTATTGCGTTTAGAATTGCATATGAGCAAATATAGTAACATTAAGAGATTGGAAGACCAATCTCTTTTTATTTATTTATGGAATTTATTAAATATTTAAATTATAATTAAGTAACAGGATAGGATACGTAATTTAATATTAGTATTTTATTTTTCTAATGAGGAGGTAGTAATTATGTTAGAAATGTTTTCACTTGAGGGTAAGAATGTAATCGTTACCGGCGCTAATACTGGCTTAGGTCAGGGGATGTGTGTTGCGTTTGCGGAGGCTGGTGCGAATGTTTGTGGTGTCGCAAGAAGAAGCTGCGAGGAGACAAAGAAATTAGTTGAGGAAAAGGGCGGAAGATTTATTGAGGTTATGGCTGATTTATCTTCTACAGAGCCTGTTAAAAGAATAATTGATACTTGTATTAATGAATTTGGTTCAGCTGATGTATTAGTTAATAATGCAGGTATGATTAAAAGAGAGGATGCTTTAAATGTAACTGAAGAGGATTGGAATATGGTATTAAATGTAAATTTAAATGTTGTATTCTTCCTATCTCAGGAATTTGCTAAGCGTGCGATTGAGTCAAATAGAAAAGCTAAGATTATTAATATTTGCTCAATGCTATCATATCAGGGTGGAATTAGAGTGCCAGCTTATACAGCCTCTAAATCAGCTGTAAATGGTATTACTAAGGCCTTATGTAATGAATGGGCAGCTAAGGGCATTAATGTTAATGCCATCGCTCCAGGCTATATGGAAACTAATAATACAAAAGAAATTAAGGCTGATAGCCAAAGAAGTGAGGCAATCATCGATAGAATCCCTCAGGGTAGATGGGGTAAGCCATCTGATTTAATGGGTGCTGCAATTTTCTTAGCATCTTCCGCATCTGATTATGTCAATGGGTTTACACTTGCAGTAGATGGTGGTTGGTTAGCTAGATAAATTAAAATAGGTGGCGTAGTAATGAAGAAATCTATTTAATAAATTTACATCAATTGAATTTAAGCTTAGAAATGAATAAATATGAGTCATCCATACGGATGACTTTTATTTTTGAACTAGGGTTCAAGATTATCTAATCAATTGATAATATGTTATTTATATGTAATAATATAAATATAGAAGTTCGATTTAATAATTATATATTTTCACAATCGAGGTGATTGATATGAGAAGAATAGGAAAGTATATTATTTCTATTATTTTTGGTTTTATGGTTGTTTTATTTTTAGCATCATGTGGTGATGATAGTAAAAAGCTACCAGGTGATAGTGCTTATGAAAAGGTAAGCTTTGCGTTTGATGGTGTTGAGGAAAGCTTTAAGAATAGCTCTAATTTAAATTCATTAGATAAATCATTTAATATTAATGATACATTCTTAAAGGCGATAAATAAGAAAACCTTCGCCTCACTTGATGATGGCTTATCTACTATTGAAGATGTATATGTTGATGAAGATAATGAAGGAAATATTTTAGATGAAGACCTTTATTATGAGCCACCAATGATTCAGTTCCAGTGCTTAAAGAATATTTTTGATAAGACTGGTGAGGATTATACATTTGATAGTAAGAATGAGGGTACTATTACAGGCAATCTATATTTAGATATTGATAGTGGCTTAGAATATGATTCTACAGAAGCTGATGCAGAAGAACATAAATATAGCTATGAATTTGTATTCGCTATTAGCATTACAATAGATGATAATGATGTTATTGATTCAGATGTATTATTTGATATTACTGTAAAGAATGATTCAGAAGAATATAATATTCAAATGTATGTTCATATGAATTTAGTTTATGATATGACTGATACAGATCCGAATTACAAAATGACTATGTATACTAATGATGATAATGGTATGCCATATCGAGATGGCTATACATATGAATATGATTATGTAGATGTAAAAGATGGTGAAATAGAAGAATGGCGTAAATTTGATTTAGAATCAAATATTAAGCTAGTAAAGGATAGTAGCCATACAACATTTAGTTCATATTTAGGTGATGAATTAGATTATAAGGTTGGTACTTGTAAGTGGTATAAGGATAATAATTTAAGAAGAATTGAGCAAATGACAGATGCTAAAAAGCAAATTTTAGCAGAAGCGTTCTTTAGTGATATTAAATTAAATTCTACTGATATTAATGGTGATGATTTTATAAATAGTGAAGCTATTCAAAATAAGGCTATTAAAACAGTTTATAGTGATGCCTCTAAAAACATTGGCAAGGATTTAGCAATTGACTTAGTTTGTAATGAGGAGGATTTAGATACCACACCTACATCTATGGCTGTATATAAGCATAGTGATGGCTCTGAATGGGGCCCTGAAATGATTTATGAAAATGGAACTATTGGAGAATTCTTTACAAATGATCAGCTATGGGGTGGAACTATTGGTTGCCCAGGATATCCGGATATTTATTATTTAAATTCAGATAATAATAAGATTAGGAAGATTGAATATTCTGAATTTGATAATTTCAATTTCGAATTAAAATCTTTTGCAAAGAGCGGATCTGATTTAATAACAAATACGGCAACTGTTAGCCTTGATGATGATTTTGTTACAGTTTTAGCTAGTGAATTAGGTGGCTATGATGTATTAAATGAGAATAGTGTAGTTACTTTAACTATTACATCAAAGTCTGATTCAAGCTTTACATGTGTTATTTCAATTATTCTTCATAATTCAATATTATTTGCTTTAGAGGAAATTAAGGGTACTGAATTCCCTAAAGAGCTTTTAGAAATGGGTATTCCTGAATATGAAACAGAAGGAAGCTTTAGCTTTGAATCAAATGAAAAAGAGACAGTTTTAACAGTTACATCTAATGAATTAGAGTTTAATAATTATATTAATAAGCTAGTTTCTAATGGATTCTATTTAGTTGCAGAATATACTAAGACTTATGCTAAGGTAATTAATGGAAAGATTTTAAATCTTACTCTTAGTGATACTACAAGAATTAAAATAGAAATATTATCTGATGATTATCTTTTAAATTGGCCAACAATTCCTATTGCGAATATCTTAGGTAATTCAATTACATTACCTGCAATAGGTAACGGATATTTCTATTTAAGTACTGAATCAGGCTCTGAATACATTTATGTATATGGCTTAACATCTGCAGAAAGGAATGCTTATTTAGAAGCAATAGATACGATTAGTAATGCAATCGTATTAGATAATCAAATTGTAATTATTTATGATAATAAGGCATATTCTATCAATTATAATTTAAATGATAATGGAAGGCTTTATATTGAGCTTAATCTATATAAGAATGGAACATCAAATGGTTATTACATTGGTATAAATGGTGTATATTCATTATTAAGTAGTAAGCAGCCAGGCGATTTTGAAAAGTCTATAAGCCTTGAGGAAAATGATGTAGTTACATTAACTTTTGATAAAACAATTAATAACGAAGCATTCATATATGAGCCAACTACAAAAAGTTATACTGTATCAGTAGCGGGTACATATACATTTAGCTATACTATGGATAAGGATCAATTTACAGTTACTTCAAATAGTAGTGGCACCGGTACTGGAACTGGTACAGAAACTGAAAATTTAATCTTTAGCATTGTTGGTGATTTTAACAATTGGGAAACTAGTGTTGCGACTATTGATTTTTCATTAGTTGAAACAGGAAAATATCAAGTAGAAACCACATTTGATACAAGCTATGGAGCTAAATTTAAGATTATTTCTAATCATAGCTGGGATAATGGAGGATATGGCTATAGTAATATAAGTAATATAGCTAATTATTCTAGATATTTCTCTTTAGATACATATGATGATAATAACAATGTCTTAATATTACAAAATTGTACTGTTATACTTACAATAACAGTTCAAGATAATAATGAATTATTAATTGCAATAGATTCTGTATCATAGCAATAAGAAAGAGCCAAACTCTTAGGAGCCTGGCTCTTTTATCTTTTTATGATTAATAGTTAGATTGTGTTAATTGACAATAAAAAATTGGTATGTTACGATAAATAAAAGGATTAATTAACATTAATACACGATTTTAATTTAAGATTGCTTTAAAGGAGGTGGACTATGACTTTTTATTCAAGTGTTTTCGTATTAACTGAAGTAATGATGATCGCAATGACTCTTCATGTTTTCTTTTATACTGGCTTTACTAAGGTTCAAAAGGCATGGTTCATATTAACCTTTGGAACAATTTTTTTCTGTGCTTTAGCTGAATATTCAGTTCACTGTGGGTATTATGATAAAGCATTTGATATACCGCTTACTATATTAACGGTAATTCAATTTTCGGTTGCCCCAATAATTGGAATATTATTTGTAGGAGCTTTAGGAATTCACCAAAAGAAGCTAGCTTTTATCTATTTAGCAATTAATCTTATTGTTGAAATAGTTGCGGCACCATTTGGTTGGATTTTCTATTTTAATGATGATGGCTATCATCGTGGTAATTTGTTCTTTATTTATGGTATTTTCTATTTTTCAAGCTTAATCTATTTATTAATTAGTATGCTGATAGTTGGAAAGAGATTCCGTAATAGAGATAAGCTTACTGCGATAATGATTATTGTAGTACTTGCTGCAGGTATTTTACCGATGACTTTTTATAAGATAAATATCACTTACCTAGCAATCGCTATTAGCTCTATATTATGCTATATCTATTACAATGATTTGGTTCAGCATGATATTCAAGAGGAGCTTGTTATAAATCAGGAAAGAATTTCTAATATGCAGGTCCATATGATTTCAGGAATGGCTAACTTAATTGAAAACCGTGATTTAGAAACTGGTGAGCATATTACTAGAACTAGTGAATATGTTAAAAAGATATCTGAGCTTACAAGAAAAGATGGCTTCTATAAGGATGAAATAACAGATCATTTTATAGAATTAATATATACTCTAGCTCCGATGCATGATATAGGTAAGATTATTATTCCAGATAGCATATTAAAAAAGCCTGGTAAGCTTACAAAGGAAGAATTTGAGGTAATGAAGACTCATGCCTCAGTTGGTGGTAATCTTGTAAGAGATGTATTAGCTGGTATTACTGATGATGAATATATATCATTTGCGGAAGATATAGTTACATACCATCATGAAAGATGGGATGGAACTGGCTATCCGAAGAAGCTAAAGGAAGAAGAAATACCACTTTCTGCTCGAATTATGGCTATTGCGGATGTGTTTGATGCCTTAGTATCTGAAAGGTGCTATAAAAAGGCTATGACTCCTGATGAAGCCTTTAAAATAATTGAAGAGGAATCAGGAACTCATTTTGATCCGACATTAGTTAAGGTTTTCTTAAATCATAAAAATGATTTTGAAATGATATTAAGAAAAGAGAAGAAAAGTAAAAAGAATTAAGAGATTGGCTTAGGCCAATCTTTTATTTATCTCAGATGTATATAAATCATTACGAATATATGATAAAAGTCTATATTTATGTTAATTTTAAGAGAAGTTAAATTTTACATTATTACATCTATTGTTTGAATTTTATTATGATAAATGTCTCTATTTTGGGTCAATTGTATAAAGAAAATAGTTAATAGTGTAAAATATCGTACCCAAGTCTAAAATGAAACTATATAATATTGAGTGTTTTCATTCTTTTCATAACTCAAGCTTCTTGCCTTTAATCATTTTATATAATAAAATAAAAGTATCTTTTAGGAGGAAAATTTTATATGGAAGATGAAAAGAAAGTAGTTCCTGTTGAAGAAAATTCAACAGAAGCTGAAGCTACTGTTTCTGAACCAGAAGCGGTAGAAGAAGCATCTCCTGCAGAAGATCCTAAGGTTGAGGAATCAGAAAATTTTGATGATTCTAATGCTAGCGGCTTTGATAAATTTTTCGGCATATCAAAGCGCAAGACAACTCTTAGAATTGAAATTATTGCAGGTATTGTAACCTTCCTTGCGATGTGTTACATCTTAGTAGTTAACCCTAATAACATCATTGATGCGTATGGCACTGGTGGCAATACGGCTGGTGTAACCTGGGGTTCAGTATTTATGGCTACAGCCTTTGGTGCAGTTATAGGTACTTTATTAATGGCATTAGTTGCTAGAATGCCACTAGCACAGGCTCCTGGTATGGGTCTTAACTTTACAGTTGGTACTGCATTCTTAGGTGCGTTTGGTGGAATATTATTTACATTTGGCCAAACAATGCTATTAGTATTAATTAGTGGTATTATTTTCTTATTGTTATCGTTTATACCTGGTAAAAGGGATAAAGAAACAGGAAGGCTAATAGCCCTTCGTGAACTGATATTCGATGGTATGCCTGAATGTATTCGTAAGGCAATTCCAGTAGGTATCGGTTTATTTATCGCATTTATCGGCTTAAAAAATTCTAGTGTTATTACAGCTAATCTTGGTACATTCGTTCAGTTTGTAACATTAAATACAGCTGAGGCATGGGAGCTTGGTGGTACAGCATGTAATGCAATGGTATGCTTATTTGGCTTCATTGTTATTTGTATCCTTGAGCATTTCCATGTTAAGGGTGGCGTAATTATTGGTATTTTAGCTGCGACTATTCTAGCAATTCCTTTAAAGGTTGCAAATCTTGATATTTTAGCTGGCAAGGGTGAAACTTCATGGAAGTTCTGGGAGAATTTCAAGGAATTCTTCACAGGTACAGAAGCTATGGATTCAGCATTCATTGCAGTATTTAGAGATGGCTTTAAGGGCTGGGATGGCGGAATGATCATGACAGCCGTAGTATTAGTCATTACATTCTGCATGATTGACATGTTTGATACCATGGGAACTGTGGTCGGCTGTACAACAGCTGCTGGCTTAATTGATAAGAATGGCAAGCCTGAAAATTACAATAAAATTATGGTTTCTGATTCAGTTGCGACTGTTGCTGGTGCTGTACTTGGTACATCTACAGTAACTACATTTGTTGAATCTGGTTCAGGTATCGCTGCTGGTGGTAAGACTGGTGTTGTTGCATTAACTGCAGCTGCTTTATTCTTCCTTGCAGTATTCGTTGCTCCATTATTTGAATTCATTCCAATGGCAGCCTGTGCTCCTGCACTTATCTATGTAGGTGTATTAATGATGAAGAATGTTGTTAATATTGATTTCTCTAAGATTAAGTATGCTGCTCCAGCATTCTTAACAATCATTATGATGCCTTTAGCATATTCAATTACAACTGGTATCGGTATTGGTATTATTTCATTCGTAATCATTAATTTTGTAACATGGTTAGTTGAAACAATTCTATATAAAGCTGGTAAGAGAGAAGAAAAGCCTAAGTTTGAAATTTCTATAGTATTATTTATTATCTTTATTTTATTCTTAGTATATTTCTTATTACCAACTAGTTTCTAATTTACTTTAAATTCTAAAAATGATAAAATGCTTGTAGAAATACAAGCATTTTTTTGAGGTTTAATATGGAAAAGAAATTTCTTTCTATTTATATGTTTAAGGATACTACTAAGAATGATTTAGAGTATTTTAACAATAAATACCCATTTAAATATAAAAAGGATATCGTAAGCTTAATTATATTAATTATTGCAATAATAAGCATTCCATTTATGTTTATTAGCTACTTTACCCTAATTGGTACATTCGTTTTATTTTTAGCTCTTGCCTATTTTAGATTTAAATATCTAAATAGAAGAGGAGTTACCTATTTAGACGCATTAGAAAGAGAAATAAAGAATGAATATAAAGCTTATAAGGCAATATCTGCTGTATATCCTATATATTTACATTATGATAATAAGGAAAAGGAATTTTATTTAGATTATCTAGATAAGAATTTCTTAGCATGTAATTATTCAGATTTTAATTCTTATAATATTTATATTGATAATTATAAAACTAAGCATAATAGGCTTAATAATAAGCCGGATAGAACAGCTAAATCATATAAGCTTGAGCTCATATTTAATGATGGTAAAAAATTAGAAATAGGCTTTGCCAATATCAATAAATATATCAAGCTTCATAAAAGCTATGAATTCTTACAATATGCTAATACTAAAACAATTAATGAGCTATTAGATTTAATAGATCGTGCTAAAAAGGGAAGAATATAAGATATTTTAAGTCGGTTTTCAACAAGAAGACCGATTTTTAATTTTATTCAATTAAATTTTATAAAATGTACTTGACATAATATCTCGGACACGATATAATCTAGGTGAAAGTTGGTGATAACATGACTGATGAAGAATTATTATTACTTGAAAATCAGGTATGCTTTCCTACTTATGCAGTAGCGAATAAAATCCTAAGAAGATATCAGCCATTGCTTAAGGAATTAAATCTTACCTATACTCAATATATAACAATGATGGTTATGTGGGAAAAGGAAAGAATTAATGAGAAGGATTTAGTTGAGGCTTTATATTTAAAGGCTAATACCTTAACTGATCTTTTAAAGAATTTAAAGGCTAAGGGCTATATTCAAATTGAAAAGGATAAAAATGATAAAAGAAATATAATCATTACCTTAACTGAGGAAGGTAAGGATTTAAAGAAAAAAGCAATCTCAGTACCAAAAACACTAGAGGCTGAGCATTGGCTAACAGATGAGGAATTCGACCAATATAAGAAATTACTTCATAAGCTATTAGCTGGTGCTTGGGGAAAATAGAAAACAGGAGGATAAAAATATGACAAAGGTAGAATTATTAAAGGATTTCGCAAAGGGTTGGTTCGGTAACAGCCAGCAGCATTCAATTCATGCACAGCTTTTAGCTCAAAGAGGATTTAAGAAGCTTGCAGATAAGATTATGGCAGAATCAGAAGAGGAATTAGCAGAAGCTAAGAAGGTTAACGCTCGTTTAATTGAGCTTGGTGAAACTCCAGTAGTTGCAATTCAGGAATATCCTGTAATTACAGATATTAAGGAAATGCTAGAATATGATTGCAAGGATAGTGCAGAGGCTTTACCTATGATGAGCAAGGCTTTAGCATTATTTGATGATGATTATGTTACAAAATCAATGATTCAGGAATTCATTGTTGATGAGCAGGATCACTTCAATTGGGTTAAAACACATCTTAACCTAATCAATGAAATTGGTTATGAAAATTATCTAATCGAAATGATTGGTGAATTATAATACAAAATGCCTCTATTTATATAGAGGCTTTTTTAGTGTAGAATAATAATTAAAGGAAGTGATAATAATGAAAAAGAATAATGTTATGAATTATTTAATTAATTTATCATTCTTTTTATATTTTATAATTTTAATAATAGAGCGCTTAATAAGCTTAATATTATCTATTAAAAATAATATTAATT
>JAILEP010000008.1 GCA_024697825.1 Acholeplasmatales bacterium
AGCTGATTATCAAAAATCATTAACTGATACAACTTATTCTTGTAAATATTTATATTATAAGACATTAAGAGAAACTTATAATTTATCACCAAATGAGATTTTATATGGTGTAGCTATTCCACAAAAGAAGGCATTCTTACTTGGAGATAGTAGTGAAAGTAAAACTGCAGCTACATACCATTATAACCAAGCATTAAAGGTATCATTTGCGAATAATTTATTTATTGATATTGAAGATAGAATTCCAAATGTTAGAGGTGGTATTGCATACCTTGCTAACTGTGTTGTAGATAATTCTAGATATTTCAAATATAGAACTATATTACAATCAAAAGGTGCAGGAGCTATTTCATCTGTTAATTCAAAGTATAAACTAGCGTTAGTGTCACAAGGTATTATTGGTGGATATGGTGCTTCAATATGTGCTGAAAATTGCTTATTCATTGGTGTTTCTACATTAGTTAAGAATAATAGTAAAGAATATAATGATATTACAACAGCTCAATTAGCTGCAGGATATAAACTAATCAATTGTATGTATTATACAACTGCAGAAGCTGATTCGTATAATAAAATTATTAATTCAGATACTGATACAACTTATGTTAAGCCATCAGGTGATATAACAACAGCTAATTTCAATTGGCATAATGATACAAATGAAAAGCCAAGCTTTGATATTAAATTATATGATGTTGAAACATTAGTTGATTCATTATATTCTACATGTAGTGTAGGAACAAATCCTAATTTTGATTCACTATATTTAACTGTAAATTATCAAATTTAATCAAAAATATGCTGCTAGCTAAAGCAAATTTTAGCTAGCAGTTTTTTTCATTATTTTCATCTAAAATAAGTAGTGATTATATGATAAAATAATACTTACCGGAGGTGCATAGAAATGGATAAAATATATTTATGTATAGATTTAAAAAGCTTCTATGCATCATGTGAATGCGCAGACAGAGGCCTTAATTCTTTAACAGCAAGATTAGTTGTGGCAGACCCATCAAGAGGAAAGGGTGCCTTATGCCTTGCGGTATCACCTGCCCTAAAGGAATTAGGGGTAAAGAATAGATGTAGAATATTTGAAATACCTAAAAATGTCACATATATTTGTGCAATACCAAGAATGAAAAGATATATGGAGGTATCAGCTAAAATCTATTCAATATACAGAAAATATGTAGCCGAAGAAGATATTTATGTCTATTCAATAGATGAATGCTTTATCGATGTAACAAGCTATTTAAAGTTATATAGAATGGATGTTAAATCATTAGCTAAGGTCATGATTGATGATGTCTTTAAAACAACTGGTATTTGTGCAACCGCAGGTATTGGTACAAACCTCTTTTTAGCAAAGCTTGCCTTAGATATTACTGCAAAACATGTAGATGATCATATAGGGTATTTGGATGATGAATTATTCAAAAGAGATTTATGGTTCCATAAGCCAATAACTGATGTTTGGAATATTTCTAGAGGTACAGCTAAAAGATTATTAAAGTATGGTGTTAGTGACTTACATGGCATAACTATGGTAAATGAGGATTTATTATATAAGGAATTTGGCATAAATGCTGAAATATTAATAGATCACGCAAATGGTATAGAGCCTGTAACAATTAAAGATATTAAAAATTATAAGAGTAAGAGTAATTCATTATCTACATCTCAAATTTTATTTGAGGATTATGATTATGAATCAACATTGTTAGTTTTAAAGGAAATGGTTGACTTATCAACTCTAGAACTAATCGAAAAGAAGGTAGTAATATCATCAATATCACTATATATTGGCTATAGTGATGATTTAAGAAGCCCTACTGGTGGAACAAGAAGATTAAATGAATTCACTCAATCTAGAGAAAGATTAATGGAATATTTTATTACATTATTTAAAGAGACAACAGATCCTAATTATACAATTAGAAGAATAGGATTAGGCTATGGAAATGTAGTAGATGAGAAATATGAAACAATAGATTTATTTACCGATGAGGAGAAGCTTAAAAAAGAAAAGGAGCTTCAAAAATCATTGATTGAAATAAAGAAGAAATATGGTAAGAATTCAATTATAAAGGGTATGGATTTAGAAAAGAATGCGACTACCATAAAAAGAAATCAATTAGTAGGAGGGCATAATGCTGGACTTGAGTGTCCGGAGGACTATGAAAATGGAAAAAAGGTCAAAAATGAGTATGGACCAAAGAGCTAAGATATTTTTACCATTCAATGGACTAAGAGGCTATTATGACCTAATTTTGAAGGTTGATAAGGTAATTGAGCCTAAAAGAGAATTATCAGAGGATGAATTGAATGAATTATCAGAAATATTTAATAAATTAAAGAAAAGAATGATAGTAGAAGTAACTTATTATAAAGACGATGGCTATACTAAAATATATGGTATGATATCTAAAATTAATATCGTTAAAAGAATTATTACAATTATTAAAACTGAAATTAAATTTGACGATATATTAAGCGTAAAAATAGAAGAAGAATAAAAAAAAGAGGATTCGCATGAATCCTCTTAATTCTTATTAAAGTATATTAGATACCTTGAGCAACCATTGCTTCAGCAACCTTCTTGAAGCCTGCGATATTAGCACCAGCTAATAAGTCAAATGGATTACCAACATATTCCTTTGCAGCAGAATATGAAGCGTTGAAGATATTAATCATAATATCATGTAATCTATTATCAACTTCTTCGAAAGTCCAAGATAATCTTAATGAGTTTTGGCTCATTTCAAGACCAGATGTAGCAACACCACCAGCATTTGAAGCCTTAGCAGGAGTGAAGATGATCTTGTTTTC
>JAILEP010000019.1 GCA_024697825.1 Acholeplasmatales bacterium
TTATTAAAATCATATAATTTCTTATTAGATTTATATAAGAAAATGAATAGAATGGATGAATATAATTCTTTAATAAATAATATTAAGCCAATGCTTATAGCATATAAGGATAGTGACCAATCTAAAAAGATTTGTGAAAAGAATAATATAAATCTATAGGAGATGGGTAAAATGAAAAAGATTAAAATATTTGTTGGTTCCTCAATTGTAGAATTTGAAAATGAAAGAAAGGATTTAGAATTATTCATAAGAAGAATAAGTGATTATTTTGAGGATGAATATGAAATAAAGCTTGTTCCTTATTTTTGTGAAAATGTCGATGAGGCTATGGCAACTGAGGGTTCACAGGAAGAATATAATAAGCTAGTTAAGGCATCAGACCTTGCGATATTCTTATTCTTCAATAAGGTTGGAAAATATACAGACCTTGAGTTAAATATTGCCTATGAAGCATTTAAAGCAAATGATAATCCTAAGGTAATGGTATTCTTTAAAAAGACTGATGATCAAATAGAAGAAATAAGGAAGCTTATAAATAAGATGGAAAATTCTTCAAATATTGTGTTTGGTACATTTAAAGATTTAGATACAGTTAATTTAAGAATTTTATTAAATTTAAAGCTTACTGAAATGAAGAATATTAATATTAAAGCAATTGATGGAAAAATTACTATTGATAATCAGGATGGATTAATAAATTTAAATAATGTTAATGAATTTAAAAATAATATTGATTTAAATAATTTAAAAAATGAATATTTGGCTATAAATGAAAAATGTATAAGGCTTGAAACAATCATTAATAAGGATGAAACTAAAATTGATGAATATATAGCCTTAAAATCAAGAGCTAAAAGCTTAAAGAAATCTATAGATACTTTAAATGATGATATTTTAAATTTATCATTATCTATTAATGAGTCGATGCAAAAGAATCAGTGTACACCAAAGCTTCTTAAAGCTTATAAGCTATTTGAAGATGGTGATTCATATGGAGCATTAGCTATCTTAAATCAAAAAGATACAGATTCGGAATATGCTAGAGCAACAGCTATTAACCAAAATAAAATTAAAATTCTTATAGATGAAAATATGTTTGCGATAGATATGATCAAAAACAATAATGGAAGTATAGAAGATATAGAAAAGAGATATAAAAAAATAATTCCATATATTATTAAATTTAATGTGAGAAAAGAAATAATAAATGAATATAAGGAATTCTTAAAAGCTAATAATAAGGATGATGAAATAAAGGAATTAGAAAAAATATTAATAAATATGTATTAATATAATTACGTGTTATCGTTATACATGGGACCACGGCTTTGATAGTTTATGCAATTTTGTCAAAGTCGTGAGTCTTTTTTTAGTACTCTAGTCCTAAATAACGTCCATATATACTAAATTGTTATTAAATGTGCTAAAATAATATAAATAATTGTTTATACGAGGAAGTGCTATTATGGAACAATTACATGATTTATTTCAGGAAACTGTAAATTCTACCTTTGACGAAAAGGTTGAAATGGGTAAAAGTGCATTAAAGGATATAGTAGAAATACTAGCTGCTCATGATTTAGATAAGGATGATGTTTCAAGCATTGTCTTAGCTTTAGTAATGCTATTTACTGGAGCTGATGGAGAATTAAGCGAGCAGGAGCATATGCTACTAAATGAAATAGTAGATGCTTATTTAAATCCAGAGGAATTATATGAATTAATGCAGGATGGATCTGAACCAGAATTTATTGAATCAATTAAAAGAGTTGTTTTATCATTATCGTTAGAAGAAAGAATGCCTTTTGTTATATTTGGATTATCAATCCTAACTAGTGATGATGAGCTAACAGTTCAAGAACAAGAGCTTTTTATTAATTTATGTACAGAAAATAACTAGGAGAATTACTATGCTAAATATAAATGATAAATATATAGATTTTGAATTACCTGATCAAAACGGTAAGATGCATAAGCTATCTGATTATTTAAATAAAGGAAATAGAATTGTTCTTTATTTCTATCCTAAAGATAATACCTCAGGCTGTACAACTCAGGCTTGTGGTTATTCAGCTTTAGTAAGAGAATTCACTAAGAAGAATACTATTATTTTTGGTATATCTAAGGATAGTGTTAAATCTCATAAGAAATTTGAAGAAAATCATGATTTAAAGATTACTTTACTAAGTGATGAATCTTTAAATGTCTTAAATGCTTATGATGTTTATAAGGAAAAGAGTATGTATGGTAGAAAATATATGGGAGTAGTAAGAACTACCTATATATTAAGTGAGGATGGAACTATCATTTATGCAAATGATAAGGTAAAGGCTAAGGAAGATCCTCTAAATATATTAGAAATATTATAATAATTATGACCTAACACTAGTTAGGTCTTTTTAATATAGACAAAATTATCATAATAGTTCAATTGAAAACGTTAGCATGTTGCGAAGAATTATAAAGAGACTATAATGATAATAGGTCTTACAATTTTTATAATTTAATATTTATATTAATTCATTTAAACAATGTTTACGGTCATATTGAATTAAGGGAGTAATAATTCAATATAGATATATGGAGGGAATAGGAAATGAAAAAAATTATTAAGGTTAGTGCTTTAATTGGTGCATTAATGGCAGGCGCACTAGTTATTACAAGCTGTGGTGCTAAAAGTAGTAAAACAAGTAGTGCTAATCAAGCAAGTGTAGTTTCAAGTACTGAAGCAGGTTCAAGTACTGCATCATCTAGCACTGCTCAAGCATCAAGTGCTGTATCATCAAGTGTTGCATCAAGTGCTGCATCAAGTAGTGCTAAAGCTTCAAGTGCTGCATCAAGTGATGTAGTTACACTTCAGACTTATTCTAAGTCTTATGCAACTTATGGTGGCCTTGTAAGAGTAGAGGTTAAGGAAAATAAGCTTGAAAGTATCTTTGTCGCAAATAATATAGAAACTATTTATTTACCAGTATATGATGGTGGTAAGATCATTGCCTTTAATATAATGGCTCCTACAAATGGAAGCTTTACACAAACTACAACTCAGGATTTAAGTAACCCACTTTCTCTTTTATTTACTTATGATGAAAATGATAATTTATCTTTAGACTTTAATATTAGTAATTGTGGAAATTATAAGCTTTT
>JAILEP010000027.1 GCA_024697825.1 Acholeplasmatales bacterium
ACACTTATAATAATAATTATGATGGAATGTTACATCATACTGATATGATGAAGAGCTTGAACCAATTAAGGCTGTCTTATGAGTCTTATTATATCTACAATAAGAAATAGTTAAATCATAAGCAAACTTAAAGTCTGTTGAGCCATCGCCATCAGTCTTATCATTTTCGTAACATACATCCCAATTGTTAACACCAACATTAAATGTACAATTATGAATCCAGAAATTATGGTAATTCATATTCTTAGCAGACCCACCCTGAATACCAATTGCGTCCTCGTTATAGCTTGAGAATTCAAGATTCTTAACCTCAATTGAATTACACTGGTTAAAGCAGAATCCCCACTGGAAGATACCAGCTGAATCACCAACACCTTCAACAGTAATGTTACTTGCCTCTCTTACATCCAATTCATTATAATAAGAATCATATTCATAATATCCAGAATCTTGTAATTTTTTACACTTATTAATTACATTTGTTAAGCCATCTAAATGAGTAATGCCTGTAACCTCTGTTGCATTACCATCAGCGTCATATTTAACACCTGTTGTAGATAATGTATTAATTCCAGAAGAAATTATATCTTCTTCACCAATCTTATAATAGTCATTTGAAGATGCTTGTGATGCAGATGTTGTTTCCCAATTAACTGATGCAAATGTCTCATCAAGATTAGTCATACGAGCAGCTGTACTACCAGTACCATGTGCCTTATATGTCCACTGCTGTGCCTGGATTTCATCTAATAATCTAATATCTAATGGTACACTGGAATTCTTTTGTGCCTGAATAATTGCAGATAAACCAGTATATTCAGTACCACCGATAGTTGCAGTAACTGTATTCTTTGTCTCATCTGTTACATATACAACAACTGCGCCGCTCTTTAAAGTACCATCGTTATTATATGCACCAACACCTGTAGTATTATTAAAATGTGCATATCCTGATCTATCATCTGCAGTTACAGTAACATCCTCTGCGATTTTGCTATAATATCCATCACTTACCTTAATATCATAGGTTCCTGCAGAAAGTCCTAAAATATCAGCTCTATACCCACTAGATGTAGCTCTAATTAATTCAGAATCAATTTCAATCCAAGAATCTGCATTTGCTGCAGAATAATAAACTGATGGAGTTGATGCTGAAGTAAAGGTGATTGCTGCACCTTCATTATATCCACCAACTGTACTTATAGAAATGCTAGATGCTGCACGCACATTAGATCCTGCGCTTAGAAGTGTAGCTGCACATAAGGAACCAAAAATACCGAGTCTTAAAACATTTTTCTTTCTCACTAGTTTTCAACCCCTATCTTAAATTATAACTCAATTATAACCTAAGAAATCTATTTCAAAAAGTAAATAATTAAACTTGGTCATAATTTCCAAATTAGTACTTATAAATACTTAAAAAGACGGACTATTGTCCGCCTTCTACTACATCCTTTGACATATATGCATGAGAATTATTATCTGATATTTTTCTTGCTGGAACTCCTGCCCAGGTAGTACCTGGCTCTAAAATAGATTTAGTCACAACCGCATTTGCCCCAATTGCGACATCATTTGCAATCTCAACAGGCCCTATTACCTTACAGCCAGAGCCTAAATAAACATTATCACCAAGAACCGGAAGCTTTTCCTTTCCTGCTGCACCACCAACAGTAACACCAGATTGAATTCTTAAATTTTTACCAACCTTAGATTTACTATTTACATAAATAGTCCCAATATGACCAATTGAAAGTCCAGGGCCAGTCACATTAGGTGGGATAGATGTTGTATAAGTTACAGTTAGCTTATGATGTAGCTTTCTATAATGCTTAAGCCTTAGCTTATCAAAAAAGCTCTTCTTTTCCTTATTCAAATAATATTCAAAATGTCTTAATATTATTTCGTATCTCCAGATTTCATCTCTGCCTCTTTTAGGCTTTTTACCCTTAGCTCTTAAATTGAGCCTATCCTGCTCAAGATAATACTTAAGATCTTCCTTTGTTTTTATCATATTAATCACATCCGCTCTATTTATTTAATTATATGATACTTAATTAAATAGAACAAGTTTTTAATATCTGTTATATAAGAAAAGGACAAAAATTAAATTTTGTCCTTTAATATAGCTATTCTTTCACCTAAGGAAACCTTAGTTTCAACACCCTCACTAGTGTTTCTTAAAATATCCTCATCAACTGTAAGTATATCCTTTGTTAATACTACAATTGTAGAACCACCAAATTCAAAATAACCCTTTTCCTCGCCTCTAGTATAGGTATATTCCTGATGATGGTTTTTAATTTTACCTACCATCATAGCTCCTACCTCACACATAATAAGCTTACCAAAATTATCAGTATCAAGCACTGTATATTCTCTAGAATTAGTCTTATAAAAATTATATCTTTCTAAAGCAATAGGATTTACAGTATGAAATACTCCCTTAATATGGATATTTTCATTCTTCTTACCTGAATCAGGATATGAATATCTATGATAATCTGATGTAGATAATCTAAATATAAAGCACCAGCCACCTAAGAATTCCTTTGCTAATTCATCATTTTTAATTAAATCGGCTACTCTATAATATGAATCCTTAATTTCAAATATAGAATCATCATTAATTTTAAATACTCTTAATTCAGAATCACATGGTGCAATAAAATGCGATGGCTCATTATCGATAATTCTTCTTCCTTCTTTTATTTTTCTAATAAAGAAGTCATTATAGGATTTAACATCATCGACAATATAATCATCTACATTAATATGTCCCTCTTCAATAAACTTAGGTATTCTCTTTTTAGATATTTTTCTTGATAAGAACCAACCCATAAATTTAGTAAACCAAGGTCTTATTAAAAAGCATTTAAGGAGGAATCTTCCAAATACATTTCTATATAAGAACTTCTGAGAACCAGATGGATTAGATTCTGTCTCATTTCCAAGTCTATCTCTAATAATCATAATTACTTTCTAGTTAAAATATAAGTTACAATTAAACCAATACAAAGTGCAGTACCAAGTAATGCAAGTAAAATAGTTGCAAACTTATTAGGCTTAGGAATTCTAATCTTAGCGATAAAGCAAATTGCAAGTAATCCCATTAAGCATGCATAGAAAATATAATAATTTTCCTTTAATGCAGGCTCAAGTAAATACATTGCAGGTACAATTAATGATGTCATTGTAATAGGCATACCATAATAACAATGATCATTATCTCTAGCAGCGCCTTCCTCATTATAATCATAGAATTCATTTAATTCTCTTACATTAAAATAAGCTAAACGAATTAAGCCAGCTAAAATAAAGATTGCAAATAGTGGAATGAACCAATATGAAGTCATACCAACTGCATAACCGATGCATGCAGGTAAAACACCGAAGCAAATTACATCATTTAATGAATCAATCTGAATACCGAAGTTCTTTTCATCATGAGTTCTGTCCTTCTTGGTTCTAGCAACCTTACCATCAAATAAATCAAATAAGCCAGCAGTTAATAATAATACTACTGCAATATCAGGTCTTCCCTTTAACGCAAAGAAAATACCTGTTGAACCAGTCGCAAGTGATAAATAAGTCAAAATGACTGTGTAATTATAATATCCTATCATGATATCTTTTTCTCCCTCTTATGTCTAAAAGTTACTCTTAAATGCTTACCCATAAATATAAGCATAGTGATAATTACTGGAATATAGAAGCTTACAGATCTTGTAACCATCATAGCTGTACCAACCATATCCTCTCCACCATATACCATTCCCATTAATAATACATATAGGAATTCTGAAATACCAACTCCACCAGGAAGTGGTAATGAATCTACTGAAAGTGCAATAATTACCTGAAGTGATAATAATTCAATATAACTACTATCATGTAGCATAGGGTAAGCCTCCTTAAATGCTACAAAGACAAAGAATGCCATTGAAAACATTGCAACTCTTTGGATGAAGTTTGCAAGTAGGGCAAGTGCGAAGTGCTTCTTATGATATTTAATAAGCTTAGCACCCTCTTCATATTCTTCCATCTTTTGGATGAATATTCTCATAGTTGAAATAGGCTTCTTTACGATATGCCACTTATGTAATAGCATAATCACTCTCTTACCAGCTGCCTCTATCCATTTTCTCTTAAATGCACCTAAGAAGCACATTACAATTAAAAAAACATTAATGGCAAAGCCTAAAAAATATAAAGTAATTGTTAGCCAGTTATAAAATACATACTGTGGGCATGCAATAATTGCAATCACAGATAATGTAAGTAATACTATTTTAAATAATGCTGTATTAATTAATAGCACTAAGGATGTCTGAGTAATTGGAACATTGTCCTTAGTCATATAATAGGCAACCATTGGCTGACCGCCTGTTGCGGAAGGGGTAACTGCACAGAAATAATAATCTATTGCTGAATAAACAAAGTTATTTGCAACTGATACATTAATACCTAATGCATGTAAAATAATCTTCATTGCAAGTCCTTCAAAGAGGATATATACAAAGATTAAAGCCACTGCTCCAAGGAGTAACCAAATATTAAGTTTTTTTAATACTGACAATACGTTATTAATATCATATTTATTGAATAACACTATAATAGTTGCGACTAATAGTGCTAACATAAAAAGAATACTTAACACGTATTTATAGCGTTTTGGCTTCTTTTCTTCTATAATCTCCTGCTCCATAGCCCTTTTCTCCACAATAAAAGTTCGTAATGAGTTTATCACATTATAAAGGAAAACACAACTTTAAATAAATTTAAAGATGTTATTATTACATTAAAAGCAATTTTAATTAGATTTCAAAATAAAATTAACCTATAGAACCCCTTTTCAACATTTAGTTGTTGAAAAAATCAGACTAATTATTTTAATTAATATAACATTTTAGAATGAAACTAGATTTTTCATTGAATTAAGGGGAATATATATTTATTAGGCTTCATTTAAAAAAAGAGGGGCTGTTAAGAAACTAAAAATCTTAACAGCTTCTTTTTTGTCTATTTACGCCAATAACAACTACGTTGTTAAGAAACTTTAATAAAAAAATAATAATAAAGCCACTTTTTAAAAGTAAAGACAGGCTTAACAATTACATTGTTAAGAAACTCCCCTCTATATTTCACTGCGGCAATATTAATTGAGACTATATGCTTACTAATAATTATATAAAAAAGGTAATATTTAATAAAAAAACAATGAAAAAAGGCTGCTAGAAACTATTTGAGTTTCTTAACAGCCCCTTATTTTTATGATTTAATAATCTTAATAGCCTCTAATACATCTTCCTTTTTAGTATTAAATGCTGTAACAAGTCTAATTACCTTATAATCATTATGGCTTTCCCATATTTCACAGGCAACCTTATCCTTAATATTATTATATTTATTATTGTCTAATTTAATAAATACCTGGTTAGTTGTATTAGGATAAATTAAATAATCCTTTAATTCATCTCTTATAATATTTGCCATACTAATTGAATGATTTGCTAATTCTAAATAATAATCATCCTTTAAAAAGGCATTAAACATAATAGCTCCAACAAAGCCCTTCGCAAGCATACCAAGCTTATTCTTAATTAAATATTTAAAATTAGCCTTTAATTCATCATTAACAATAATTAATAATTCACCATAAGGTAAGCCAAGCTTTGTACCACCTAAATAGAACATATCACATAGGCCTGCAATATCAGCTAATGAATAGCCAGCTGATGCTAGAGCCTGAGGTAGACGAGCACCATCAATAAAGAAATAAAGTCCAAGCTTTTTACAAATAGCTGAGATTTCCCTAAGCTCAGCTAATGTATAAACCTCACCTAATTCAGTTGCGTTAGCTAAATATAAGGCCTTAGGCATTGCCATATGATTATCTGTAAAATTATTATATGTTTCTTCTATCTTAGATATATCAAGCTTTCCTAAAATATTAGGTGTATAAATAATCTTATGACCTGTTGCCTCTAAGGCTGCAGTTTCATGAACATTGATATGAGATGACTGAACTGTAATAACAGCCTCATATGAATATTTAAGCATCTGGTTTAAGCCAATGACATTAGTGATAGTTCCACCGGCAAGAACATATGAATCTACATCCTTATTACATATATTATTAACAAGGCTATTTAATTCCTTTGATTTAGTATCCTCACCATACCCAACATATCTTTCGTCACTATATTTAATTAATTCCTCTAGGATTTTCTTATCTCCTACTGTATTATAATCATTCTTTAAATTTATCATAATTATCCCCTTTTTTAGTACATATTAAATTTTCACACATTTTGTTTATTTTTACAATATTTTTAAAGAAAACCAAAAAATTTTTAAAAAATAGTTAGTTAGTCAAAACTAATATTGACTTATGTCAGAAATGGTGGTATCTTTATTTTGACATATGTCAGAAATGAGGTTTTTTAATGTCAAGGCCCAAAAAAAGTAGGACAATCATGGATTATCCGGAGTTTTGGAGCTTTTCACCTATTGATGGGGCAACAGGTTCAGTTATCCTTACATTAGATGAGTATGAGGTAATAAAAAACATTGATTATTTAGCTAAGACTCAAGAGGAAACAGCTTCTATAATGAATGTTGCAAGAACTACTATTACTTCTATCTATAATGAAGCTAGAGCGAAAATCGCTATGGCCTTAGTAACTGGCAAAAAGATTCATATATCCGGAGGGAATTATAGCCTACATGATAGTTATAAAATTTCTATTAAGGATAAGCCAGATGGTTCAATACGAATTGCGATTCCACATTTAAATGGAAATGTATTTGAGCATTTTGGTTTAGCACTTGAATTTAAATTTTATGACATCCAAAACGGGATTATATTGAATGAGGAAATCATTAAAGCAGGTGGTCCTGAGTGCAAATCATACGCAGGATTATTAAAAATCGCTAATACCGACATTTTGATATGTGATGTTATTGGATATAATGCACAGGCTTCTATTTTAGAGGCAGGTATTAAATTATATGCTAATAGATCCGGAAATATTAATAAGGTTATTAGTGAATTCATTAATGATAATATGAGTAATAGTTCTATTAACACTGACAACCAGTGATTTTTTTTAGGACTAGGGGTTAATCTTAACTAACTATAGGGGAGGAAATGCTATGCCACTTGTAATAGCACCATTAAACACAGATTTAAAGATTGTAAAGATTTTAGTAGATGATAAATTAAAAAAGCATTTAGAGTCTCTAGGTATTACAATTAATTCTATGGTCCGTGTTGTATCATGCAGTAATGGTAACTGCATAATTCAAATTAAGGATGGTAGACTTGCCATCGATAGAAATGTAGCCACTAAGATTTTAGTAGCTTAGTTGTATGGAGGGAAACAATGGAAAAGAAATTAAGCGAAATGCTAGTTGGTGAAGCTGGCATCGTCGTCAAGGTTGAGGGTGAAGGTAGACTTAGAAGACGTCTATTCGATATGGGCGTCACACCAGGAGCGAATGTCTATCTTAAGAAAAAGGCTCCACTTGGGGACCCAATTGAAATTACAATTAGAGGATATGAATTATCTTTAAGAAAGGATGAGGCATGTCTTATCACATTAAAAATGGAGGATACTAAATAATGAAAAGATTTGCATTAGCGGGTAATCCTAACTGTGGTAAAACAACATTATTCAATGCTTTAACTGGTTCTACTGCTCACGTTGGTAACTGGCCAGGTGTTACAGTAGATAAAAAGACTGGTCAGTATAAGAAGCTAGATGAGCCTGTTGAAATTGTTGACTTACCTGGTATTTATTCATTATCACCATATACTCCAGAGGAGGTTGTATCTAGAAATTATATTCTTGATGAGGCACCTGATGTAGTAATCAATATCGTAGATGCGACTAACCTAGAAAGAAATTTATATTTAACTACTCAAATACTTGAAATTGATGTACCTGTTGTAATTGCGTTAAATATGACAGATATCGTTAAGAAAAATGGTGATACCTTAAATACTGAGGCATTATCAAAGAAGCTTGGTGTACCAGTTGTTGAAATTTCAGCATTAAAGGACACTAATATTGATGAGCTTATGAAGATTGCAGATGAAACATCTAAGAATCCTCGTAAGGCAAACCTTATATTAAATAATAATGATCCATTATATCATTTAGTTAATGATTGTAGAATTGCAATTGAATATAAGGGTGTTAAAAACCCATTATTCCATGCCGTAAAGCTTGTTGAGCTTGATGAGCTTGAAACAGCTGACCATAAGGATTTAATTCCTATGGTCGATGAATTTAAGCAGACATTCTCTGATGATATCTTTGGTACAGACTTTGAAGCTTATATGGCTGATGCTAGATATAAGTACATATCAAAGGAATTTTCTCATGTTTATGAAAAAGCAAATAAGGAAGATAAAACAGCTGAAACTAAATCAGATAAGATTGATAAGGTATTAACTCATAGAATTTGGGGCTTACCTATCTTCATCTTAATAATGTTCTTCATCTTCCACTTCACATTCTCTGAGGATCTATTCTTCTTAAATAAGATCTTTGGACTTGAATTTACAAATGAAGGTGTAATTAATTATTTCACTGGTATGGGATATGAGGGCGAGGCTTTAGCTGGTATTCCATCTCTTGGTGTATTCCTACAGTCTTGGATGGGATTCCTATCTGGACATATCATTGGTGTATTCCAGTGGATTTGTAGTGGATTTAAGGAATATGGTGATGTTGCTGCAGAGGCTGCTTCTGCTACTTGGTATGGTTCTTTAATCTGTGATGGTGTTTTAAACGGATTAGATGCTGTATTATCATTTATTCCACAGATTATGCTATTATTCTTATTTATTGCTATATTAGAGGATACTGGTTATATGGCACGTATTGCCTTCATCCTAGATAGAGCCTTCAGAAAGTTTGGCTTATCTGGTAAGGCATTCATCCCAATGCTTACAGGCTTTGGATGTAGTGTACCAGCTATCATGGCTACTAGAACTTTAGAAAATGAGGTTGAAAAGAATAGAACAATTCGTTTAATGACTTGCTTCTCTTGTGGTGCTAAGGCTCCAATTTGGGCTTTACTTGCTGCTGTTGCCTCATTTGCTGGCTTTGGCTATGGTGATATCTTCGTATTTACTATTTATATCGGTGGTATCGCATTAGCTATCATTCTTGCAATCTTTATGCGTGTATTTACTAGAGATACTTATGTTTCTCCATTCATTATGGAGCTACCTCAGTATCACACTCCACAGCCTAGAAATGTTGGAGCTCACCTTTGGGAAAAGCTAAAGCATTATGTAATTAAGGCTGCAACTATCATTACTGCATCATTAATTGTTATTTGGGCATTACAGACTTTCGGTGTTGAAAACGGAAGCTTCGGTATGGTTGAGGATATGAACAATTCATTAATCGCCTACCTTGGTAAGGGCTTAAAGTACATCTTCTATCCATGTGGATGGGCAATTGGTAATGACGGCTGGAAGTATACAGTTTCATCTATCACTGGCTTAATTGCTAAGGAGGATGTAGTTGGTACAATGGCTCTATTCTTCAACAATGGTAGTGAGGAATCACTTGAGGCTACAATTGGTCTTTCTGCATCTGGTATTTACGCATTTGCAATATTCAACCTATTAACATTCCCATGCTTCGCAGCTATTGCAACTGCAAAGGCTGAACAAACTAAGAAGGAATTCCTAAAGACTTTAGGCTTCTGGTTCGGTATTTCTTATGTGTTATCTGCAGTAGTATATTGGCTAGGCTCTCTTTGGGAGGTAGCTTGGTGGGGCGGACTTTTAGTTACTCTTGCACTTGTTGCATGCATCGTTATTGCATCATACTTTGTAATTAAGCGTAACAAAAAGGCTTCATCAATCGTAACAGAATAATTATGCAGTGGTTTGAACCATTGATCGCGGCTGGTGCAATACTTCTTGTTCTATTACCAATAGTCACATATTTTGTTAAAAAGAAAAAAGGAACATTAAAATGTGAATGTGGTCATTTAAGAAGCGAATGCGTATCAGACTGCACTAAATGCTCAATAAACACTAAAGAAATAATCGATAATTGTAAAAGAGATTTGGAAAATGAAGGAATCTAAAGCTCTATATACTTATTCTATTTCAGTTATGGGAATGAAATGTGGTATGTGTGAATCTCACATCAATACCTCAATTAGAAATAAATATAATATTAAAAAGGTAAAATCATCTAGAAAAAAGAATTTAACAGAAATAATTTCTTTTGAAGAAATATTAGAGGCCGATCTAATAAGCTTAATTACAGGTCTTGGATATGAAGCTTCTAATTTTAAAAAAATAGATTAAGCCTTCCTTAAGCCACTGATTGATTCAGTGGCTTCTTTCTTTATATAAAAGAAAAAATGCAGAAATTCTGCATTTTTATAAGCTATTAATAATTGAATCTACTGCTTTCTTTGTTTTGGTAAAATGAAGATCATATTCATATTTAAATATAGCAACTAAATATAAGAACTCGATATTAACTAAATCATTGAAGACCTCAATTCTAGCATAGCCATATTTCATGTCTACTATTCCTGTGCTAATTAAGGCAATTCTTTTAGATTTTTCGATATCCTCATTTTCAGCTAATTTATTAATATCAGACTGATAATAAATATTTACTCCCTCATCATCCTCTATTATATGATATTGAGTATCATTATTTTCTATTACTAGGCCACGCTTGTTATCAATTTTAAGCATACCTACTAGCTTATCATTAACTAAAAGGGATGCCTTATTAAAACCAGATGCTCGTGATAGGACATGATGGTTAATAAAAATCTCCTTAGAATCTGATTTAATAATCAAAGAATTATTATCTAATTCTTCATTAAATACTCTAATATCACCAAAGGCATTAGTTATATGATAGATATTTTTGTTATCTAAGTTAATATTATTCTTATCCCAACCAAGTGAATTCCAATAATTAAGCTTTTTATTAAAGATATTATTAATCTTCTTCTCATTATTTAATATATATTTGCTTGAATAAATACGACCTGTTGCCTCACTAATGTTCTTAGAATCAATTATAGATTCAATAGTCTTCTTTTGCATTAAATCATGAGAATAATTATTATTTTCATGATAGCCTATATCATTAAAGGCATCATGAATATTATTAATAAATCCCTTAGACAAAATCCCAAACATAGAACAAAACCTCCTAATATGTCTTATATTATACCATATAATAAGTGAGATTAAAATCTTACTTAATAATTAAAACAAATAGAAAAGTAGGACTAGTGCCCTACTTAACTATAAATGTTATATTTGCTTCACAGGCAACCTTCCCATCAACTAAAGCTCTCCCTTTACCTGAACCTATGTTATGTCTTATATTTCCAACTGTAACCTCAAATGTTAAGACATCACCAGGTATAACCTGTCTTCTCCACTTTACGTTATCGGCACCTGTAAAAAGTACAAGCTTGCCCTTATATTCAGGAAGCCCTAATACATAGCACGCACCAGCCTGAGCCATTGCCTCAAGTATTAGAACACCAGGCATTACTGCGTATCCTGGAAAATGACCCTCAAAGAATGGTTCATTTCTTGAAACACATTTTTGAGCAATTATCGTTTGCAAACCTTCTTCTTCCCTAATTTCTATAACTCTATCTACTAATAAGAATGGATATCTATGTGGTAATAATTCTTTTATTTGTTCACTATTATATAACATATTAATCCACCCACTTCTTTAAAATAATAGCAGCGTTATGTCCACCAAATCCAAGTGAGGTTTTCATAACATAATTTAAATTCTTAGCTGTATTTTTATTTGGTGATACATTTAAATCACAATCTGGATCTGGATTATTATAATTGATAGTTGCTGGAACTAATGAATTTAACATAGCCTTAACACAGATAATTGTTTCAACAGCTCCTGCAGCGCCAAGTAAATGGCCTGTATTGCCTTTTGTAGAAGAAATGATAAGATTATCAGTTTTATTGTTAAAAGCTAATTTAATCGCATTTGTTTCAGTTAAATCATTTAAATGTGTTGATGTACCATGTGCATTTAAATAATCAATCTTATCTGATGTGATATTAGCATCCTTTAAGGCATTAACAATGGCATTCTTACAAGATTCACCTGCAACATCAGGGGATGTAATATGGAAGGCATCACAAGATGCACCATAGCCTACTACCTCTGCTAAAATGTTAGCTCCACGTGCCTTTGCGTGCTCTAGCTCCTCTATTACAAGGCAGCCTGCACCTTCGCCCATAACAAAGCCATTTCTATCCTTATCAAATGGAATAGAGGCATGACTTGGGTCAGTAGACTGTGATAAAGCTCTCATTGCCATAAATCCACCAATACCAAGCTTACATACTGCAGCCTCTGCACCACCAGTAATCATGACATCCTCATAGCCATATCTAATTCTATTAAATGCATCTCCAAGTGCATTTGTTGAGGCAGCACATGCTGTGACAACGCTAGAAACATAGCCATGACAATTATGATCTATTGCGATAGATCCTGCAGCTAAATTAATTAAAACCTTAGGAATGAAATAAGCACTAATTCTATCTACACCCTTTTCATTCATTAATAGAGTTGTATCCTGAATAGATTCAATACCACCAATACCAGATGTAAATAAAACACCAATTCTGTTTCTATCCTCTATTTCATCAAGGCGAGCCATCTTACATGCCTCATTAGCTGCAATTCTTCCATAAAGTATAAATTTATCATTATTCTTAATAGTTTTATTATCGTAATAATCTGATAGGTTTAAATTCTTTACCTCACCAGCTACCTTTACCTTAAAATTTGTTGTGTCGAATTTAGTAATATTATCGATACCACATTTATTATTTTCGATGCTATTCCATAATTCATCGACATTATTACCAATTGGAGTTACACATCCAATTCCTGTTATAACTACTCTTCTCATACTAAATTACCATCCCACCACAGACATTAATTATTTGTCCTGTAATATATGAGGCATTATCGCTTGCTAAAAATACAGCTAAATTACTAACATCCTTAGGACTACCAAATCTCTTAAGAGGAATATTGTTTAAAATACCATTCTTAACATCATCGCTTAATACCTTAGTCATATCAGTATCGATATAGCCTGGGGCAATCGCATTAACTCTAATTCCTCTTAAGCCAAGCTCCTTAGCTAAGGTTTTAGTTAAAGCAATTACACCACCCTTAGATGCGGCATAATTAGCCTGACCTAAATTACCAGTTTCTCCAACAACTGAGGCTATATTAATAATTGAGCCTGATCTTTGCTTAAATAATACCTTTGATACAGTCTTACACATATTGAATGTACCAACTAAATTGACATTGATAACAGATTCAAAATCAGCACCTGTCATTCTTAAAATTAAATTATCCTTAGTGATACCTGCGTTGTTGATAAGCAAATCAATTCGTCCATATTTTTCTAATGTCTTATCAACAAGCATAGAAGCCTCTTCCATCTTTGATACATCTGCCTTAACAATTAAAGCCTCATTATATTTATCACAAATTGCTTTAACCTCTAAAGCTGCATCATCACTATGTGTATAATTAATAACTACATTATAGCCATTTTCTGCAAGATCAATTGCAGTTTGTCTTCCGATGCCACGAGTCGCACCTGTTACAATCGCTACCTTCATCTTTATACCTTTAATAAATCAATCTTTTGGATTAATTTATCCTTTTCTAATTTTGCGTCATTAATTAATTCCTCAAATATAGCCTTAATTGGCTTTATTTCCTTAACTAAGCCTGCAACCTGACCCATCATTACAGATCCTGTTTCAGTATCACCATCAAGGACAGCACGTCTTAAGCCACCAAGAGTAAGCTTTTCAAGCTCTTCTATACCAGCACCCTTATTTTCAAGTGCGATATATTCCTTACTCATCTTATTCTTAAGGATTCTAACTGGAGCCCCTACGCTTCTTCCAGTTACAACTGTATCTAAGTCCTTTGCATTAATAACTGCATTTTTATAATTTTCATGGATTGGACATTCCTCTGATGCAAGTAAAACTGTACCAACCTGTACACCAATAGCACCAAGCGCAAATGCCGCATTAAGCTGCTTACCACTTGCTATACCACCAGCTGCGATTACTGGAACATTTACTGCATTTACAACCTGGGGAACTAGTGCCATAGTTGTAGCCTCTCCAACATGTCCACCACTTTCAGTGCCTTCAACAATAAAGCCATCAACACCATAGCGTTCAAGCCTTCTTGCAAGGGCGACACTCGCAAGAACTGGAAAAATCTTCGCACCACTTTCCTTAAGCTTAGGAATATAAATACCAGGATTACCTGCACCTGTAGTTACAACTGCAACATGCTCATTGCAGATGACATCTACAATTTCCTTAGCCTTAGGATTCATTAACATAATATTTACGCCAAAGGGCTTATCTGTTAATGCTTTGCACTTTTTAATTTCAGCCTCAGTTCTTACCTCATCCCAACCACCAGTTGCGATAATGCCTAAGCCACCTGCATTAGATACACTTGCGGCAAATTCAGCTGTACCAATATTTGCCATTGCACCACCAATAATTGGGTATTTAATATTTAAAATCTCATTTAATAGCATATAACCACCTAAATTTTTAAAATTGTACTGGCCCAGGTTAAGCCTGCACCAAATCCAACTAATAAAACCCTATTTCCAGGCTTAATTTTTCCGCCGTGATATGCCTCACTTAAGGCAATCGGAATACTTGCAGCTGAGGTATTACCATAGCGCTCTAGATTTAAATAGAATTTATTAAAATCTAAATCGAAATGCTTGCATACACTCATAATGATTCTTTCATTAGCCTGATGAGGAATGAATAGATCAATGTCATTAACATTTAATCCACTCATTTCTAATACCTGACTAATTGCATCACTTACTGCATCTAAGGCGAATTTATAAACCTTTCTTCCATCCATTCTTAAATGGTAATCAGTTGATTTGCTATTTAAGAATAAATCATTACCTCTTATAGCCTTTGCATATAAGATATTTTCTGTATCAGTTTTACTCATTGCATAAAAATAACCAGCATCTGCTGTTTTCTTTATGACAACAGCCCCTGCCCCATCACCAAATAATACGCATGTAGTTCTATCACTATAATCTAAAAGCTCAGATAGACACTCAGTACCAATTACAATTGCATATTCCTTGTTGTTCTGATTTAAAAGTGCAGTTGCGATATTAAGTGCATAAACAAACCCACTACAGGCAGCACTAATATCAAATGCCATAGCCTGCTTAATACCAAGCTCACCTAAAAGCTTTGATGAGGTAGAAGGTGTAAAGCTATCAGGACTCATAGTCGCAGTTATGACAAGCCCAATCTCACTAGGATCAACCTTAGAATCCTCTAAAGCCATTTTAGCGGCTCTTAAAGCTAATTCTGTTGTAGTCTCATTTACTGCAACTCTTCTTTCCTTAATACCTGTTCTAGATGAAATCCATTCATCTGAGGTATCGATGATTGCTTTAAAATCATCATTATAAATTGTAGTCTCTGGAACAAAGTGTCCATAGCCTACTATTTTTATACCACTCATACAAAATCCTAAACTCTAGCAGTCTTTTCGCTAATTAAATTCATTACGTCTCCAACAGTAACTAAATTAGCAACCTCTTCATCCTCAATCTGAATATCGAATTCATTCTCAAGCTCAAGAACCATTTCTACTGAATCTAATGAATCAATACCTAAATCATCCTTTAAAGAAGCTTCCTTTGTAACCTTTGCTGCATCTACGCTTGCAGTATCTACTAAAATTTTCTTAATCTGTTCTAACATTTTTATTTTCCTCCAAGATTTATAAACAAATTCAAACTTGTTGATTTTTCAACAAGACTACATAAAAATAGCTGTTGAATTATCAACAAGTTTATATTACCTTTAGGTTGTTGAAATGTCAACAAGTTTTTGGCTATTTTTCTTAATAAGAAAAATAAACGGCTTACCTAGCCGTTTATTCTAATCAACATTTTGAAGATTATTACCTATCTTAGTAAGGCATCTATACATAATTTTACGCTCTTCTGGAGTTAAAAAGTCAGAAACATCTGCCACAATTTCATCAATTTTAGCAGTTACGTATTCCGCAACCTCTTTGCCTTTGTCTGTTAAATAATAATAAGCATTATATCTTTTAGGGGCATTTGATTCACATAATATATAGCCATTCTTTTCTAAGAAATCTAGACTTCTTGAAACCTGACCCTTATCCTCTAAATACATATCAACTATATCCTTAGCTCTAAGCCTTTGGCTAAGATTTAAATAATATAGGCATGAAATATGCTGGCTCTTAAGGTTAATTTGTTGCATTTCCTTCTCTTCAACCTTATGGATACCTCTAGCAATTCTAGTAATTAATACTTTAAAATTATTATATCTTGTTGGCATATTTTCATCACCCTTTCATATTTAATTTTAACGATAAAATACATTTTGTCAAATTTATAACTATTAATAAAAGCAGGATTTTAAAATCCTGCCTAAATTAAATATTTTTAAATCTTATAATGTGCAACTACAATGATAGTTTCTGCGTCTATTTCAAGCTTATCTGCCTTACGTAAATTAGAATCTAGCATAATAATATTAGATTTATCAATTGGAGAATCTGTTGCCGAATCTGATAATGTTAATGCATTAGTAATAGATGTAAGCATCTTATCTGTTACATTTACTGCAGTTCCAATTACTGATGTTACATTTTCAATAATTGATTTACCAAAATTCTTTCCTACAAAGCCAATTGGTAAGTATTCACCATTTGATGAATCATACATTGCATTAATAAATTCTAGCTTAGATGCAAATGAAAGCTTCTCGTCCTTTTTAAAATCAATAAGCTCTCTAGCCTTTCTAACATCAAAGTCTAGCTTAATATCCTCTGTTTCAAAATTCTTAATTAATAAGTCCTCATAGAATTCATGAGATGTAGGATGAGTTAATAGCTGAGCTATATATAAGGCAACCATTTCATTAGAAATAATCTTTCCTGAAACATTTAAGCTATCAAGTGAGAATCTTGATGCTGGGTCAAAGATTTCTGCATATAATTCAATATCATTATTATATTTTTCATTAGTCTTAATCTTAATTAATGTTAGGAATACATTATTATCCTGCTCTTCTTCAGTTGAATTTTCGTCTGAAAGAATTAATACCTTCTTTCTACCATTAACCTTAGAAATATCATCCATTAATGAATTAATATCATAATCCATTGGATAAACCTTACATCTAATTCTTCCGTCCTTAACCTTATTATGGTTATCACAAACATCTAAAATAGAATGAGATCTTTCATTATCACCAATAACAAATAATGTAAAATTATTCTTTAATAAATTCTTCTTAAATTCTAATGTCTTATTAGTTTCCTTCTTAGTAAATGATTTAACAATAAAATCATTCTTAGAATAGAAATAAAGCTTTTCTCCATCTCTTTCCTTGTATGTAGCAACTGGTAAAGCATTATTATATGATTTTAAGGCATCCTTAATATCACATTTCTTTTCTACTGCATAGAAGCTACCACCCTCAAATGAAAGTAGATAATAATATAAATCTGCAAATGATGTATTAATAGCGGCTCTACCTAAGGCATGACCAACAATTGTATTTCTTGAGAAGATTGAAATATTAGCATCACTTAAATCTGAGCTTGCCTTCATAAGGTCATTAATTTCCTTAGATACGGCATCATCATTTACTTCAACAATTACATCAGCCTTTTTATTAATAGATAAAATAGACATTAATATTTTAAATGAATCTGCGTCAGTTATATTCTTAGAATTAATCCATGTAGTTTTAGAAAGTAAGGCAATTGATAAGCATTTATCAATGCTAATTTCCTTTAATGCCTTTCTAGATGAAGGCATACCCTGCTTAACGAAAACTCTAATATTCTTCTTTTCTAGATTTGATTCAATAAATAAATTATCAATTTCTTCAGCTATTGCCTCTCTATCCTGATTAGCTAAAATAACAATAGTTTTCTTACCATTCATAAATGATAATTCCTTAATTAAATTAGCACCAATTGGAGACCAGTTAAGAATAACATAATGATTCTTTAGCTTAATCTTACCTACATTATGAATTCTTCTATTAAATAGGTTTTGTAGCATTGATGTGGCAAGACCTATTAAAGCACCAGAGAAGGTAATCATCTGAACTGTTTGAATAATAATCTTTAGGATAATTACAGATGTCGGAGCGTCACTCCAAATATCTCCTGAATTCATTGTATAGATAGCACAGTACTGAACTGCTTCTAAATAATTATCGCTTGTAACTGTTCCATCCTTTAAATAGGCAAGTAATAATGAGAATAATAATATAAGCGCAACATTATAGATTACTAATATATTAAATATTACTAAATAGGGATGAGAAT
>JAILEP010000032.1 GCA_024697825.1 Acholeplasmatales bacterium
CTTCTAAATTGAAGGCTCTATTGAAGTAATACGATTTAACTAAATTGTGCATTAAATAGAATTCTGCAATATCTAAATTACGATTAGTAAGTTCTTCCTTTAACGCTTGGCGCTCTTCATAAGAGTTAGGAAAAAGATTAAAATTTGATGTTTCCTCATGCGCGTTACGCGGTTTATCATTTATCAGTTTATCAATATATCTATTCTCTATACTCTTATCTCTTATCTCTTGGGGACAATGTCCCCCGCTTGTCCCATCATTGTCACCTAGAAGCTTTTGTTCTTCTCCTTTTAGCCTCTCTCTATATTCTCTTTTTCTGGCTGCATTACCAGTTTCAGAACCTATCATATTTTCAGTTTCATTCATATGGATTGTTCCATCATCTTGAATTTCTATCATATGAAGTTCGCTAAATATTTTTAGAGCACTTCTAACAATGTCGATATTGGTATTAGTAAGAGTTGCAAGCATTGAATCTGAATAAGGTATCTTACCTGAAAATCTTAAATCTCCTTCATGAGATACCGACTCAGCTAATAATTTCAAATAGAGTATCAAATACTCTTTGCCGTTTGGCATTCCTTCAATAATGATAATTTCATGTTGCTTGAAGAAATTTTTATTCAGTTTTAACCAGTAGTATCTCTTATTATCGTTAGCTGCCATAATATTCGATACCTCCTTCTTGCTTACATACTCCAGTTATAATTCGATACCTGGAATAAATGCTGCTACCCATTGTTATAGAATCACCATAACCTTGACTCATATGTATTAGGTCTATTTCTTGACACTTTGATAAATCAAGAGAATCTAAGAAAATCTTCAAGCCTTCCAACCCCATATGAGTATTGATTTGTCTTTTGACTTTAAAATAGTCATTACTATCCTTATCAATTTGGCCAACCATACTTTCTAGGTAATTACATTCAACTAGAATGTGTGTAAATTTAAATTCGGATAAATCATATTCACATAGATTGAAGTCTGTGGCATATAAGATGCAGTCCGACTCATTTTCAATGATTAGAGCACAATTATTTGTTTTTCCATGATGGATTGGAACTCTATAAAGGCTGTATTGCCCCTGTTTTGCCCTCAAATTTTCATTTTTAACAAAATCTTGAGTATTTATACCATCAAAACATTTAACCCCTCTAAAAGCCAATTCTTTATAATTTAAAGAATGGTCTTTATGTTCATGACTGATATATGCCATATCGACTTCATTTAAATTTACATTTGCAACAATTTTATCCCACTTGCATCCTGCATCCAGGATAAAGGTTTGATTACAACTTTTTAGAATGTAACAATTACCTGTTGATCCTGTAGCAAGACATTTGATTTGGACCATTAATCTGGCCAACCCTCAGTATCATTTGGAGTAATATTAGAAGCTGGTGTTTCTTTTACTATTTTCTTTTTGCCTGTTTTTGATTTTTGCTCAGCATTTACATCATCAGTTGTATCAAGCTTAACTTCAGCATTGATAAACTCAACTTGAGTTTCAGGCATTTCTTCTGAAATGTAAGTATTATTACTGAACATATTTGGGAATGTTTCTCTTAAAGCTTGTGCCTTAGCAACTTTTGCAATCATAAACACAGGCTTTGTAGACCAATTTGAATTTACTTTTCCATCCTTTGTATACTTCAAGTTTTCTTCTAATAGAGCATAAACTCTATTAGTATGGCTTCTATCTTTACGATAAACATCACACCAAGAGCCGATTAATTTTTCACCTGGTAAAATGTACGCTCCTTCTCTTTCCTTTGGATTTCCATCCTTATCTAAGAAAAGCATTCCATTTTTTAAACCATCATAATTAGGATTATTATCAGCAGCTTGTTGCATTACCTTATAATCGATAACGAATGTTGCAGGCTGGCTTCCAAACTTGATAGCATATATATCTCTTAAGAATGGATTTAATCCATAATTTTTGCAAATTGCGAAAAAATATTGAAATTCAGGTTGAGTAAGAGCAGAGCCAATATACATATTGATTACTTCTGGAGAAATTAAAATTTCTTCTCCAGTTCTAGTAGTAATTGAATAGTTAGAGTTATCAGCAACCATAATATTATTTTGTGGTTCTTGTTGCGGTGTTGCAGATGGTTGCGGATTGGTTACGGATTGGTTACCATATTGTTCTTGAGTAGGTGCTCCATATTGTGGATTATATCCACCATAATTTTGCTGAGGTTGTTCCTGAGCATTATTTCTATTACTATAAGACTTTATCAAATTAGAAGCTTGGTCACTTGTTAGATTTGCAGTAGAACCTTGATATCCTAATTTCTTTAAATAATTGATTTGGGCATCAGATGCCATTCTGTTATTATTGCTTTCCATATTAATTTCTCCTTATTGTTTTTTGTATAATTTAAGACCATCATAATCTTCAAATTCTTTATAAACTGTGATTTCGTTATCACGCATTGTAATGCAGAAACCATCATTAGTTTCTACATAACCAGTTTCAACTAATTCTTGAGTCTCTAACTCATCTAGTTCGAATACTGGAGATTCAGTTTCAATATTAATAGTTGTTTTCATCTTATTTCTCCTTATAATTGAATAATGTTTTTTGCTTTTGCTTTTTAAGTTTAAGCTCACGCTTATTCCTTAAATAATTGCGGATAAATTTTCTACCTTCTACCTGAGAAGCAATCCATCCAACATTATCTAAATGGACTCCTTTTATATGCCCTTTTTTAAAATGATAGATAATGTCGGACTTTGATAACTTCAAATGAGTAGCGATATCCTCATCTAGGAATACTTTGTTCATCGAATAGTAATCACCGCCTCACTGCTTACTCTAGTACAGATTAATTGTTCTTTAGTTAAAGTCTTAATAGTATCAAAATTATCAATACCTTCCATTCTATCCGCAAGAACTGGTAATGTATTATGACCTAATAATTCTTTCATTTTTTCAATGAACTTAATTCCGTATCTAATCTTTGTAGCTGTATTAACATCCTTAAATGGTACATCATTGACTGTTGCATAACAAACTTCCTTAACACCATCGTTTGAAAGGTTTTCCTCTAACATTACGAATGTTAAACCTGTCTTTTCGGTTGCCTTTTCATTAATTAAAGAAATCATAGTCTTAATTAATTCATTGCATCTCATTAATGTTGAGTCATCATTATTTAAATCAGTTCTAACTTTATTAATGTTTTCAATATAACTTTGCTTTTCAGCAAACTTTGATTTCTTAATGTTCTCTTCAGATATAGCTGTATTAATTTCGACAATCTTAGTATCTATCTCATTGATACGTTCCTGAATTGCTGATTCATTTTGAGTTCTTAAATTTCTTAAACTTATATTAATTTGTTCTAATTCTTTTTCCTCTGTAGTAATATCAACTGGAGCATTTAGCATAAATATTTCATTATCGATAGCATTTACTTCAGTCATATCAACTGGAGTAGCATCAATTATAGAAATTTCCTTTTCTAGGTTTTCCTTCTTAACTAGTAATTCAGCTAACTGATCACTAGCATGTTCCTTAGCTGCGATTGCATCATCCTTAAGCTTCTTACATTTTTCGTATGATGCTTTGTATTCTAGATTCTTCTTTTCTGCAGCATCAATCTCAGCTCTAATCTTATTGATTTCTTCTAATTTATGATTTTCAAAATTAGCTTCTTCTTTTTCGTTAGCTGGGAATTGGCTACCACATATAGGACATGTAATAAAATTTTCATACTTGCTATTAGATACTAAATCTAATTTTAAAACTAAATTAGTTTTAGCTTGCTTGTTTTGATTACCCATTGTGATATATGAATTAATTAAATTTGAATTATTTTGAATTGTTAAATCATAAGCATTAACTGCTGATTTTAACTCTCCAATCTTATGATTAACACTAGTTAATTCTTCTCTTAAAGGATTTGTTTTAGTAGTGTTTGAACTATTTAATTTATCTAATACCATTTGGCGCTTCATCATTAAATTACTGCGCTTTGTACTAATGTCATTTTGATGATTAGCAATCTTGTTATTAATATTATTTTGAATAACAGCAGCTTGCTTTTCTAATTCTGCAATCTCAGGATTAGCATTTGAACTTCTTATTAATGCCTTCTTACTAATTAATGTTTCTAAATCACGATTTAAAGACTTTAATAATTCAGGATCAGATTCTTCAACACCGACAACTGTTTCTAACTTTGCATTTAAACCATCAAGTTCTACAGTTTTTTTCTTAATAGAATCTTTTAATTCTTTTCTTAGCACATCCCACTTACCTAAATGCTTAGTACCTAATTCTCTTAAATCTTCAAAACCCATAGCATATAGTTCTTCATCAGTAACACTGCAGCCTAAATCTACAAGTAAAGCTCTTAACTGCTTTGCATCTAGTTTTTGTAGTGCATACAATGGATCTACAAATAATCTTAATTCATTAACATCCTTAGTCTTAAGCTTCGGACTATAACCAATCATTGGATATAGAGCATCAGTAAACTCTGATTCATTCTTACATACAACATCATTGATATAGAATTCAGTAGTATGGCCTGTAACCTTTGAGCCATCGCGATTATATTTAGTGATATACTTCTTACTAAATTTAGTTCCAGTTTCAAATGTAATTGCTACATCTGGATTAATACCCTTAGTTGCATTCTTTGGTACAATTGAGTCAATGTCATTTTCACCTGAACCCCACTTATCAGTTAAGATAGTTCCAGTTACTAACCACATTATTGCATTTAAGGCATTTGATTTGCCTAATTCATTCTGACCTGAAATTACAGTAGTCATTTCAGTAATATCAAAGCTTAACTCTGATATATTTCTAAAATTCTTAATACATACATTTTTAATCATTTTAATTTTCTCCTAACATTTTTATTTTTTTTACTTCTTCCATGAAGCTTATACCTAATACTTGAAATACATTGTCACGCTTGGCTTTACTTGGTAATAGCCTAGATACGCTTATTTTTTTAGCTTCCTGCATAATTTGAGATGCTCTAGTATTGCCGCATCCAAAATATGTTTTTATATCTTTTAAATCCCATAAGGGCTTTGTTAATAATTCCTCTTTCATATGCGGTCCTTTCTGTTACGATTTTCATAACAATTAGTCTAAAAAAATATTAGCACTAACATCAAGCGCCTTAGCAATTAATATCAATTCCTCACCAGTCACCTTACGATTGCTATTAATGATTTTACTCATTGTAACAATGCTGATGCCTGTCTTATCACATAAAAACTTTTGTGTGATTCCATGATCCTCGATATACTGCTTAATCTTTTCATTAACAGACATATTCTTATTCACTCCTTTACTTATTATATTTACTAGATATCTCTATATTCTAGCTGCCAATCCTTACCATAAAACATGTTACAATCACCAGCTAAAGCATCCATAGCATCTAATCCCCAATCTTTGCAGTTCATCCAATCAGATGAGCCTTCACTTGTGGTAATTCTGAATTGCTTTGTCATATTTTCCTCCTCCTTAAAAAATATAAAATCACTAAAATTTGCAATAATTTATACAAAATTTATAGATAAAATTAATGTAAGCTTTTCCATACTTTGACTTTTGAATTAAAAAGTAGTACGATTAGCCGTATTTCTTATATTTAATTTTGGCAGCGCCTATTGGATTCGAACCAACGAATGAGGGAGTCAAAATCCCTTGCCTTACCGCTTGGCTAAGGCGCTATATAAGAGATATTATTTTTTAATCTCTTCTGGTGATACTTCTTCAAATTGACTGTGCTCTAATCTGTTAAGTGGAGCTGAGCTTATTTTATTGGTTCTTACATCAATATAATAAGCGACTTTGGTAGGTTTATCATTAACACTACTTTCTTCCTTAATAGCCATAATTTGAATTAAGCAATTATTTATTTTGCCTCTGTAAAATTTGCCAACTTCCATTTTCATTTTTATTCCTCCTTCGTTGTTACGATTTTCGTAACTTACAATTATATTTTAACTCTTTTTTCGATATTGTCAACAATTTTGTTACGATTTTTGAAACTTTTGTTCACTTTTCCGAAACAATCATTATAATTATGGAAAGAAAGGATGTGATTATATGAATAGATTAAAAGAATTAAGACTGGAAAGAAATCTAACATTAAGAGAACTCGCTGAAAAAGTAAAAATATCATATTCAGCTTTAAGTCTTGCTGAAAATGGAAAAAGAAATTTAACTGATTCAGACATAATTATCTTTTGTAATTTCTTTGGTGTTAGTGCCGATTACCTTTTATGTCTATCGAACATTAGAACTATAATGTCACAGCCTCAAAACAATATTCAGTTAAACCAATATCAATTAGCCTTATACAATGCATCCAAGCAATTAAATGATGCCGAGAAGGAACAGGTTATTGATTTTGTAAATTATATAAAAAATAAAAAATCCTCAACCTGAGGATCGTTAAGAGGTGTATATTATAGAGCTTTCAGAACTTGAGGAACTGGCGGAGAGCCATTCAATAATATTGTATATATGGACTGTACAAACAAACCTTTAAAGGCATTCATCATTAATATAGATAATATATATTATATAATGATAGATTCTACTTCTTCTTATGAAAAGAAAAGAGAAATGCTAGCGCATGAACTAGCACATTATTTTACAAACACACTATACAGCCATAATGCAAATGATGAAGAAATTAGAACTAAAGAAAAAATCGCAGATGATTTAATGGAGGAATTATTAAATGAAAAATCGTGCAATGCTTTTATGTATAAAAAATGAAATAGACACTATCGAAGAATACGCTCGTAAAATTGGTGTAGCTCCTGATAGAGCAGAATCTATCCTAAGAGAACAAGTTGTTCTAACAACTGAAGAGATTGAAGCAAATTGTAAATTATTCAATGTCAATGCAAACTACTTCTTATGCTTGGTGGAATAATGCCAGTATACAAAAATAAAGATAAACATTGGTACTTTGTTGTAACTGTGAATTATAAGCAGTATAAAAGAGTCAAATGGAATGGTCATTATATGATGTCTAAGGCTGAGGCGCAGGCAGCTGAACAAGAATTCTTGAAACAATTTATAGGATATAATGACAATCCAACACTACTTGAACTATTTAAAGAATATGTAGAAGCTTCTAAATCTAGTTTGAAAGCATCTACTAGATACAATTATGAAAAATTCGAAAAGAATTATTTAGCATTGATTCAGAATAAAAAAATAACAGATCTTACTCCAGGAGATATATTAATATGGAGAAACTTTTTATCTGATACAGATTTAAGTATTCCATATAAGAACAGACTTCAAAAGATAATGAAGAATCTTTTAGAATATGGCAGCATCATGTATAACCTTAATGGAAAGCTTCAATATTCCCTTATGCAGCCTTTTAAGGATAATGATGTAAAAGAACTCAATACAAAAACAAAATATCTAGAAAATGAAAAATTTAAGAAATTAATTGAACCGCTAGATAGCAAGAACTACTACTATATAGTTCTATGGACTTTGTATTATACTGGACTAAGAATCGGTGAGCTTGCAGCCTTAACTAAAAACGATATAAAAAATAATTATATCATAGTTAATAAAGATTATTCAAGAGTTAAGGGCAAAGATATAATACAAGCGCCAAAAAACCAAAATTCAATTCGTAAAGTACCATTGGATAAGGCTACAAGTGAAATGCTCCAGGAGTTCATTTCAAATAAAAACAAGAATGATATAGTATTTCATCAACAGTCTAAATATCTTAATCAACAAAAATTAAGAAGGATGATCAGTAAGCTTCAGGCTGAGGCTGGACTTGATGGATATGAAATCACACCACACACATTGAGACATAGTTATAGTTCCAATTTAAAAATGCTTGGATATGATGAGTACACAATTTCTAAGCTCATGGGAAATACTCCTAAGGTGGCAGCATCAACTTACATCCATACTAATATTGATTTTGAAGAGGTCTCTGAAAAATTAAAAAATATAGGTTAAAAATGTAGAAAAAATAAAAATTCTTACCTCATTCTTACCTAGAAAAAACAAAAACGGCTTAACAAAGCCGTATTTTTTATAAGTGGCGGAGCAAGAGGGACTAACACCTACTATTTTTAGTTATTTTTATATTTTTTCACTTTCTTTCATTAAGTGGTATTTTGCTAAAAGAAAATGATACCAATTTTATTTAACAAAGGAAAATGTTTTTATTTTCTTTTATTTTTTATCGTTTGATTCTTACCTGAGTCTTACCTGGAGTAATTTAAGCAAATAAAAAAAGGGCGCCTATGCAGCGCCCTTAATTTGTTCTTGGTTCAACTCCTCATATTGTTTTAGAAGTTTCTTCTGATATTCAGTTGTAGCTTTTTGAAGTTTATTTTCGTATTCTTTACGAAGTTCCTCTTCAAGTTCTTTACGAATTGACTCAACACCCTTTTCTTCGACTGGATGTATATCAAGCCATAATTTAAATTTATCAAGAATTTCATTTCTATTAATTAATGGCAATAAGTAGTTGTCACTAAATGTAGTCTTTGCTGTCCAGATACCTGTTGCAAATGAAATACCAATCATAGTAACTCTTATTATATATTTAATTATTAGGACCACCCAACCATTAGCCTGTTCTAGTAATTCATTTGTTGATGGCTGTAATGCCATAATAGTTAAACCAATTGAAATAAGGAATGTGAACATTACTTTAATAACTGCTTGCTTAGAGACATCTTTAACAACTTCATTATCAAGTTTATATCTATCATCCCTATTTCTTCTAATATCTAAATAATAACCAAATTGTACTGTTGATACCTTTGGATATTTACATTTAATTTCTAAATAATGTTTGTCAATGAACTCAGGTTGTAGCATTGCCTCAATCCTAGTTCTTTTAATAAAATAATTTTTAGATTTCTCACTTGAGAATAAATAATCCTTATAATCATAGTCTGGATTGGCTTCTATTAATTCTTTAATCTTGAAATAATCAACTAACCAATCATCCTTTTCATGCTTTTGAATCTTATATAATTTACTATTTAGCATTGTGCGAATATATTCTTTCTTAATTTGTGGATTAAGAGTCTTTTCAATATATGTACTAAATGCTGTTTCATTATTATCTTTTAATACTAATCTGCCTCTATATGAAGCTAATAAATCATCATATCTTATATCTTTAAGTTCTAACTTTGAAAGCTTTAATAACATTGCTAATACTAATGATCCTGAATACAATGTAGCTTTAATTATAGTATCGTTCCAGAATGCTCCTGTAGCAATAAGGTCTGGGCGAAACTCCATGTTCACCCAGTCCCACATATTACCCACTACAGTCATTATTAATAATGTTATTATTTCTAAAAAAGTATATAAGATTAATTTTTTATTCTTAACTTTTTTATCCATAAATAACACACCTATTTCTTAAGTAGTTCTACACGCTTATCTACTTCGATTTTTTCCTTTGCTTTATGTCTTAGCTCCATTTCCTTTTCAATATACTTAATAAATAAATAATCGACTAGGATACCAGCTATAAAGAATATTAGGCATAGCCATATAGTATTATAAGCAAGTGTAAAATCATCTTTTAGTAATGACATTACAAATACTATAGCGCATGGTATAATTAAGGCTTTAATGCCTAATACTGTATATTTAACCTTTTGCTCTTTAATAGTTGTATCAGGTAGCTTATTTAAGCCTTTATTTAATGATCTAACACCAACTATTAATAATATTGAAATAAGGATAATACCCCAACCTGTAAGCTTATATCTTGATACATGTACAAATATTTGATAGCGGCATCCAACAATTACAATTGGAACTACTAATGTAAGGATATAATACAATAATTCAAATGTGATATATGCAATCCTTAATTTCTTTTGAGACCAGGTATCTATGTTGTTAAAAAACATATAACCACCTTCTATTCATCTAGATTTACTTTTACTTCTGATAATGCATCTTTCATTGCATCAACATTTGCTTTAGCAAGTTCTCTTTTCTCGCTGTTTTGTTTTTTGATTTGAGTAGTAATAGTCTTACTATTTTCATCTAATTTAGCTTCAATATCAGTTAATATAGTCTCAATCTTCTTTTGATATTCTTCATCCATTTTAGACATTAATTCATTGTAATAAGTTGAAGTCTTAGCTTCTTTAATTTTGGACTTAACAAAATAAATAAGCATAGCTAAAATTAAACCACTATCTGTAACAAGCTTAGCAATTAAAGCACCAAGCCAAACTCTTACCTGGCTCATGTCTAAATTCTTAAGCCAATTTAAAAATGTATTAATTGATTCTCCAGTAGCTTCTGCTTCTGTGGCATCACCTTCTGCAGCAAATACTGAAAAACTTAAAGTAAGTACTAATACAGTACTAACAACACCAACGAAAATCATGAATTTTAAAAACTTATTTTTCATTTTACTTATCCTCCATACTATCAATGATTTCATTAATATCTAAATTATTAACCTCAGTCTGACCAACTAGGATTTCTAGCACACTAACAAGCTTCTTAAATGACTTTCTAGTTGATGTTTTAAACTGACTTAACTCTTTTGTTAAAGATGCAATTTCAGCATCTTTTTCCGATAAAAAAACACCTAATTGTTTAGGTGTCGCAGTTCCAACACTTTTGTTACCTTTCTCATCAGTAACAACTGTGCCAGTATATATAATTACATTTGAAGGTGATATGTATTGCTTCTTTTGAGTAATTGGATCAATAAGCATTACAATGTCGCCTTTTTTACCATTATTAACATTACTCATTTTCAGTGTCCTCCTGTTGTAATAATGCTAATTGCCTTCTAACCTCTTCCTGTTCAGCATCATAAGCGATTCTTTCTTGTTCCGCTTCTTCGATACTTAAAGCAGTTGAATTCGGAAAAGCAATTTTATGACTTTCAAGTGATGCAATATGATTATTAACAAAATAGACTGGATGTGTTAAACCCAGTCTATCGCAATGCGCATCAATATGTTCGTCAATACCTCTAAATAGTACTACCATATTCATACCTCATTTTCTTAATATTGATTTTCTTATCAACTACCGAGACTATAGTAGCTAATTTTTTCTTTGATATTATTGGCTTAATTAAATTAACATAGCAATCTCTTCCAGCTGGAATATGATTTAACCAACCTAACAAAGATGATAAAGATCTAGCTCTTTTAATTGTACAGTAGCCTTTCTTCTTTATCTTATTAACACTCCTCATGATTGATAAGAATAATGTTTTTCTTAAAAGTGTTTTATTCTTATAAAACTTATAACCTAAGAAATCTAATGGCCTAGAATGAATCTTCCATATCTGCCAATTTTCCTTAATAGTTATACCATAATTATTATCTAACAAGAATTTGTCAAGTGCACATTTGGCTTTATGCAGCTTTCTCTTATTAGTATCAAACATTACCATATCATCAATATATCTTACATAATATTTAATATGTAGTTGCTCTTTAATGAAATGGTCTATTTCTTGCAAATAAAAATTGGCAAACCATTGTGAAGAATAAAAGCCTATTGGTAATCCTTCATCACCATCAGAATCAATAATAGCATCAATAAGTTTAAGCGTTTGTTCATCCTTTATTTTCTTTCTGAATAGCTCTTTTAACTTATCGTGCTTAATACTTGGATAGAATTTTTTAATGTCAAGCTTCATACAATATTTAATAGTTTTATCTTTTGCATAAATCTTATCAATGTATTTCTTGCCAGCGATTCCACCTCTACCCTCAATGGAGCCAACATTATGAGAATACATTCCTTTCATAAACAGGTCTTTCAACACTAAGCATACAGCCCAATGAACTACTTGATCAGGAAATAATCTAGGCACTGAAATTTCCCTTATTTTTCCATTTTTTTGTGTTAACATAAAATGACCGCTTTTACCTAGAATATAATTACCTTCAAGCAATCTACGCTGTAAATAATAAGCATAATGTTCTTTTCTCTTTAGAAGTCTTTGGCATGGCTTAAGATTTCTTCTTCCTTCTGTAACTTTATCAATAGCTTTATAAATATTGTCAATGTCACAAATTTTCTCATAGAGAAATCCTACTCTTTTCATACTTCACCTTCTATTACTCTTGCTGTTTTTCGACTATGAGCTACTAGACAGCACCTGCTTTCGAGTTATTTTTTAGCAAGGGCTATGGATAATCAAGTTCTATGATATTTCATTTTTGTAATAGTTTGCGAGCGCCAATATTAGCATTGTTATTAGTCGCATTATTGTTATTCACGTAAGAAACGCCGTTATTAGCAGAACACCACTTTGAACTTAAAAACCCAATCACTATTTTACGCCAAATCCATTCTATTTTCAATAGGGGGAGAAATCCCCCTCACCCCCTTAAGCAGGGCAATATAGAAGGCGAGCGCCAAAAATAGCAATGTAATTAGCCGCACTATAGTTAGACACGTAAGAAACGCCGTAAGGCGCAGAACTATGAGTATCATACGATTCACCAACGTAGTAAATACGAGTCGTATTAGTCGTTAAAGCACCTCTATCGCAGAAATATGTATCGTAATTCGAATTCGAAACTAAAGTCTTAGGCATACATAAGAATGGATTATTACTATCCCATCCATATGAAGCGATACATCCATCATTCATATTCGGTGTATATGATAACTGGTTATGTGTTGAATAACCATTTCCATAAATTGATGCATCTGCTGATGCATAATAGTTATAATAAACACCATCTAAAAACTCTCTCATATTGCCTACATAATCTTCAATGTAATGCCATCTAAAACGATATGTAGAAGGTAAGAATCCAGATGGAGTAGTTAAACTATCTGTACCACCTGTGTTTTGCTTTGCAGTAAATGTCATTGGAAATAATGATTGTGAATTCTTATCAGCAAATTCAATCCACCATAAGAAATTCATAATTGTCTTATGATATAAATCTAGCTGCTGATAGCCTGTTCCATTCGCTGTAGCGTAACTTCTTGCTTGTGCAATATTGATATTTCCTGTCGGAGCAGTTCCGCTTGTAGATTTTAATACATTTGATGATACAGTACCATTATATGCTCCATAATAGAACTCATCTGTATGATACCAATCACCACTACCAATTACTACTTTGGCCACTGCTACATCAGTAATGTTTCCATCTGAATCAGTACCAATTCTAAAATACATAGCTGGTACTTTTACCATAACATTGCCATCCATAGTAACTCTTTCCATTTCATTGTATGGGAATTCATTATCAAAGTCACTAGATATAGCTCCTGTTGATGAATCAAATGCATAACTTAAACCAACTGCATTGTCTGTTCTTGTAAGAGTTGTAGCTGAATCATATAATCCACTAACGCCAAGAATCTTAGCAGTTTGAATTATATCACTTTCAAATGTGTCAGCACCAACTGTTACTTTAACTTGTAAATCGTAAGTAATATCAGAATCTAAACTAAATTCTGTTAAATCAATACTAATACTAGATACGACTGAACCATCATGTGTATATGATTTTGCAAGTGTACTATCTATATATAAATCATAAGCAGTAATACCGCTTAATATATTAGTTACTACAACAGCAGTATTTTCTCCATCATATGCAACTAATGGTTTATTTAATATACTAACTTCTGTAGGATCACTATCTCTAAATCCTTCAGCTTTTGCGATTACCTTAACAACATGTGTGCCATAGGTACTCATTAAACTTTTTATATCTAATTGTTTAGCCAATTTAAATACCTTCCTTTTCTTGGAATACTAAGACATTATCTAAATATAAATAATGTGTGATATTAGCACTCTTATTTGATGCTCTACTTGATGATAAATCATCATTAGACATGGTAACAACATAAGCACTTGTTACTGTAACAGTATCAGCACTGATTTGTTCTGCTAAAGTATCACCACTTTCATAAGCGATAGTATCTATCAAAGTATTATCATAATAAACATCATATTCTTGAGCATACCTAACAGTTCCGACTGATACAATTTGTGTAGATAAACCAATATCTTCTATTTCAACTTCTGGAGATTGTAATTGAGGTGTTTCTTCCGAATCACATACAATCCTAATATTTCCATCTAAATCATTAATAGTAAGAACACCAGTATATTGATTCCAATCATAATCAGTAGTTTCTGTGTAAGTAGCATTTGTACTATTATCTTTCTTATATACATGAACATTAACAGGTAGCCACCAACCCCATGTAGGAGTAAACGTTACTGTATAATCTAATCCATCACTCATCTTAGATGTAGAATTTGAAGCAGTTGTTTCAGTTAATTCTCTAGTTAATCCAAACACGCTACATTCTATATAAGTGTCAGATTTTGGAGAATCATTAAACTGATTATTGCCATTATAACAAGCCGCATATAATTCATAGTCACCAATAGCCAATTTATTAATCAAGCTAAATGATGTGCTTGTTTGACTAAATAATAATTCGCTGTCATTATAAATTCTAAAACCAGTGTTATAATTCCCATTTGTTGATGGATTTGTTAAAGATATAGTATCTTCACTTCTTGAAATGCTTGGAGCATTCAATGTAGGAATGGATACATTCTGAGGAACGCTAACAACAACACTAGCATAAGTTGATACATCATAAGTACCATTACTAGTAAATGTTGCAGTTCCTGTCGGTTCTGTACCTGTTTCAATTGCTAGTATTCTAGCTGGAAAATCACTTGCAGTTATTGCAGCGCTACTTTCCTCTTTCGAACGAATAGCATCAGCTATATCAGTTAGTAAAGATTTGTTAACTATTCTTTTTGTATCATCCATACTAGAAAGCCTCCGAATCTCCACTAGCAATATCTAGTGATATCGTTCCATCTGCTGCTATGGCTATGCCATTGCCTGCTGTGTAGGTTTTTCCGACTTGCACATAAGAATATACATTGTTACTTAAAACAATGAAATATAAGGCATTTTGATAATTATATATTAGATGTTTATTATATTCAGTTTCAGATGCTTCAGGCAAAGCCTGAACTAAAGTATATTGTTCAGGCGTTAAATCACCAAAAGCAGCATCAATCTTTTCGAAGTTATCATTTACTGATTCAAACCATTGTCTAGTTGTTTTTTGGCCTGAGGCAGTATCTGACTCTTCATAAATTTCTAAGTTTAGGTTAGTAGTTTCTGTCATATTCTACTACCATCCTTTCATTAATCTAATGTGATTTCAAAATTATCTGTATCTACATATGGAGCTTCACCAGAATTTACTGTAACAGAAGTTTCTAGTTCTCCCCATGCTAATGGAGTACCGCCACTTGCTGAAGAGTAAATAACCCAAGCCACGATTGTTCCCCATGATTCAGTTGCACGATTAAATTTAATAGCACTATTCAATGATGCCTTAGTTGTATTATTAGTTGAATCCCAAGCAATTGTAGCCTTTTGAGTTGCTGATACTTGGTAGTTACCAATTAATTCTCTAGCATAATTAGCTGATGTAATTGGTTCAGTAATATTAGTTAATGCTCCAGTAGTTTCACCTGTTGATGTACTTGTAGCATATGTAGGCACAGTAGTTGAAAGTGCTAAATAAGAAGTTGAAGCTAAATTTGCATACTGAGTCTTACCTAATAATGAATTTAAAATAATTGTAGCTCCTGCATAAGTTAAATGTCCGTTCATTTTTTATTCCTCCGATTTTGTTTTTGTTAAAAAGCTATCTAAATCTAATGATAAACTATAACTCAAGTCATATGGCAATACATCATATAAGAATGAATCAGTATATACATGTACTGTAACATCCTCTTTAAGCTCAAAATTTCCTTCTATTTTGCTTGTATACAATAAGACTGAATTAATATCAAAGATTGTATTTAAATCAAATGTATCATCTACAATAGCATCATTGTAAATGATATTATCGCATTCCATAGTTGCTGTAATATCAAACGATTCATCAATGCTCATATCGTTGAATTGTACAATTGATGCTTCAAAGTAATCATTTAATTTAAAATTAGCTATTAATCCCCAGTTAACTAAAGGACCACAATCCATATTAACAATAGTTTGTAAATCAAAAGTGTCATCTGTAGTAACTAGATGTTGTGTTATAGTCTCTGGAGATATATTTTCATTAAGTTTAAAATCATCAAATATAGTAGCATCATGAGTAGTAACGCTATATAAACCTGACTTTGCTAAATCTAAATGATAGCCATCATTAATATTTAGTATGTTATTCACAACACTATATATATCGACTTTGTCACCTAATTTAAATGAATCAAAAAAGGCCATATCAATTAATAAAACTGATACAACCTCTGCTTTGTCATTTAGTTTAAAACCACAGACAATGTTAGCCGTTTTAACTTGAACATTAACAACTTGCACATTGTCCTCAAATTTAAAATGAGCATCTAGTTTAAACAAGATATCTTTAACTAGATTACGCATTCTAAAAGCTAAAGCTATCCAGTCTATATATCTCATTCTTCTATTTCCTCAATTCTAATATAAATATTTGCTCCATTAGATTCGAACAAAATATTATATAATGCATTCTTCATATTAAAATGTTCAGCATCAGTTAATGCTGAGTTCTTTAACCAAATAGCAGTTAATCCACTTGTATTGACAATTGAAAAAACCGTACTTGTTGTACCCTTAAATGAAATATAAGAAGTAAAACCATGCTCTGCTACTGGTATAGTAATATTCATAACTAGTATTTCACTAGCAGTAAAATTAACTGATTGATTATCAATTAATGTATGAGTTACTGTACCATTTGCATTGCTAACACATGATGTTTGTGCAGCTTGAATTGCAGCCCATAAATTATCATCTTCTTCAAGCATCTCGGCCATCTTAGTAGATACTTCGATAAATGTATCAAAATTGGCATCTGCACCATTTAAAATAGCATCTATACGCTCTCTTAATGCGGTATCTACAGCTGTTAATGAAGTCATCATTGATTGATGATCTTCTTCAGCCTTATTTAAGATATATGTTTTTAGCGCTAAGTTTGCAGCAGTAACATATGCTTGGTATTCACTAATTATAGTATTGTGTAGTGGAGTTAAATAAGTTGATTCTATTTCATCAGTCTGTACAAATAATTCTTCATATGTGTATGTAGGATCACTATAGCTTGAAATAGTTACATCATAATATTTTCCAACTGATGCATCAAACAAACATAACTTATAAACACTATTTCTATTTTTAATAAATAAATATGTCTTAGCATTGGCCTGTGCTGATGCTATATCGCATGTATCACTCGATAAATAGAATAAATTAAATGCAGCAAGTAGCGCATCATTTAAACTGGAATAATCACCTGTTACTGTATCAGCAATCATTTTTCTTCCAAATTTTCTAAGGGTATTATATTTAACCTCTAAATTAGTTAATCTTTCTAAATTAGTTGTGATGTTTTCAGCAGCATTAAGCAATACTTCTTCAGGGATCATCACCATAAACTATTATATTTTCATCATCACCATAAATTGTAGTTTTAACTACGTTATTTTTAAAATTAATTAAATGCTGTGAAGCAATTGAACCATTTTCAATATGATTAATTATCAATGTGATTTGTAATTCTCCTGGAACATCTACAATTCCATCCCATGCTGAAACTGTAAAGTCGAAGAAATACCATTCAGCTGAATCATAACCATCTAAATTATAAATTGTTTCAACACCATATCCACCTACATCATATGATATAGGACCTTTCTTTCTACTATTACTTTTTACAAATTTTAATGTGGGATACCAATCACTTGGTTCTGTATTAAAATAAACTCTTATTCTAGATACATTATTTTCACCCATATAAAATGGACTTTCACGCTCTTCTGCAACTCTAGCCCATTTTGTTGTATCGACATATATTTTCAAATCGTTACCTCCTAACTGCCATATATATATTCAGTTTCTTGTAAGCCATTATAACTAAATTTAACTTTAATTTCATAGCTTGTATCATGCGCATAAGGGCCAATATCTATACTTTCACCTGCTGCAATAGTAACATCAGCATTATCATAATATTCCCAAGTTTCAGTATCGTATTCCAAGCCGTTTACTAATGCATAATAAGTACATGTTACGGCTTCTATATTATTATTGGTTATTCTATAACTATATGAAGCGCCACTATGATTAATGCGAGTAACAACAGGATCAACTAAATTTACTAATGTATATACTGGTGATACTATTCCAGATGAACTTGGAGCACCAAAGGCTATGTATTCGCCATTATAATCATTAATAGCAAATAATAATTCATTATTAGGACCAACGAATGCTATATTGCCAGTAGTATTGATTACGATATTATTATAATTTGAGCTAACATCATAATTTGAACTAATAATAGTACATTCATTGACATTAACAATCTGATCTAAATATTGAAATGCTCTAGTCCTTTTTACGACTCTAACTGAATCAACAAAGAATCTAGCCATGTTATTACCAATGATAATTTTTGTATTATTAGAAACAAAAATTATTTCATTTGTTAATGATATTCTTTCTCTATTATCTTTAATAAATTTGAATCTATAAGAGAACAATTTATTATATGCTCCGTTTTCATCACCAGATACTTCTTCTAAATGGTATTGATTAGGTATAAAATTAATTGCTTGTAAGATATCATCAAAGTCAGTATATTGCTTGAATGAGTAATCCTCAAACCATTGACATTCTACACCTTTGAATTCACCATCAGAATTGACATAAAAATCATCTATCATAGGGTATGTATCAGTACCGCTTATTTTAGATGCTCCTCTATGTTTACCACCAGTTGCGTTATCAGGAAATATTGTTGAATATGCAATCATATTACCTGCATATCTAGTTTTGGCTGGCATCAATAAATATCTATCGTATTGCGCCCAGCTTGAATCATTTCTATCCCAACCAAATATACATTTAACAACACTTGATGTAATAGTGTAGTTCTTAGGGCTACTTAATGCACTGCTTCTTAATGATACAGTTGAATGTAATGGTACTACTTCATCTCGTTGTAATGATTCATCGGCCGTAGCTAATGCAGTATATCTCTTTTGTCGTTCAACAAATGTAAATAAGGCAGTATTAACAAAATCCTTTGACATATAGCCTTGATACTCATATATTCCATTAGTACATGTATACATAACATTAGTTACTGTATAATCATCACTATAATCACCTATTAGAGGTAGTCTATTAATATCAGTGGTCATACCAACAAATGTCTTTGTATCATTTCCCATTTGATTAATCTTTTCAACACTATTAGTAATAAATTTTTCTAAATTGATAATAGAATCAGTTTGATTTTCAGCAATCATACATTTTCTAGTTTCTAGCGGTAATGTTTGCTCGATAATAACAGCCGATTGATTATCATATGTTTTATATTTGATTTCAAAAAATAAATTTTTTACAGCAGTTTGTAAATAATAAGTTCTATAACTTGCTGTATCTCCGTTTTCATCAGCCCAACCATATCCATCAGGTGGACTAGTCCAAGATGTACCATCAGCTAGACCTGAGATTAATCTAGTATCGTTAGCATCAATTGATGATGAAGCTCTATCAATAATATATTCTACTGCTCTTGTAGAAGTCCAGCCAAGCCAACCTTCAGTTTTAGTAAATAAGCCTTCTATTTTATTCTTTCCTCTTTCCCAATAGCATGCTGTGTTTCTATTAGGATATGTCCATGAACCAGTAGCACCGCTGCTACCACTTGGATTCATAATATTTAATGATTCGTATTGCTTTTTCGGAAAAATGTAATCAGTAGCATCTATTTTAACCTCAAAAAGTAAACTGCCACCAGCTGCATATATTGGACCATCAGCTGTTGCAGTCCATCTGGCATAATACTTTTTAACAACTGCATATATTTTAAATGTATATAAATCATATATAGGATTGTTTAACATTACAGTTAAATTATTAGTTGAATAAACGTAAGCATCAGTTTTAAATGGCTGCACCTCAGTTACAATAGTTTCATTAATAGTGTTTCCTAAATTTGACTTTAAATGAGTAACTGAATTATCTATCGAATTAGATCTACTAATAATCATATCGCTAGTATAAACTGATGTGCCTCTCTTATTATAATCAAGATAAGATATAACATATGAATACACGCTGCCAGTTTGCTTAATATAGCATCTAAATGTACAGTTCTTAATTGACCATAGATAATTAAGCAGTTCTCTCATATTTGGCTCATTTAAAGTAAATTCAGGACAAACCATATCTCCTAATCCATCAGGAAAGTCCCATGAAAAACAAGGAGAACCATTTTCAAGCCCTGAGAACATAAACGACATATAATAATCGAATTTCTCTTCTAAAAATTCTTTAATTGTAATATTGTTACCAATATTCGTATTTGATATATTTGGCAATATAACGTTTTCAAATAACTTTGTAGGTGATACCAAATTTAGCGTATATTTGTATTTTACTAAGTTATCCGAATAAACGGCTACATCTTCTGTAAAAGTGGCTACAATAAAGAAAACATCCTCATCATGAACTTTGTCATTTAAACCAACTACATCCCATTGTTTAATTGCTAACGAACTTTCATTATCGATAACAATTGTAATACTATCTAATTCTGGAGAAGCATTATTTTTAATCACTAATCCATCTCTAATATTAGTACTCCACCATTGTTCATTGATTTCATAGATTCCTAAATCATCACTTAATCTGTAACTCATTATTATCTACCTCCAGATACTAATATTCTACCTAATCTGTTAGCATTAGCCTGAGCGGCATAATTAGACTTTGCAGCTGATAGATTAGCACTAATAATATTTTGAGCTAATGTAGTACCTAATTGAATACCAGATACAATACCACCAACGATTGCACCAGGAACACCTGCTACCATTGCACCACCAACAATATTAGAACCAAAACTCATAGCTGTATTTAACATAGCTAATGTATTATTGATTTTTTCTTGAGCTAAATAATCACCTGTAAAATCTCCATAATTACTCAAAGAGAATTTAATCATTGATGTAGTAGCATTAGTTGCTGCATTTACTAATTTCATGGCTCCAACACTTTTTAAAGTTGATGAAACACCACTATTAGAACCTGATGCATTAGATTGAGGCGCATAATAATTATTTTGTTCTCCATTTTGATTGTTGAATCCTTCTTGGATTTTAATAGTTACGCTTCCCATTAGAAATCACCCTCCGTAAATGTAGCATTAATAACCATTACTCCGTTTTTGTCTTTGGTAGCATTGCCACCAGATAAAGTACAAATAATAGTATTAGTTACTCCACATGTTGTAATTGTAATTGAATATTGTTTATTAATTGTAATTCCAAATATTACTTGTTTAGTGATATCCTTTTGAACTGTAGTGTTCTTAGGAACAAATGTAATAGCATAGCTTATCGCTACATCTCTATTTAATCCTTTAAGCTTACCATTATTATTTGGTCTAGCTCCTACGCTTGAAGGAGTTGCATTATAATTAATCGCAAAATGCTGTACTTCAATTGTAGTATCATTATTCACAACAAAAGCATCAATATCTACTGGTCCAAATGTTACTAAATTTGCATTAACACCAAATGTAGTCTTATCAACTAATCCATTCTGCTGGAAATTAGTAATTTTATAACTTGTTGAATATAATTGCTTAACGTTTTCGCCATCTAATGTAATAACAGTTTCATTATTGGCAATTGCAAAATTATCTAATATGGTTCTTATTTCATCAGCATATTTAGAATCTACTTCGCAAATGATCTGATAAGGAATCCTAACAATACCGCTATCGATATTTCCTGCAAGCCTTATCAATGTAAACTTAACATCTGTGGTGTCATCATAATTAAATTCATCATACACACCAACTGTTAAATCATCTTCAATGTAGTTGCTTATTAAGTTTTCAAAATAACTAATATACCCTGTTATCATTTAAAAACACACCTCCTAAACTGCCTGATGAAATAATTGAAGAAACATCCCTTAAGCAATTCTCTATAGTTCGAAAATTGATAGACTCAAGCGGTCCTCTAGGACTTCTCTTAGAACCATCATCATTGTAGCCCATAGCCATACCTGAATAATTTACACCTTTTGAAATCTCAATAATCCACCCATCTGGTGTTTTGCTAGTCGAAAAATTAGCTAACATATTTCCAGTTGAGTATTTATGTATTCCACCAGGTCTTGGCATCTGCGCCATTAAATCATAAGTAAGTAATGTGTAGAAGCGGTCGATAGTTGTATCTAATGTTTCTTCCATATTAATCACCTACCTAATTAAAGTTAAAATTGAATCTTTTCTAGGTCTTAACGAAAATTCTTTCATTTGACCATCATCAGCTACAATTACACCTCCAGGAGCTATACGCCATGTAATTCTGTATTTAACATCATATACATAGTCATTATCTTGGAAATCTAATTTTGCAGCTGTAATTATTGTTAATTTTTTCATATTAACATGTGATGTATTGTTATGTTCAATATATCCAGTACTAAAGTCAATGTAATCCTCAGCTCTAAAACGACCATATTCTGGTGTTATTTCATTACTTAAAAAGGTAGTAACATCTTCTTTTCTTTTAAAAAGTAAATAGACATCATGCCTAGTTCTATTAGGTTTATCAATATCAATCATAATTAATACCTACCTATATTAGCCATTCCGCCTAATCTAAACTCTCTAAAAGCATTAGAACCCATTCCTATCTTATCTAGTAATTCTCTTGAAACCACTGTTCCATTAGATGCAATAAATCCACTATCATTAGAAATATTTCCATTTCTTAAAACGTATTGGATTTGATAAATTACACCTTTTTTGAATCGTTCAGTTTGATTGCCTGATTCTAACTCACCATCAAATGTATATCTTTCTTGAAGGTATGATTTGCACCATTCTTCAATACCATAGATAAATCTATCTGCTGGTTCATCTCCAACATCATTAACAATCATTGACACTAATTCAGCATTAAGGTCTATACCAGTTGACTCTAGATAATCCGCATTGGTAACTATATT
>JAILEP010000100.1 GCA_024697825.1 Acholeplasmatales bacterium
ACACTTATAATAATAATTATGATGGAATGTTACATCATACTGATATGATGAAGAGCTTGAACCAATTAAGGCTGTCTTATGAGTCTTATTATATCTACAATAAGAAATAGTTAAATCATAAGCAAACTTAAAGTCTGTTGAACCATCGCCATCAGTCTTATCATTTTCGTAACATACATCCCAGTTATTAACACCAGCATTGAATGTACAATTATGAATCCAGAAGTTATGGTAATTCATATTAGTTGCAGAACCACCCTGAATACCAATAGCGTCCTCATTGTAGCTTGAGAATTCAAGATTCTTAACCTCAATTGAGTTACACTGGTTGAAGCAGAAGCCCCACTGGAAGATACCAGCTGAATCACCAACACCTTCAACTGTGATGTTGTTAGCGTATCTTACATCCAATTCATTATAATAAGAATCATATTCATAATATCCAGAAGACTGCTTACTCTTACATTTATTAATTACATTTGTTAAGCCATCTAAATGAGTGATGCCTGTAACTGTAGTTGCATTACCATCAGCGTCATACTTAGTACCTGTTGTAGATAATGTATTAATACCATAAGATAAAATGTCAGCCTCACCAATCTTATAATAATTGTTAGAAGCCATCTGAGAAGCAGAAGTTGTTTCCCAATCAACTGCAGAGAATGCAGAATCTAAGCTTTCCATTCTAGCAGCCGTACTACCAGTACCATGTGTCTTATATGTCCACTGCTGAGCCTGAACCTCATCTAATAATCTAACTGCGATTGGCTTAGTTGAATACTGAGCTGCCTGTAGGATATTTGAAATACCTGTGTATTCAGTACCTTCAATAGTTGCAGTAACTGTATTCTTAGTTGCATCACTAACATAAACTACAATAGCGCCATCCTTTAATGTACCATCATTGTTATAAGCACCAACACCTGTAGTGTTATTGAAGTGAGCATAGCCTGATCTATCATCAGCTGTAACTACAAGTGCACCTGTAGTTGCTAAATTATTACCCTTTTGAATCTTTACTAAATAAGTACCGGCCTTTAAGCCTAAGATATCAACACGTCCTGTTGTATCTGATAATCTTACTAGCTGACTATCAACTGTAGTGTAGCTTGTACCATCCATAGTATAAGATACTGTATAATCAGATGCAGAATCACCTGATGCACAATTGAATGTTACATAAGCACCTTCTGTATATGCAACCTGATCAACAATTGTGATACCCTGCTCATCCTTTTCGGTTCCATCGATTGGGCTTGCTGAAGATGAAGCAGCACTTGAAGATGCTACACTAGATGCAGCAGCTGAATTTGCAGCGGCTGAAGATGCAGCCTTACTTGAGCTAGCTGCGGCAGAACTTGTCTGTGCACTAGATGCAGCCTTGCTTGTTGCAACACTAGATGAAGCTGCTTTGCTTGTTGCAGTACTTGAAGATGTAGCTTTACTTGATGCAGTAGAACTTGTTGCAGCACTTGATGTTGCGGCTTCACTTGAAGCAGCATTTGATGCAGCCTCAGAATTTGTAGACTTAGCACCACATGCAGTAACACCTAATGCGATTGCACCAAGAAGAAGAGCACCAGAAATTTTCTTTAGTTTTTTCATAAAATTTTCTCCTTGCCATTTCCCATATTTTGATTAAAAGCGTTTTCAAATTGATAGAAAAATAAAACACCGTTTAATCAGTGTACGATACTATTTTAACTCTCTTGGCGCTTCTGTAAATGAGTAAATGTAAGCTTTAGGGTTTTCAAAGTACAAAACTATTGTATTTGTATCGTTTTCGTCGTATCTATCTCTTAAATCTGGATATTTATCGAGCATATGCTTCTTTGCGATTACTCTATCATCTGGAATCATCTTGCCAGATACTCTAATCCACTTTCCCTTATCAAAAGCACATACCTCGGCATAAGGATTCTCAGTTAATTGCTTATAAACGTCCTTTGCCTTTCCTGTTTGGATATATAATTTATCCTCAAAATAATCTACTGTTCCGAATGGTCTAACTCTGGCATGTCCATTCTCTACAGTCGCAAGATAATACACCTTGCCATTTAAAAAATCGAATGCTTCACGCATAAAACAAATCACCTCTAAAAACAATTATACCCGTATATTAATAAAAAATATGCACTCAAATTATAATTTAATGTATAATATAATTGTATATTATGTGCATACAGGGGGTAGTAATATGTTCACTAAGATGGAAAAGACTAGAGTTTTTAGAGATCCTCTTTACGGTTATATTTCAGTTGATTATAAAATTATCGCTGATTTAATTGATACAAGAGAACTTCAAAGACTAAGAAGAATCAGACAGCTTGCAGGTGTAGGACAGGTATTCCAAACAGCCGAGCATTCTAGATTTACGCATTCACTTGGTGCATATCATATGGCTAATTTAGTTATCCACAATGTTGATGGTATGGATGAGGTATCTGATTATGATAAGATGCTATTATTAATCGCTGCATTATTACATGATGTAGGTCATGGTCCATATTCACACGCATTTGAAAGTATTACTAAGGTATCACATGAAGAATATACAGTTAAATTAATAACTTCCCCTAATACAGAAATAAATAAGGTTTTATCAGTTCAGCCAGGATTAGCTGATGATGTTGCAAGTATTATTGCTCATACTGGTAAATTCCCATTAATAGAAGCCCTAGTATCATCTCAGCTTGATGTAGACCGTATGGACTACCTATCAAGAGATGCTTATATGACAGGTGCTGCATATGGTAATATTGATTATTATCGTATTTTAAGAAGCTTAAGAATTATTGATGGTCAGGTATATTGTAAGGCATCAGGTGTTAATTCAGTTGAATCATTCCTAATGTCAAGATATCATATGTATTTCCAGGTATATTACCACCCAACAGCTAGAAGCTTTGAGGTTGTTCTAGAAATGATTTATAGGAGAATCTATGATCTACATGAAAAGGGCTATCGCTTTGAGGCAAAGATTGGTACATTTATTAAGGTATTAAATGACCCTGAAAATTTAGAGGCTTATATTGAGCTTGATGATTCATATGTTGGTGGTGTAATCAAGCAGCTTGTTCATTCAAAGGATAAGGTTTTATCAACATTATCTAAGGCATTCTTTAACCGTCATTTATTTAAGGTTATCGATATGGATGATGAACCAGATCCAGAGCTTGTTGAAGAAATCAGAAGAAAATATGCTGAAATGCCAGATGGTAAGTATTTCATTAAGGATGTTCAATCATCAGGCCGTGCATATAATCATACAACTAAGCTTGAGGATATTAATACAATCACAGTATTATTACCTTCTGGCAAGGCTAAGACTCTTGAGCAGTTCTCACCAATTATCAAGAGCTTAACAACAAAGAGCTATAAGGTTATTAATAGAATTTATTATTTTGAAGGTTATGAAGGTTAATTATGGAAGATATCATAGTTGTTGAGGGAACTCATGACGAAATAAAAATTAAAGAGGTTTATCCTGAGGCAAACTGTGTTATTACTAATGGTAGTGAAATAAGTGAAGAAACCTTAAGATATATTAAAGAATTAAGTAAAACACATACTATTATTGTATTTACTGATCCTGATTACCCAGGTGAAAGAATTAGAAATAAGGTTCAGGAGATTGTCCCTGAATGTAAGCATGCATTTATTAAGAAAAAGGATGCTCATAGCCATAACAATCGTAAAATTGGTGTTGAGCATGCAACTGCAGATGTAATAAGAGAATGCTTAGAAAATGTTTATGATAATACTAAGCTAGGTACAGTTACTATTACTAATATAGATTTATATGAGCTTGGATTAAATGGTAATTCAAATAGCGCAGAATTAAGAGAAAAGATAAGTGATATGCTAAATATTGGAAGACCAAATAGTAAGACATTCCTAAAAAGACTAAATCTAATTGGTATTACAAAAAGTGAATTAGAGGATTTATTATGCAAAATAAAATAGGAAATGAATCTTTCATTAATAAATCTCTTAAGGATAATGATTTAAGAGCTAAAAAGAAGTTTGGACAAAACTTCCTCAAGGATGAAAAGATTTTAAATAGAATCGCAGATGTTAGTGAATGCGATAAGGACACCCTTGTAATTGAGGTTGGTCCAGGACTTGGAAGCTTAACAGAGGTATTATGTCAAAAGGCTGGCTTTGTGCTTGCTTATGAAATAGATACTGATTTACTTCCAATATTAGCTGAAAATTTAAAGGCCTATGATAATTATGAAATTATTAATAAGGATATATTAGATGTAGATATTAATGCGGATATCATTAAATATAAGAAGGATTTTAAAAATGTTTATCTAGTTGCAAATCTTCCTTATTACATTACTACACCTATTATTTTAGGAACATTATCTAAAACAGATCTTATTACAAGATATGTAATGATGATGCAAAAGGAGGTTGCAGAAAGATTAACCTCTAAGCCAAAGACTAAGGATTATGCAGCTATTACAATTGCTATCCAGTATAGAGGTATTGCTAAAACTGCAATTAATGTTCCAAGAACTAGCTTTATACCAGCACCAAATGTTGATTCTGCAGTAGTTAGAATTGATTTATATGATGAAAAGAAATACTTCCCAGAAAATGAGGAGCTATTCTTTAAGGTTGTTAGAGCTGCATTTAATCAAAGAAGAAAGACATTAGTTAATAACCTTGGCACTGAATATCCTAAGGAATTTATTCAAGCTATGCTAAATGATTTAGAATATAAGCCAAGTGTTAGAGCTGAGGAATTATCTATTGATGATTTCATTAAGCTATCTAATTATATTAATAATAAGAAATAACAATTGAGGTATTTGTATGGTAGAAGAAAAGGCCTGTGCAAAAATTAATATTGCCCTAGAGGTTATGGATACAGTAGATGGATATCATAAGGTAAATAATATTATGATTCCAATTCATATATTCGATTATCTTACATTGACTAAGGCTGATTCAATAGAAATAAAAAATGATCCGTTCCCAGGTGAAAACATCATCACTAAGGCAGCAAAGCTATTCTTTGACTATACTAAAATTAATGGTGGAGTATATATTGAATTAGAAAAGAATATTCCCCATGCTGCTGGACTTGCAGGTGGTTCTACAGATGCTGCTGCAACACTTAAAGGATTAAACAAGCTTTATAATACAAACCTAACAAAAGATGAATTAAAGGAATTAGGCGGAAAGCTTGGAAGTGATGTGCCCTTCTTTATTGAAGGAAAGCCTGCTCTTTGCACAAATAGAGGAGAAATCATTAATCCACTTGAATCTAATTTAGATAAATTCCCTATTCTATTAATAAAGCCTAATACCGGCTTATCCACAGCAGCTGTATATAAGAATTATGTATATAACAATGAATCAAAGAAGGATAAGCTTGATAATTTAATTAAGGCACTTGCTAATAATGATTTGAAATTATTAAAGGATAATATATTTAATGATTTAGGAGCAGTTGCCCTAAGCCTAAATAGTGATATGAAGGCTATCTATGATAAAATCTCAGCTTTAGGCTATAAGGTATATATTTCAGGATCAGGTCCTACAATGTATATTTTAGAGTTTGATGTCGAAGATATGATTTTATTAAAAAACAAGCTACCTAAAGAAACATTTGTAATGATTTGCCACAGCATTTAATGCCGTGGTTTTTTTATTCCAATTATGAAAATTATAGGAAAACGCTTTACACTCATTATTTTTAGTGATATAATCAACTTGATTTTATTCGATGGGAAAGCGTTTACCTATCATAAAAACTATTTCATAAATAAGGAGATTTTAGAAATGAAAAAGAAAAGAATTTTATTAGGCTTAGCTTTAACAGCAGCAGCTGCATTAAGCTTAGCATCATGTGGTGGATCTGATGATTCAAAGGCAGCATCAAGTGCAGCAACTACAGAAGTATCTAGTGCAGCAGCATCAAGTGCAGCAACATCATCAGCAGCAACATCAAGCAAGGCAACATCAAGCAAGGCAGCATCAAGCAAGGCAGCATCAAGTGCAGCAGCATCAAGCCAGGCAGCAGTAACAGAATTTACAGTTACATTCTATGCAGATGCAGAAGCTACGACAGCATTATCTACAGTAAAGGCTAATGAAGGCGATACTGTAGCAGCACCTACATTTACAGGAACAGTACCTGCTGGTAAGAAGTTTGATAAGTGGGTTTATCAGAGCACAGGTATGAGCTACTCTGATACAGACCCTATTATGGAAGATACAGCAGTAATTCCATCATTCGTTGAGTTAGGTGTTTACGATACAATGGCAGCATCTTCAAACTGCTTAATGGCAAGTGATTTCACAGGTGTTACTTTAGCTGAAGGCTCAAAGTTTGACGCTACAGAACCTACATTCAAGTCTGCATCAGCAGCAGGATGTACAGTTAGTGAGCTAGGTAATGTTCAGTTAACAAGCGCTAATTTCTTAGCTGATTTCGGTGGCGATAAGACTTCAGGTGTTATCACTTCATATTTTGAGGTTACATTCTCTGCATTCGCAACAGAGGCATTCTTCCAGTTAGATGGTACATCAGCAGCAAAGACTTCTGATACAGAAGTATTCGCATTACGTACTGTAAGTGGTGCATTAAAGTATAGATTTGATGGTGGTACAGATACTGCAACATCTTATACAAGCACATTAGCAGCTAATACTACATATAAGTTCTTAGTAACATTAGACTTATCTGAAGGTACGCTTAAAGTATCATTAGATGGTACAGAAATTTTATCTGTAGATACTACAATCAATAGTGTAGATGGTTTAAAGTTCACTTGTAAGGACACTGGCGCAACAGCTAAGAAGGTTGATAATGTAGCAGTTACACTTGAAGCAAAGGAAAAGTCAGCTTTAGTTCTTGCTAAGGAAGCAGCAGTAGCTGAATTAGACGCATTAACATTAAATTCAAATACAACAATTGCAGCAGCAGAGCAGGAAGTTATCGATGCTCAGAAGCTTGTAATTGCAGCAGCAGATACTACAGAAGCAGTAGCAGCAGCTAAGAAGGTTGCAACTGATTATGTAGCAGCAACTAAGTATGTATTAACAGTAACTCCATATACAGCAGCAGATACAGCATTAACTGGTGTTGATTCATATGAGGAAGTATTATTATCTACAGATACAGTTGATACAACTAAGATTTCATTCACAGGTTATGGTATTTCTGGATTCTATACAGATGCAGCATTAACTACAGCTTATACTGCAGGTGTATTAACAGCAGACACTACATTATATGCTATGGTTGCTCAGCAGGCTGAGGTTACATTATCATTTACAGTAGCAGCAGATAGTGACTTAACAGCATTAGCAGCTGGTGTTTCATCTAATGGTAGCTTAAAGACAGCTCAGGAAGATGGAGGTAAAACAGGTACATACAATGCTATTCAGCTTCAGTACAAGTCAGCAGATTCAAAGGATCAAAATATCACAGCTGAATTTGCAAATGCAGCAGCAAGCTGTACAGTTGATTTAACTGGTTGGACAGGCGGCTCTAGTAGTGAATCAGAATATGTAGAAGTTCTTGCATATGACGCAGCTGGCAGTTTAGTTGCTACAGTAGGTGGTAAAACAACAGCAGCAAAGACTTATGGTGCATTCGCTACAATTACAGTGGCACCAGATGATTCAACTAAGACAATTAGTAAGATTGTTATTCATTGTAAGGTTGATACTAAGTCATACTTTGTAACAGCAGCAACAATTACGTATTCAGTTGCTTAATATTGCTAAATATCAATAATTAAATATTAATGTGGGAGCGGTATGACTCCCACATTTTTGTTTATTTTATGTCCACATATGACTTAATAACATTGGCACAAATGAATTAATTATGTATCGTATACAAACTTGTTAATTAATTGACATGAAAACGCTTAATTGATATAATATAGTGAATTATTGTAAAAACGCTTTACAAGGAGGGCGAAAAAGATGAAAGGTTTAAAGAAAATTGGTTTAATGGCTTTATCTTTAGCTTTCGTAGGTGCAGTTGCATCATGTGGTGGTTCTAATAAGACCTCTACAGCTGCTAGCTCACAGGCTACATCATCTTCTGAGGCTACTGGTAGCATCAGTGATATGTATGATGTAGAACACGAAATTACTGATAGTCCAACAGATACATATAGATTAAGCTCTATTTCTGTTGATTATTCCAACGCAACTACTATTTTCTATGTTGGTGAGGAATTCAGTTATGAAGGATTAGCTGTTAAGAAGAGTTACATCGTTACACATGAGGATGGAACAAAAGAAAACAAAATTATTACAACAAACGAATTTACAGTAGATAGTGATGCTGTTGATATGTCAGCAGTAGGTACATATACTGTATACGTTCAGGCACGTGATGGTGCATCTATTAAGGAGACTAACTATAAGATCGAGGTTAAGTCATCATTATTTGAATCTACTGCAGGTTTAACATATAATGCCGGCTTACAGGTTACTTATTCTGATAATACATTAATTAAGACTTCATTACTTGAGGATTCATCATATAACTATGAGACAATCATTAATGGTTTAAATATTACATTACAGAAGAAGACTGTTAACGCAACAGCTACTGAAGTTGTCGATGAGGATCCTATTACAATTAGTAAGAGTGACGCAAACTTAACTATTGAATCTAGCATTGATATCAATACTGTAGGTACTTATTTAATTAAGTTAACTTATAAGGGTGAGGATAAGACTATCAATGGTAAGACTTATTCTAATAATGTTACAGCATTCTTAGTTTATGATGTAACTAACCCAATTCAGAGTATTACAGTACTTGCAACATCATCTGCTACATTATTTGAGGCAAATATTGATGGTATTGATCCAGCTGCAAATGGTTGGAAGGTTAAGGTTACTCCAACAGTTGGTGCTGCTTATACTGAAGCATATTCAAGTGATAAGTATGAATTAAGTGGAGTTGATTTATTTAACTGGGGTCAGCAGCAGGTTGCAACAATTACTCACATTGAGTCTGGTGTATCTGCAACTAAGATTATTCAGATTAACGAATCTACAACTCAGAACATCATTCCATATTATGATTTAACTCCAACATTATCTGATTATAATGGTGCTGGTAACCCTGAAACTGTTATGATAGGTGGTACTGATTTCATTTATGGACCACTTCCATATAAGGTTGGCGATGATTTATATTATGATTCTGGTGCAACTTATACTACAGGTAGAGATACTAAGGACTTATATGGTTCAATCGCATTCCCTGTAAGAGTTACAATTAAGGGTACTTCACAGGCATTCAAGATTAGTATGTCTACTGCAGGACAGATCGTTGTATTCTTCGCATCATCTGGTGATGAGGCAAGAGATCTATGCTTCTACAATGAGGTTGATGGTGCAATTGGTGAAGAAATCGATAGCACAACATCTTCTGATGTAAAGCAGACTATTACAAGAGTAACATTCACTGCTGATGCAGCAGGTAATTATTATATTGCAAATCCATCTGGTGGTATGTATATCCACGGATTCATTATTGCAACAGCAAAGTAGGAGGGCCGGAAATATGAAGAAGAAGATTAAATTTATTCCATTAATTGCGGCTGCTCTAATTGGCGTAACAGCATTAGCATCATGTGGAGGCTCAGAAAAGGCTTCATCTGGTGCAGCTGCTAGTGCTAGCTCATCAAGCTCTGCAGCAACAGAGCAGACAGCATTAAGAACTATTTATGTAGCTCCAGGTGTTGATACTTATACAACACAGGAATTAGCTGATTTATCAGCAGCTACAGTAACTGGTGATGCAAGTGTTGATGGTACTGATCCAAGCAAGCCAACAACATTCCTTCAGGCAGTTTTAAATGCTCAGGCAGGCGACTTAATTTTAATTAAGGCAGGTACTTATCATTTCAATGGCCGTTTAAATATCGGTCAGAGACTTGAAGGTGCCGTAGATCAGACAGTTGTTGAAGGTACAGTTGATCATTATATTAATGTTCAGGCTGAATCTGATGACGCAGAGGTAGTATTTGAATTCCATCAGGAATCTGCAGATGCTAACAGAGGTATTCAGTTATATTCTGATTACTGGCATTTTAAGAACATTGATATTTGTGGTGCTGGTGATAACGGTATGTATGTATCAGGTAGCCATAATATCATTGAAAATTGTGATTTCTATAACAACCAGGATACAGGCTTACAGATTGGTCGTGCTTATTCAAGCGATGATACAATCGATAAGTGGCCAGTATGTAACCTAATTAAGAACTGTACATCATTCGCAAACTATGATGAAAGAACTTATGGTGAAAATGCCGATGGTTTCGCAGCAAAGCTTACAGTAGGTTATGGTAACGTATTTGATGGATGTATTGCATTCAGAAATTCAGATGATGGTTGGGATTTATTCGCAAAGGTAGATTCAGGTGATATCGGTACTATCGTACTTTATAACTGTGTATCTTTCGAAAATGGTTTCTTACCATATCAGCATGAAAGAGAAGACTTAACTGGTGTTATGACTTACGATACACTAAATGGTGATGGTATCGGATTTAAGCTAGGTGGTTCTACAATGAAGGGTAACGTAATTGTTAAGAACTCAACTACATTCGATAATAAGCTACATGGTGTTGGTGATAATTCTAACCCAGGTGTAATTCAGGTTTCTAATTTAACTGCATACAATAACTGTGCAGGTATTAATGAGGATGGTACTATCAGTGACACAAGAGGTCTTGATGGTATTCAGAATAAGAGTAATAATATCGACCTAGCTCGTACAGTAGAAAGCTACAACAGCTACTATGGTATTTTATCTTATATTAATAACCAGAAGAACTATACTATGGCTAATGACTCATTCTATAATGGTGATTCATTCAGAGGTAGTACAGCTTATTCAATTTTCAATACAGAATACTCAGATGGTGAAAAGTATGTTGCTTTCACTGGCTGGGAGGATGGTTCTTCATATAGAACTGCAACAGAGGATACAGCATTCTCTGGTGGTGTAGAATATGAAGGCTTAAGTGATGATGATTTCGTTGATTTATCTGTTTATAATGCAGAGGTTGATGATAATTCAAATGCTACATTAAAGACATTAGGTGATTCTATCAATGCAAAGATGAGAAATGCTGATAGATCAGTTAATACTGGTGATCATTTAGCATTAGCTAATGAAACATTAAAGACTTATGCAGATGGTAATCCAATTGGTGCTGTATTAAATAAGTCTAGCTGGGATGAATATGAACATTATGATATGATCGACTTCTCAACTAATACAGTTGCTTATACTGATGATCAGGTAAATGTACTTTCTGCAGCTTCTATGCTTGAGGTTATTACTAGAGAAGAAGCTACTTACCAGGACTTCAGATTAGTTAAGGTATTACATTCAGCAGGTATTTCTTGGACAAGCTCTAACACAGATGTTGTTTCAATTGAAACAGAAGAAGAGTATTCAGTTTCTAACTCAGTATTCTCATGGGCAAGAGTAACTTCTCCAGATACAGATACTAAGGTTGTATTAACAGCTCATATTACTTCTAATTATGTTGCAATTGATAAGACATTCGAAATCACTGTTAAGGGTCGTAACCAGACTTTAGGTGAATTAGAGTCTACAGGCTCAGCAGCAATCAGAGTTAACTTAAATGGTAGCTTCATTGCTCCAAGAGTTTATGCATTAGATAATTCAGCTATTACAGTTTCTGAATTAGGTTCATCATTATATGATTTAACTTATACTATTAAGTTTGCAACAGATGGTAATTCTACATTCTATACAGTTGCATCAGGTGTTGATTCAGTTGAGGATTATGTAACAACATCTGTTCCAGGTGTATTCGAGGTTACAGCTTTAGCTACATTAAAGTCTGATACTAAGTATACAGAAGAATTAACTTATAGAGTATACGTAGTTGACCCAGATTGTGCTATCGACTTCACAGGCGATGAAACAATTTCATTAAGCCAGGATGGTTTCGTAGTATCTGGTTCATTATCTAACATTGAAGGTGATGTAGTTGCAGTATCTTCTACAACTCCACTTACATTAAATACAGCAGCTGATATCTTAGCTCTTGATACTGAAACTTATAATGTTCAGAAGGTTCAGATTGAAACTGATTCAATCGTTGCTGAATTTGAAGCAGACAATGGTTCTGATTTAGGCGATGCTACAACTCAGTATTATTTATACTATGCAGTAGTTAACGCAAATAGATCTAACGCATCTACAAATGCTGTTAAGTCTAGCACAATCAAGGTTGAAACAATTAATTCTGAATCAGAATTCTATTACTTAGCTAGAAATGGTAAGACTAATGGTGGTTCATCATCAGCTACTACAATTTATAGCTTAACTAAGGACTTAGACTTCTCTAAATTCGACTGGGCTATTTCAGCTTCAGCTACAGAATTCACTGGTCTATTCAGAGGTAATGGTCATAAGATTTCTAACATCACAGTTGATGCTAGTGATCAGACTACATACACTAAGACAGTTAACGTATTCTACAAGGTATCTAATGGTACTATCATGGATGTTTACTTCGATAATATCAACTTAACTGCATCAGCTACAACTGGTAAGCAGGTTGCAATTATCGGTGAAATCCAGGGTGCTTATATTAATAATGTTCATGCAACTCGTATTTCTGCATATGGTAAGGAAGCAATCGGTGGTGTTGTTGGTCAAGCAACAGGTGGTTATAACTACATTTCTGAATGTTCATTAGTTAACCCAATTCCTGAATTCACTCCAGTAGCAGCAGATGATGCATACACATTCGACTTAGACCAGTTCAATACTGATAACCAGTACAAGATCCATGCAAACAACAAGTATGCTGGTGGTATCTTAGGTAATGGTCAGAAGAACAATGATCAGGATTTCTTATACTTATCAGTTACTAACTGTTATGTAAATGCAGTAATCGGTGATGGCGCTGACGCAGCTGGTAACCATGGTCTATTAATTGGACGTGTTAAGAACGAATCAGCAGCTTATACAACAGTTATTAGCCAGAACATCGTTTATGGTTTAGTAATTTCTAAGGGTCAGTATAACGCAGGTATCGTTGGTGACTTCGATAATGGTTCAGGTAATGTTTACATTAACCGTAACGTTGCCGATGTTGAATTCATGTATAGTAACATGTACTACAATGCTTTATTAAGCAAGTACACAGCTACATTAACTTATGCACATAAGAACTCTAACCCAATCGTTGGTCGTGCTGTATCTAACCCAGCAGGTTCTTATACAACAACAAGCAACTATGGTTCTTGGAAGGAATATTATTCTTCATATATCATTTCATCTTCAATGGTATTTGATTTATGGGATGAAGAGAATAATACAGTTTATACTTGGACTCAGTCAGCAGCTTCAACAGTATTAGAATTAGACTTTGAAAATATTTGGTCATTCGATGCTACAACAGCTACATTCATTTTAAAGGCACTTGAAGCTTAATAATTAAGGGACTCTCTCGGGAGTCCCTTTCTTTTTGGTTTTTTCTTTTGTATCATCATAGATATTTATTTTTTAATAAATTAATGCTAAAATAAACTATGAAAACTCCCAATAAGGAGGTAAACGCTATGGAAATTAAACTTATTGGTTTAACTAAAGAATTTGAAAGTCGTAAAAAGGGCGAGAAGTATGTTACTGCAGTTGATCACATTGATGTCCTAATTCCATCTGGTAAGCTTGTTTGCTTATTAGGTCCTTCAGGATGTGGTAAGTCAACAACTCTATATATGATTTCTGGATTACATAAGCCAACTGATGGTAAGATTATTTTTGGCGATAAGGATGTAACTAATACTCCACCTGAAAAGCGTGGTATTGGTTTAGTATTCCAAAATTATGCTCTTTATCCACATATGACTGTTAAAGAAAATATTATGTTCCCATTAGTAAGCCGTGGTGAACCAAAGAAGGTCGCTGCTCAGAAGGCACTTGATATGGCTAAGCTTGTTGGTATTGAGGAATATATGGATAGAAGACCTGGTCAGATGTCAGGTGGTCAGCAACAGAGAGTCGCAATTGCACGTGCTATTGTAAAAACTCCAGATGTATTATTACTTGATGAGCCACTATCTAACCTAGATGCGAGACTTCGTATTACTACAAGAGAGGAAATTAGAAGAATCCAGAAGGAAACAGGTATCACTACTGTATTCGTAACACATGATCAAGAGGAGGCTATGTCTATCTCTGATGAAATCATTGTTATGAGCTTAGGTAAGGTTCAACAGGTTGGTGCTCCTCAGGATGTTTATAATGAGCCAAAGAATCAATTTGTTGCGGAATTCTTAGGTACTCCACCTATCAATATAGTTAAGGCTAATTATATTGAAGAAGAAACAGAAGAACTAGAGGACCCAGAGGATCCAAAGAGTGCTAAAAAGGTTATTGGAAAGCTTATGTTTGGTGAACAGGAATTTGTTGATGATATTACTCCAACATTTGGTGAAAGAATGATTTTAACAAAGGACACAAGAATTGGTATTCGACCAGAATTCTTTGAAATGAATCCAAATGGCAAGTATGTCATGAATGTTGTTCATATCGAATTTATCGGAAGAGATAAGAATGTAGTATTTACACTTCCTGGAATCGATAAGCTTTATAAATGTATTGTTCCTCAAACTGCTGATATTAAAGAAGGCGAAGAGGCAAGATTCAATCTAAAGAGATATTTTATCTTTGATATGATTGGTAGAAGAGTAAGATAATTAAAATGGACAGCACCAGCTGTCCTTTTAACATAATTTAACATTTTAAATTGGTTTAAATCAGTAAATGTTTAATGTATAATTTGTGTATAGTTGGGTAGGAATTATGATTAATAAGGTAAAGAATTTTATTGAAGCTAACAAACTTAATATTGATAATAGAGTAGTCTGTGCAGTTTCAGGCGGAGCCGATTCTGTGGCCTTAATTTCGATTTTATCTCGTTTAGGGTATAAATGTATTCTTGCCCATGTAAATCATCATAAGCGCAAGGAAAGTGAGGAAGAGGAGCGTGCAATGCGTGAGCTTGCAAAAGATTTGAATGTTCCTTTTGAATTATTAGATTATCACTTTAAGGGAAATGGTAATTTCCATGATGATTCCCATAATGCTAGATATGATTTCTTTAGAGAGGTTGCCGATAAATATAATACTAATATTATCGCAACTGCTCATCATGAGGGAGATCAGATTGAAACTATTTTAATTAAGCTAATGGAGGGCTCTAATTTATATGGCTATGGTGGTATTGCCTTAGATAATAATGATGGTAAATACCGTATCATTAGACCACTCCTTTGTGTAAGTAAAAACGAGATTTATGATTTTGCAAAAGAGGAAGGCTTAACCTATTTTGAGGATTCCTCAAATCATGAGGATTTATTCTTAAGAAATAGGCTTAGACATCATGTTGTTCCTCTATTACTTGATGAATGCCCTGATTTATATGATAAGGCTTTAAGATATTCTCTTATGATGCATGAGGCCTTTGATTATATTAGAGAGGATTCAATCAATTATTTAAATAAGCATAATCATATTATTGATATTTCTTCATTTAAGAATTTAAGAATAGCCTTAAAGAAGGATATTATATCATTACTTCTTGAAAGATTTAATATTAGAAGAAACACTAATATTATCAATGATATTCTTGAATTATTAGAAAATGAGGATGGCAATAAGGAGCTTAAGCTTGAAGGAGAATATTTCTTATATAAGGAATATAATCAGGCCTATATTTCAAAGCGAAATGTGACATTACCCACTGCAGTTGTACTAGAAGAAAATGATAGTGTGGTATATAATAATGCATACAGGTTTTATTTTTCTAAGAATTTACCTGTATCAGGTGCAAAATACATTAAGTTATGGTATAATCAGTTGATATTTCCTTTTGTAATTAGACCTAGAAAAAATGGGGATACTATTACAATAGATAATGGTACTAAAAAGGTTTCTAGAGTTATGATTGATAAGAAAATACCAAAGAACCAAAGAGATATCCTTCCTATTATCGTTGATGGTAATGGTGATATTGTTTGGATATATGATATTTTAAAAAGTGATTCTGTTTATAAGCAAAAGAGCGAAGGAAATATTTATTTAGTTTGCGAGGTGTTATAGTGCATAATGATATTGAAAAGATTTACGTATCAGAAAATGAAATTAATGATATGCTAAATAGATTAGGCAAAGAGATCACTAATGATTACAAAGATAGAAATCCATTAATTATTGGTTTATTAAAGGGTTGTCTACCTTTTATGAGCGATCTTGTTAAAAAGCTTGATTTTCCACTTACATTAAATTATATTAAGGCCTCATCATATCAGGGTATTGAATCTACTGGATTCATTACTATTGAAGGTAAGGTACCTGATGTAAAGGGAAGAGATGTTATCGTAATTGATGACATATTAGACACAGGAAGAACACTAGATTCTATAAGAAGAGTCCTTGTAGAGCATGGTGCTAATTCAGTAGAGCTTTGCGTTCTACTTGATAAGCCTGAGGGCAGAAAGTTTGATATTCACGCAAAATATGTTGGAGGACCAGTTCCTAATGAATTCGTTGTAGGCTATGGCTTGGACTATAATGAGCATTATAGAAACCTTCCATATATTGGAGTGTTAAAGCCAAGGGTTTATCAGAAATAGATTATTAGGAGGTTATTATGCAGAATAATAATAAGCAACAGCCAAAGAGAAAATTCGACTGGCTGTTCATTATCATAATTATTGTTGCAATCATTGGATTATATCTACTAATTAGTGGTATATTCAATACTAGCAGTACTGAAACTATTAATTATGCAGCTTTATCTTCATATATTAGTAATAGCTCATATACAGTTTCAGATATGAGTGCTGTCCCAGTTGGTGATGGCGGAAATGTTGGCTTATATACATTAACAGGTGTATATACAGTGGCTGGCAAGAGTACTAACTTTAAGGTAATTGTTACCTTAGATCAGTTAAATACATTAATGAAAACACAATCAATCAATGTAACAGCTTTGGCTACAACAACTTGGTTAGATTGGGTATTTACATTATTACCATATGCATTAATGATTTTATTCTTCGTATGGATGTTTAGAATGATTTCTAAGAGCCAAGGTGGAGCTGGTGGAGCATTTGATTTTGCTAAATCAACAGCTAAGCTTTCTAAGAATAAGTCAGTAACATTTAAGGATGTTGCAGCATGTGATGAGGAAAAGGAAGAATTAGTTGAAATCATTGATTTCTTAAAGAATCCTAGAAAGTATAACGAAATTGGTGCTAGAGTACCAAAGGGTGTATTATTATTTGGTCCTCCAGGTACAGGTAAGACATTACTAGCAAAGGCAGTAGCCGGAGAAGCTGGTGTTCCATTCTTCTCAATTTCAGGTTCAGACTTCGTAGAAATGTTCGTTGGTGTAGGTGCATCAAGAGTTCGTGATATGTTCAAGACTGCAAAGGATAATGCACCATGTATTATCTTTATTGATGAAATTGATGCCGTAGGTCGTCAAAGAGGTGCCGGTATGGGCGGAGGCCACGATGAGCGTGAGCAGACATTAAACCAGCTACTTGTTGAAATGGATGGCTTTAACGGAAACACAGGTATTATCGTTATGGCTGCGACAAACAGACCAGACGTATTAGACCCAGCATTATTAAGACCAGGACGTTTTGATCGTCAGATTACAATTGCTAATCCAGATGTAAGAGGACGTGAGGAAATCCTTAAGGTTCATGCTAGAAATAAGCATTTAGACCAGTCAGTTAAGCTTTCAGCTATCGCTCAGAGAACTCCAGGCTTCTCAGGTGCTGATCTAGAAAATGTATTAAATGAAGCAGCCCTTCTTGCCGCAAGAGATAACCGTAAGGTATTAAATATGAAGGATATCGATGAGGCTATCGACCGTGTTATGATGGGTCCTGCTAAGAAGAGTAAGAAATATACTGAAAAGGAAAGAAAGCTTGTTGCATACCATGAGGCAGGTCATGCCGTTATTGGTATTAAGCTTGAAAATGCTTCTGAGGTTCAAAAGATCACTATCGTTCCACGTGGACAGGCTGGTGGCTATAACCTAATGATGCCTAAGGAAGAAACATACTTCAATACTAAGACACAGATGCTTGAAACTATTACAGGCTTCCTAGGTGGACGTGTTGCAGAAGAGGTTATGTTCAATGAGGTATCAACTGGTGCTTCAAATGACTTCGAAAACGCAACTAAGATTGCTCGTGCAATGGTAACACAGTATGGTATGAGTGATTTAGGTCCTATGCAGTATGAGCATTCAGGTGGTTCTATATTCTTAGGTCGTGATTATCTAAAGGAGAAGAATTTCTCTGATCAGGTTGCACTAGAAATCGACCGTGAGCAAAGAAGAATTATTGAAGAATGCTATGCAAAGGCTAAGGAAGTTATTACATCTAACATTGATTTATTAACTAATATCGCTGAATATCTTCTTAAGGTTGAAACAATTACTAAGTCTGATATTGATGAAATTGTTGCTACTGGTCATTTAAAGTGGTGTGATGAAAAATATGCAGAGGAAAATAATGAGGTATCTTCAGATACTGAATCAGCTCCTTTAGAAAGCACTACAACACCAGAGGTAGATACTAATGTTGAGGCTCCTGAAATTAAGGAAGTAGACATTAACGATAATTTAATTGATTCATCTACAGATGATAATAAAGAGGAATAAGATGCGTTTAGATAAGTATCTTAAGGTCTCTAGGCTTATAAAAAGAAGAACACTTGCTAAGGAGGTTGCTGATAATGAGCGTGTGCTTGTTAATGGTAACCCTGCTAAGCCCTCTAAGGAGCTTAAGCTTGGTGATATAGTCACAATTGAATTTGGTACTAAATCAGTAAGTGTTAGAGTCGCATCCCTTGATCCTAAAACATCAAAGGCTGATGCTACTACAATGTATGAATTTGTAGAAGAAATTAAGAAATAAGATGACTTTTTGTCATCTTTTTTTCTTTTTATTCTAAAAAATTGGTATTTGCTGTCTATTATTATTTATGATAGGAGGAATAGATAATGAAAAAGACAGCCTTTATTTTATTATTAATATCTTTTTTATTTGGCTTTAATGCTTATGCGGAAGAGGTAAAGCCAGATACATCACTTGAATTTGATGATTATTTTAATTATTTAGCACCTAATCAAATCTTTAATTATTTAATTGTTTCTAATGATGATATAGCCATGTCTAATTATGAGCATTATAACAATTATGTTGATTTTTTAGAGCTTGCATATAATAATCTAACAGTTAAAGCGGATATAAGCTTTTATGATTCAGGTGGTACTTTATTAAAAACTGATACCTTTAAATATTTATATGTTATGGGTGATTGTCAGGTTGATGAGGTATCTATTTATATTGGAGATACTGAAATCTTTTATTTAGAAATGGGAGTTAGAACAGTAACTCCAATTAGTGATGATTTTTATGATTTAGCAAATTATTGTGCGGGAGTATCCTACGCAATAATAGGAGATTATACCTATACCTTAGATGAGGATAATAAATATTTTAATTCTAAGGATTATCATCCTAAATTCTTATATTCACCAATTAAGGAGGAGGTAGAGGAGGTAAATATATCAATCGATATATCAAATCCTTTATCTAAGGAGGATATTGCATATAAGGCTGGTATGATTGATTCAGCTGGTAATTCCTTAGCTGATTATGAAATTATTAATTCTAATTATGATCCCAATAATTTAGAATTAAGCAATTATTATATTAGGCTTAGATCCTATGGTGATAATACAATCTATTTAAGAACAATCAATATTAATATTACAGATATGGAATCATTAATTAATACTCAAGATATAGAGGTATCATATGATTCTAAGCTTACTATTTATGATATTTTAGCTAAATGTGAGGTTGGGTTTGAATATAAATCATTTAATGTCACAAGTGATTATTTTTATTCTTATAATAAGCTTGGAGAATATAGCTATATAATTTATTTTACTGATTTAAATGATAATACATATTATGGGAATGGTCTTATTAAGGTAGTAGATAATGAAGCGCCTCATGTTGATACTAATGCTATAAATGCGAACCAGACTACGCTACTTGAAAGAGCTGATATTTTAAGCTTAATTAATGTTTATGATGATTATGATGGAAAAATAGCTGATGTTCAATTAAATGGCTATGTTAATTATTTAAAGCAATATGATATTGAAGGAGAATACGAAATAGAGGCTATTGCGTCGGATTCAACAGGAAATATTATGAATGAAATAATTATTATTACTGTTGGTAAAAGTACTATTACAAGAACACCTATATCATCAATTGATATTGAAGAAAGAGCAGCTGAAGAGGAAATAGTAGAGGAAGCTAAGGACACAACTATTATTTATTCAGATTATATTATTAATAGCTATACAGATCATAAGCTATCAATGAGTGAAATCCAGGATTTATTAATAAGTGAGGGCTTATTATCTAATGATGATATTGTCACATTTAGTGGTGAATATTTCGATTTAGATTCACCTAATTCTGGTCAATATGAAATTTTATTAACCTATATTAGTGGAAAGAGAGTCTATTATGAAATATCTAATAGTATAAGAGAGGTTATAGTAGAGGAAGAGGAAGCTGATAACACAAATATTATTATCTTTTCTATAATAGGTGGAATTGTTTTAGTTGGTGTTGTCACAATTTTAATTATAAGGAGGAAGACTAATGCGAAAAGGTCTTAGTGCTTTATTATTAATATTTTTATTATTTATAATTAGTCCATCTATT
>JAILEP010000113.1 GCA_024697825.1 Acholeplasmatales bacterium
ATCAGCGTTATAACAATCAGTTTGTCTATTTACAACCTGATCTCTATTTTCAATATTACATCCAATAGATAATAATCCTAAGCTTGTTAAGAATAATTCTACCTTTATTTCAGATTTTATTAATTGAATTAATACACCAGAAGTTATTAATGCTAAAAATAAAATGAAATCTATAGTTTTTTTAATTCCAATTGCTTTTCTATATTTTATTATCCAATATATTCCACAAATCATATAAAAGGCTGCGGCACCATATTCAAAATAAATACCAGGACCTCGTTTATAAACTCCATCTGTATAAGTAAAGGCAAAATCAGTAAATGGATTAGAAATTAGTATTCCATAAAATATTATTACAGGTATTAGCATTAATATTGTTTTATATTTTTTTATATCGTACCATTTACCAATTAAGTCAACTACATATAAGAAAAATATAAATGGGAAAATACAGTGTAGGAAATGATAACAATAATGAGAAAAAATACTAAATTGTTCATTATCAATCGTCCTATTTAAATACATTAAGATAGATGATATAAGAATATTCAATGTGGCAATTGATAATAATTTATTTTTCCTTCTTTCAATACCTTTTCTTAAAAAAATGATCATAGAAAGTAGTGATACAATTAGAGCTATAAAATAAGACATTTGAACAGTATTCATTCAATCACCTACGCTTTTGCATAAATTATATCATTATTAATAAACAAATTACAAGAAAAAGGAGGACGAATCCTCCTTAGTGCTTCATAAGCCATGTTCTGTACCTTGCGGTGGTAATCATTTATCTAAGGTTTCCCTTCTTCCTCATACCTTCAGTTCGGTCTTGGAAGTTCCCCTACCAAAATTTGGGTTTCTAGCTTGCGGGGTTTACCAACGTTTCACCCTTAAGTTTCCCTAAGTATCGTTTCTGTGGCACTTTATAGGAGATTACCATATCATAAGACTTAGGCTACTCCCGCCGTCACCTAAAAGGTGCATAGCTTTATTTATTATACTATCACAAACACTACAGGCATCGCAGCCTGTGCTAGCATGGACTTTCCTAACATTTCTGCTCGATTACCGAAGCACCTAAAATATTATAACAAAATAATATTTATTTTCAAATAATTTAATAATTCATCATATAAAAAGGATGTACATAAGTACACCCTAATTAATTATTCAGCCTTAGCTTCTTCTTCGTTATCCTTTTTAGCGAAACGATTTTGAGCATCCTTTAAAGCGTCCTTACGAGATAAATCAATTTGTCCCTTTTCATTAACGAAAGTACATTTAACGATGATTTCATCACCTAATGATACAACGTCTTCAACCTTTTCAACTCTTTCTAATGCTAAACGAGAGATATGACATAAGCCTTGAGTACCTTCCCATAATTCAACGAAAGCACCATATGGTTCAATTCTTACTACCTTACCAGTATAAATTTTACCAACTTCAGCTTCTCTTACTGAATTAACGATATATTCTAGACAAGCCTTTGCAGTCTTCATATCTGAATGCATTACGAATACCTTACCATCTTGTTCAAGGTCAATCTTAACGTTATCAAATTTCTCGATTGTAGCGTTAATAGTCTTTCCACCAGCACCAATGATATCTTTAATCTTATCAGGGTTAACTTGAGCAGTAACAACCTTTGGAGCATACTTAGATAATTCAGGTCTAACTTCAGCGATTGTTGTAGCCATATGGTCTAGAATTTGCATTCTACCTTTCTTAGCTTGTGCTAATGCTTCCTTTAAGATTTGGTAAGAAATACCTCTTACCTTAATATCCATTTGAAGTGCTGTGATACCATCTCTAGTACCAGCTACCTTGAAGTCCATATCTCCTAAATGATCTTCCATACCTTGGATATCAGTTAAGATAGTATAATGTTCAGGATCTGTCATAATTAAACCCATTGCGATACCAGCAACTGGAGCCTTAATAGGAACACCTGCAGCCATTAAAGCTAATGTACCTGAACAGATTGTAGCCTGTGAAGATGAACCATTTGATTCAAGAATTTCTGATACAACACGGATTGTATAAGGGAATTCCTCTTCACTTGGAATAACATATGATAATGCTCTTTCACCTAAAGCACCATGACCGATTTCTCTACGACCAGGAGCGCCATATCTACCAGTCTCACCTACTGAGAACTGAGGGAAGTTATAATGTAACATGAATCTTCTGTTATCTTCCTGGCCTAAACCATCAATAATCTGAGAATCATTTAATGAACCTAATGTAACTGTACCTAAAGACTGAGTCTGACCTCTTGTGAATAATGCAGAACCATGAACACGTGGTAATACATCAACTCTTGAAGAAAGTGGTCTGATTTCATCTACAGCACGACCATCTGGTCTAATCTTATCTACAGCGATCATTCTTCTTACTTCGCCGTGTAAGATTTCATCTAATGTATACTGAACATTCTTTAAATATAATGCCTTAGCATCCTTGTCCTCAACCTTGATATCACCTAAATCCTTGATGAATACCTTCTTGCCGAACTCCTCTAAAGTTTCAGCGTTAACTGCATCGATTGCTGCATATCTTTCAAGCTTATCCTCAACTCTAATAGCCTTGATTAGCTTTTCTTCAGCGAATGCCTTAACCTGAGCTTCAATTTCCTTATCTACCTGGAATAAAACTGGTACATACTTTTCCTTACCACATTCCTTAACGATTTCCTGCTGGAATTCACAAAGCTTCTGGATATATGCATGACCGAACTTTAATGCTTCCCACATTTCATCTTCTGAAACGAACTTAGCACCAGCTTCAACCATGTTGATTGCTGTATGAGTACCTGCAACTGTTAAGTTGATTGTAGTTTCTTCCATCTGAGCTGGAGTTGGGTTAATTATTAATTCGCCGTTAACCTTACCTACAACTACACCTGCGATTGGTCCTTCAAATGGAATATCAGAAACCATAAGTGCGATAGATGAACCTAGCATAGCTGCCATAGCTGTTGAACAGTCAGGGTCAGCAGATAATACTGTATTAATAACCTGAACTTCATTATTGAAGCCATCTGCGAATAAAGGTCTGATAGGACGGTCAATTAATCTTGAAACTAATGTTTCATGCTCTGAAGCACGTCCTTCTCTTCTTAAAAATCCTCCAGGGATCTTACCTGCTGCATATAATTTTTCCTGGTATAAAACCATTAATGGGAAGAAGTCAGCTGTTGATTCTACATTGTTTGATACAACTGCAGATAAAACTGTACTATCTCCGTAATGAACTAAACATGCACCATTTGCCTGCTTAGCTACTTCTCCGATTTCTACTACGAGTGGACGGCCTGCCCAATCGAATTCGAAGCGCTTAATATCACTCATTTTTTGTCTCCTTAATTTTTCTTTTCTTTCTTTTTTAATCTCAAACATTGATATTATATCATAATTATTTAATTATGGTACGAAAAAATTAAATTTACAAAAATAAAAATGGCTCTAGACTTAATTTTTTTTAAAATTAAGACTAAAACCATCTATTTTTACATATTATAAAACACCACTTGCAATTAAAACGATGAATATTATTAAAACCATATAGGCAACCATTAATATTCCTGCTAGGACAATACTAAATATAGCAAGACCTGAATACTTGCCAAGCTCTCTTTTACTTGCAACGGTTGCGCTAATTCCTATTCCAAGCCCAAGTGGTGGGAAAATGATCGCAAGAATTATTGCAATTGTAGGATATGTTCTACTATAGAATCCAGGCATACCAGATGTAACCTGTCTTAAACCAAAATAATCATTTTCCTTTTTCATATAAAGCACCTACTTTTCTTCATTTAATAGCTCGTTTGAAATTCTAATGATTTCATCCTTATATTTGGCTTTATTTTTATTATAAAAATAATTATATAAAGGATAAGCTATGCCTAAAATAAGGCTTCCACATAATGCTAATAAAATACCAAAGGTATAATTACTCCATTCTAGAATACATGTTAAGCCAAGCCCAAAAACTAATGTACCTAAAATACCAAAGGTTAAAGATATAATAATTGGGAATGATTTAACCCTTTTATCTAGCTCCTCAAGCTTTCTTAAGGATGATTGAACATCATATTCAATTTTAATAGCTTCTACTCTTTTTATTTCCTTATCTGATAGAGCCTTATAGCTATATTCGAATTTATCGTCCTTATTTTCCATCATTATCACCTAAAACAATTTTAAATTCAGTACCATTATTGACCTGACTCTTTAGATAGATTTCTCCACCCATTAAATCAATAACTCTTTTAACTAAGGCAAGACCTAAGCCATTGCCCTCACTCTTATGAGAGGTGTCACCCTGATAAAATTTATCAAAGATATGACTTCCTACATCATTGTTCATACCAATTCCATTATCAGTGACCTTAAATATAACATTTTCATTTTCACGCTTTAATGATATTGAAATATTATCCTTAGTAAATTTAATTGCATTAGAAATTAAATTATTAAAGATGATTTCCATATATCCTGAATTAGTATTAAAAATAATATTATCGTCTATATCTAAATCTAAATTGATATTCTTCTTATCAATTAATTCAACATAAGAAATAACAGATAATCTAAGCTCCTCGCTTAAATCAACATCACTCTTATCTATT
>JAILEP010000120.1 GCA_024697825.1 Acholeplasmatales bacterium
AGAATTGAAGTTTGATGAGGTTAGAAATTTAGCTGATTAATACATTTTTTAATTAAATTACTGAATTTGGATTAAGATATTAAATGTTACAGTTATAATATCAATTTTGTCGTTTCAAATTTTTGATATTATCTAGTTGAAAATTATTATAAAATAGTTTAAAATGTAAGCAAATGTTCTTGGGGGGAATCCATATGACTAAGGAAATGCTTAATGAAAAGCTGATCGAGGTTTTTAAAAAGAATAATATTAAATACAAGCTTGTGGCTAAGGAATTTGATCGTATTAGATACATTATTCCAAGTGCGAGTGGAGAAGATGATTGCGAAGTAATCAATATCAACGTATTTGATACTGATGAAATGGAAACTATCGTCAATACAAATGTTAAGGTTTTACGTTGTGTTGAGGAAGATGAAATCGGTATGTATGGCTTTGGTATCAAGGGTGATTTCACTCCAACTATTGAGAATGTTGTAGATGTTATTAGAAGACATATGGAAGGCTATTATTGCTTCGAATATGTTAAGGATGGCACAAAGAAAAACATTGTTCTAAAGGGTGATAGAGGAAGTCTTGAAAACCTAAGAGCTAATGTTGAGGTTAAGTACGATGCACGTGTTACTCGTGTATACGATTATAACCATATTGTTGATTTAAGATATTAATTAATAAAAGGCGCAGTTGCGCCTTTTTTGTATATTAGGAGGGCTTATGAAACTAACAGATAGAGCAGTAGAATATTTCAAAAATGAATTAAAGGAGCAGGACAAAAAATCAGTAGAAATTGCCCTACTTATTGCCTGCTGTAGTGAGGGCTATAAGCTCCATATTGGATTTAGTGATAATGAGCCTAAGGAGATAGTAAATGGGGTAGGCGTTTACTATAATGATGAGGCAAGTGATATTGTTAAGAATTTAACCATTGATGTTAAGGGTGAGATGATTTTATATGAATAATAAAATATTATTCAATAAGATTGCTTAAAATGTTGAAAAAATATCATTGTTTTGGTAAAATGTTTGTGTGAAATTTTAAAGGAGACATTATTATGAAAATTGGATTATTTGGATATGGTACAATCGGTAGAGGTGTTTACACTTTAATTGGTCAGCTTGATAAGAGCTACAATTGTGAAATCACTAAGGTTTTCGATTTACCAATTAAGAAGGATTTATTAGGTGATAAGCTTGTAACAGTTATTGATGATATCGTTAATGATGATGAAATTGGTACTGTTGTAGAAGTATTAGGTGGCCATGATGTTCCATATGAGGTTATTACAAAGTGCTTAGCTAAGGGTAAGTCAGTAATCACTGCTAATAAGGAAGTTGTAAGCCAGCATTTAGAGGAATTTATTAGCCTAGCACATGCAAATGACTGCTCATTCTGTTTTGAAGCATCTGCAGGTGGAGGTATTCCAGTAATCCGTACTTTAATCGATAATATTAAGGTTAATGATGTTAATGATATTTATGGTATCTTAAATGGTACTACTAACTACATTCTTACAAGAATGGATGAGGATGGTTTATCTTTTGATGAGGCTTTAAAGCTTGCACAGAAGAACGGCTTCGCTGAAGCTAATCCTACAGCTGATTTAGAGGGTCTTGATATTGTTAGAAAGATCAATATCCTATCTTCAATCGCATTTAAGGGTAATATTTCTAATGAGGATATTTATCATTATGGTATTACAGGTGTAAATAAGCAGATTCTTGAATCAATCAAGGAATTAGGCTATGCATTAAAGTTTGTTGCATCATCAAAGAAGGTTGGCAATTCTGCAATCATTCGTGTTGAGCCTACAATGGTTAGATTAAATCACCCATTCGCTTCAATTAAGAACGAATTCAATGCTGTATTATTTACAGGCTCTACAAATGGCGATTTAATGTTCTATGGTAAGGGTGCAGGTTCAATTCCAACTGCCACTGCAATCGTTTCTGATTTAGTTTCAATCCTAGAAGGCAGAAGCTATATTGGTTATAAGAACGAGAATGCTCTTGAGGTTAATAAGAACGCAGGTAACACTTATACATATTATATCGTTGGTAACGATGGTAAGGGTAAGTTCAGAGAGCGTGTTAGTGATGAGGAATTATTAGCAGCTAAGTTCTACGCTAGAGTTTTAGACTAATATAAAATTATAAGGGTCACAAATTGTGGCCCTTTTTTTGGAGGGCTATATGGAAATTAAATTAGATGATTATGAAAAATATGTAGCTGATGGTCTTTGGACTAAGGCTATAAATAGGGCAATTAAGGATTTAAATAAGGGTGATACCTTAATATTTAGTAAGAATAAGACCTATATTTCAGGAACTATTTTTATTAAAAGTGACATCACCTTTAATTTAGAGGAAAATGCTATATTAAAGGCTTCAAATAATATTGATGATATGAATAGCCAAGGTATGAAATTTGATAATATTACCGAAAATACCTTTATTAATTGTGATTATAATGGCTGCCCATATTTATATTTTATTTATGGAAAGGATATTAATAATTTCTATATTAAAGGTAAAGGCACAATTAATGGCAATGAGGAAATCTTTTATGGTGAGGTTACACCTACCTATATTGAAGGAGCCTTTTATCCTAGAATGCCTTTAATATATATCGAAAATGGTAAGAATATTAATTTAAATGGCATAACTTTAACTAAGAGTGCCTTTTGGACTGTTCATTTAGTTGGCTGTGATGGTATTAATATTAAAGGTATTAAAATATTAAATAATAGAAGAATGCTAAACGCCGATGGAATAGACCCAGATCATTCTAAAAATATTAATATTGAGGACTGCTATATTGAATCAGCTGATGATTGTATTGTTTTAAAGGGTACAGAATTCTTTAAAAAATATGGGGATACCTGCAATGTAAATGTTAAAAACTGCACTCTAAAATCATCTAGTGCAGCAATCAAAATCGGAACAGAAACAGAAGCCCATTTCCATAATATTCATTTTGAAAATATTAAGATATCTGATACTAATAGAGGAATATCTATTCAGCTTAGAGATAGTGGTAATATTGATAATTTAACATTTGATAATTTAGAAATAAATACTCATATGTTTGATTTAAAGGCCTTCTGGGGTAAGGCAGAGCCTATCGCTATAACATCAGTTAAAAGAAATGATAAAACTATTAATGGTAAAATCTCTAATATTAAATTCAATAATTTAAAAATTAATTCTGAGCATGGTATAACTATTTATGGAAATGATAATATCTCTGATATTACATTTAATAATTTAGATATTACACTAAATAATGAGACAGGTAATGATAAAAATATTTATGATTTAAGACCTGGTATTATTGGTGAAATTAAAGACAAGCATGCCCTTGTTTATGCAGTAGGTGCTAACAATATAAACGTTAATGGCTTTAAATATGATTTAAATAATAATGAATCATTAATAACTAATGGTAATATAAAAATCACAGCTTAAACTGTGATTTTTATATTACCATTAGTTATTAATGATTCATTATTATTTAAATCATATTTAAAGCCATTAACGTTTATATTGTTAGCACCTACTGCATAAACAAGGGC
>JAILEP010000122.1 GCA_024697825.1 Acholeplasmatales bacterium
TAATAATATATGAGAATTTCTTTTAACAATTGCATATATTATTAAATAGATAAGAAGAATAATAGCAAATCCTGCAGCAATTAAATACATTTCTAAATTAATATAATTAGATATAGCAAGTGTAATTGTTGCAAGAGCAAGTATTATACCAGATACTAGCGCAAGCTTTTTATCTCTTAGTGGAGATACATTTAATTCAAAGACCTGAATTTCTTCCTTAAGAGGCTTTCTAAATAATATTAATAAGGTTACAAGGGATCCTATTCCACAAAGTAATGATGGTATAACCATCTTAACAAAATATTTAAGGAATGGTATTGCATAAACTCCTGATAAATAAACATTAGTAGGATTACCAATTTCAAGCATCATTGAATAGGTATTCGCTGCTGCAAATTCCATTACTAAATATGGTATAGGATTGATGTGTCCCTTTTTAGATAAATATACAATAAAGGGAGTAAATGTTAGTATTACTATATCATTAGATGTAAAGATTGTAAGTACTGATATTAATATATAAAGAACTATAAAAAGCTTTTTCTGTGAATTATGATATTTGGATACAAAGAGGCTTGCAATAAATGTGAAGAAGCCTGCATCATCTAATGTCACAGATAAAAATGAAATAGAAACGAATAAAATTAGAATTTTTAAGGGATTGAGTGATGAATTTTCCGTTACCTGAGCGAAAAATGTCGAACCAGCGTCCTTAATTACTATTAATAGAATAATAGCTCCAATTAGGATAGGTAACCAAAATGTATCTATTCTAAAGCGTCCTATTTTAAGCTTTGGGAATATTAAAATGCATATAAACATTCCAATTATTGCAAGTGCTGCAATAACTAGAGCGAAAATGAGTCCTGCTTGACCTTCCATGATTATCACCACTGATATTATATTCTTTTTATTTAAAAAGAAAAGAAAATTTTATTAATGTGGTTAAAAAGTATAAAATCGGAGTCTAATAAACTGAATGTATCATTGACAATTGCTCTAAATGATTTTATAATTTATCTAGGTTACCACGTCCAAACGTGGTTATAAAGAAAGAGGTATAATTAAAAATGAAAAAGTTTGATGTATTAAACAGACTTGCTGACTGTGGTGTTGTTGCCGTAGTTCGTGCAAAGAGTGAAGAAGAAGCTATCAACATTGGTAAAGCTTGTACTGATGGTGGTGTAAAGGGTATCGAAGTTACATTTACAGTTCCTGGTGCAGATGCTGTTATCAAGGCTTTAAAGAAGGCAATCCCTGCTGAGAAGTTAATTGTAGGTGCTGGTTCAGTTTTAGATTCTGAAACTGCTAGAGTTGCTATTTTAGCTGGTGCTGAATTCATCGTTGCACCTTCATTCAATGAAGGCGTTGCTAAGTTATGTAACAGATATCAGGTTCCTTATATCCCTGGTACTCAGACTATTAAGGAAATCGTTACAGCTATGGAAGCTGGTTGCGATGTTATAAAGGTATTCCCTGGCGATATGCTTGGACCTACATTCATTAAGGATGTAAAGGGACCACTTCCTTATGCTAACTTAATGCCATCTGGTGGTGTTAACTTAGAGAATGCTGGCGAATGGATTAAGAAGGGTGCTGTATGTATTTCTTCTGGTTCACATTTAACAGCTCCTGCTACAAAGGGTGACTTAGCTGAAACAACTAAGAGAGCTCAGCAGTATGTAGAAGCAGTTAGAAACGCTAGAGCAGAATTAGCTGCTGGTAAGTAAAAAATATTTAAAAAAGAGCTTGATGATTATGGAAGAAAAAATTATTACATTTGGCGAGATAATGCTTAGATTATCTACTCCAGATTACTCTACAATTAATCAAACTCAGTCTTTCCTAGTTAATTATGGTGGAGGAGAAGCTAACGTTGCAGTTGCCCTATCTCATATGGGTCACAATGCATATTTTATGTCTAAGCTTCCACCTAATCAGCTTGGTGATGGTGCGATCACTCACTTAAAGAGTCATGGTGTTGATACTAGATATGTTGTTAGAGGTTCTACAACAATTGGTATTTACTTCCTAGAAACAGGCTTCGGTGGTAGACCTTCAAAGGTTATTTATAACCGTAAGCATTCTGCAATTACTCGTATCTCAGAGGATGAATTCGACTGGGATGAAATTTTCTCAGATGCTACATGGTTACATATTTCAGGTATCACATTAGCACTTGGTGAAAGAGTAAGAAAGGTTGCATTCAGAGCTGCTCAGGAAGCAAAGAAGCATAATGTTCCAGTAAGCTTTGACTTTAACTACCGTGCAAAATTATGGACAGTAGAGGAAGCCAGACCAGTTTATAAGAAATTTATGAATTATGTAAATATCGTATTTGCAAGCTTCTATGATGCAAATACTATTCTTGAAATTCCATTAGATCCAGGATTTGAGGATAAGACTTTATCTGAAAAGAGAAGAAATGTCTTCCCTAAGATGATTAAGAAGTATAATTTACATTATATCTTTGGTACAGACCGAGTTGTTTATACTGCTACAGATAATTCTTTAGCCGGTTATTACTTTAGACTTGACGGCGATAACTTGACTTGGGAATTAACTGACCCAATCAGATTTAATATCTACGACCGAATCGGTGGCGGTGATGCGTTCGCATCAGGTGTTATCCACGGCTTATTAAAGGATTATAATGACCCTCACTACGCAGTTAGATATGGTCTAAATACATCCGTATTAAAGCATACTATTTATGGTGATGCATCTACAATGAGTTGCGAGGATATTGAAAACTTCATGGCTGCAAATGGTTCAGCTGAGGTTGTAAGATAACAGGAGAAAGAAATAAAATGATAGTAGGAAAGTTAGTAGATTTATACCGCTATAAGGGTATTGCTAAGAATGTTGATACAGCAATCGACTGGATGCTTAATTTAGGTGTTGAGGGCATGCTTGCTCTACCTAAGGGTAAGACTGTTGTTGATGGTACTAACGTATATGCAAACAGAGATACATACGTTGCTAAGAAGTATGCAGATACATTCTTCGAAAACCATGAAAATTATATTGATATTCAGGTTGTTTTAAAGGGTTCTGAAAAGATTGGTTACACTCATATCACTAACCCTGATTTAAAGGTTACAGTTCCTTATAATCCAGAAAAGGATGTAACAAAGTATAATAATGATCCTAAGGGTGCTTTATTCTTCGATGTTGAAGAAGGTTTCGCACTTGTTTATACAGAGGATGCTCATCTTGCTAAGTGCAGATCAAATGATGAGGACGATACTGCTATAGTTGAAAAGCTAGTAGTAAAAGTAAAAATTGAAAAGTAAAAAATTAAGAGGAGAAAACATGAAAAATTTAAAGTTCAATTCTAAGAAAGTTGTAACAATGGGCGAAATTATGCTTCGTCTTTCTACACCTGCAAACACTCGTTTTGTTCAGGCTAATCAGTTCGATATTATCTTTGGTGGAGGAGAGGCTAACGTAGCTGTATCTTGCGCTAACTATGGTTTAGATGCTTATTTCGTATCTAAGTTACCTGATAACCAGATTGGTCAGGCAGCTATTAACTCTTTAAGAAGATATGGTGTTAATACTGATTATGTTGCACGTGGTGGTGACAGAGTTGGTATTTACTATTCTGAAACTGGTGCTTCAATGAGACCATCAGTAGTATTATATGACCGTGCTCATTCAGCAATCGCTGATGCAAAGCCTGAAGACTTCAACTTTGACGAAGTATTCAAGGATGCAGCTTGGTTCCACTGGTCAGGAATTACTCCAGCTATCTCTGATGCATCTGCAAAGTGCTTAGAGAAGGCTTTAATCGCTGCTAAGAAGAACAACGTTGTTGTATCTGTAGACTTAAACTTCCGTAAGAAGTTATGGACTTCTGAAAAGGCTATTTCTATCATGAAGCCATTAATGAAGTATGTTGATGTATGTATCGGTAATGAAGAGGATGCAGAATTATGCTTAGGCTTCAAGCCAGATGCAAATGTTGAAGCTGGTGAAACTGGTGCTGCTGGTTACCATAACATCTTCAAGCAGATGGCTAAGGAATTCGGCTTCAAGTATGTAGTTTCTACATTAAGAGAGTCTTTCTCAGCTACACACAATGGTTGGAAGGCATTAATCTATGATGGTGAAGAATTCTATGAATCTAAGAGATATGACATCAACCCTATCATCGACCGTGTTGGTGGTGGTGACTCATTCTCTGGTGGTTTAATCTATGGTTTAATGACTAAGGCTACTCAGGGTGAAGCTCTTGAATATGCTGTTGCAGCATCTGCATTAAAGCACACTATCAACGGCGACTACAACTTAGCATCAGTTAAGGAAGTAGAAGCATTAGCTGGTGGTGCAGCTAACGGACGTGTTCAGCGTTAATTTGATTTAAACTATTACCTAGGCTACAAGGAGGACCTTGCAGCCTTCGTATTGTTTTTTGGAGGTACTTATGAAAATTGGTGTAAGAGTACATGACTTTGGAAAAAGTAATGCGGAAACACTTGCTAAGCAAGCTAAGGCAGTAGGCTTTGATGGTGTTCAGTTTGTAATAAACAAGGCTATCGAGGGTGAATCTGGCAAGGCAGGTACCTTAAATGATGAAAAGGTAAGTGCTTTTAAAGCAGCCTTCCAAAATGAAGGCTTAGATATTGCAATGCTTGGTGCATATTTTAATCCTGTTCATTCTAATAAGCAGCTTGTAGCTGATAATATTGCCAAATTTAAGGAGCATCTAAAGTATGAAAATGCCTTTGGTGCAGGCTTTGTTGGTACAGAAACAGGATCATTCAATGATGATAAGTGGACTTATAATCCTCTTAACAGAACTGAAGAGGCTTTCCAGGAGGATTTAAGAATCTTCAAGGATTTAGCAAATTACGCAGAATCAGTAGATGCAAAAATTGCTTTAGAGGGCGCTTTTGGACATTGTATGTTTGAGCCTAAGGCTTTAAAGCGTTTGGTTGATGAAATCAATTCTCCAAATGTTTATTATACCTTAGATATTTATAATTACTTAGCAATAAGCAATTATCAGAATTATAAGGAAATATTTGAGGAAGCATTAAAGCTATTTAAGGGCAAAATAGTTATATTCCATCTAAAGGACTTCATTATTGAAAACGATGCTTTAAAGCAGTGCGCAATTGGTAAGGGTCTATTTGATTATGACTATTTATTAAAGAGAATGAAGGAAGAAGCACCAAATGCTTATCTTATCTTTGAAGGCTCTAAGCCTGAGGATATGGAATTCTCTTATAATTTTGTTAAGAATAAATTAGAAAATATCTAAGGAGAAACAAAATGAAATTAGATGTAAGATATGCTAATCATCCAGATGATTCAAAGAAGTATGATACAGCTGAATTAAGAAAGCATTATTTAATTGAAACAGTATTCGAGGCTGATGAAATTGTATTTACATATTCTCATCAGGATAGAATGATTGCTGGTGGTGTAATGCCAGTTAATAAGGCAGTAGTATTAGACTCTGCAGATGAGCTTCGTGCTGAATATTTCTTACAGAGACGTGAAATGGGCTTCATTAACGTTGGTGGTAAGGGTAAGGTTACATTAGATGGTAAGGTATACGAAATCCAGCCTAAGGATGGTATGTATATCGGTATGGGTACTAAGGAGATTATTTTCGAGTCATTAGATAAGAATAATCCTGCTAAGTATTATGTAAATTCTTGTCCAGCACATAAGACTTATCCTACAGTTTATATTAATTATGAAAAGGCTAATCATAAGCCAATGGGTGATGAGGCTCATATGAATAAGAGAGTCATCAACCAGTTCATCCATAAGGATGTATGTGATTCATGTCAGTTAGCAATGGGTATGACTGAGCTTGCAGTAGGTTCTTCATGGAACACTATGCCATGCCATACACATGAAAGAAGAATGGAAGTTTACTTCTATTTCAATTTCCCTGAAACTGAGCGTGTATTCCACATTATGGGACGTCCAGACGAGACTAGACATATCGTTATGGCTCCTGAGCAGGCTGTTATTTCTCCATCATGGTCTATTCACTGTGCAGCAGCAACTATGAATTATACATTCATTTGGCGTATGTGTGGTGAAAATCAGGATTATGATGATCAGGATTTCTTCAAGACAGCTGATTTAAAGTAATAATAATTTAATTATTATATGGTTAGGTTTCCATAAAAAATCACAAAAATTATAATTCGGAGGAAAAATTAAAATGAAAATGGAAGATTTCAGACTAGATGGCAAGGTTGCCCTAGTTACTGGTGCCTCTTATGGTATCGGCTTCAATATTGCTTTAGGTTTCGCTGAAGCAGGTGCTACTATCGTTTTCAATGATATTAAGCAGGAATTAGTAGACAAGGGTCTAGCTGCTTATAAGGAAAAGGGTATCGCAGCACATGGTTATGTATGTGATGTTACAAACGAAGAAGCAGTTAACGCAATGGTTGCTCAGATTGAGAAGGAAGTTGGCGTTATCGACATTCTTGTAAATAATGCAGGTATTATTAAGAGAATTCCTATGATTGATATGACTGCTGATCAGTTCCGTCAGGTAATTGATATTGACTTAAATGGTCCATTCATCGTATCAAAGGCAGTATTACCTTCAATGATCAAGAAGGGTCATGGTAAGATCATTAACATTTGTTCAATGATGTCTGAATTAGGCCGTGAAACAGTATCTGCTTATGCAGCTGCTAAGGGTGGTCTAAAGATGTTAACTCGTAACATTTGTTCTGAATATGGTGAGTTCAATATCCAGTGTAATGGTATCGGACCTGGTTACATCGCTACACCTCAGACTGCTCCACTTCGTGAGCGTCAGGCAGATGGATCTCGTCATCCATTCGACTCATTCATCGTTGCAAAGACTCCAGCTGGTCGTTGGTTAGAGCCAGAAGAGTTAGCTGGTCCAGCTGTATTCTTAGCATCTGATGCTTCAAATGCAGTTAATGGTCACATCTTATATGTAGATGGCGGTATCTTAGCTTATATCGGTAAGCAGCCTAAGTAAGATCTATTACTTAACAAAAACAATCAAACTTTTTAATTATAATAAAGAGTGTCTTTGGACACTCTTTTCTCTTTTTTTGACATTTCCTATCGTTATGTCATATTATTACATATATAATTGTAACAAAAATCAAAATATTGTATAATATCATTGTTATTTTTATATTTAAGGAGCTTATTATGAAAAGTGCTTTAATAATGGAGGGTGGCGCAATGCGTGGTATGTTTACCTGCGGTGTCATCGATGTATTAATGGAAAATGGAATTAGATTTGATGGAGCTGCTGGTATTTCAGCAGGTGCTGTCTTTGGTATAAATTATAAATCTAATCAGATTGGAAGAGGTATTAGATACAATAAGGAATACTGTAATGATAAGAGATATTGTAGTATGAAATCACTAATTAAAACAGGTGATCTATATAACGCCGAATTCTGCTATGAAACATTACCTAATGAGCTAGATAAATTCGATACAGAAGCTTTTAAAAATAATCCAATGGAATTTTATGTTGGCGCAACTAATGTCGATAATGGTGAAATTATGTTTCATAAATGCTTAACTGGGGATAAGAATGATGTTATGTGGATGAGAGCCTCTGCCTCAATGCCAATTGTCTCTAAGGTTGTTAAGATTGATGATTATAATTTATTAGATGGTGGTATTTCATGCCCTGTACCATATAAATATATGATGGATTTAGGATATGATAAGAATGTTATTGTCCTAACTCAGCCAAAGGAATATAGAAAGAAGAAGGCTTCATTTTTAATTATTATGCTATTAAATAAATATAAGGCTATTAAGGCTGTTATGAAGAATAGACATAATTTATATAATAACCAAATGGATGAGATTGAAAAGCTTGAAAATGAAGGTAAGGCATTAGTCATTAGACCTAAGGCATCCTTAAACATTGGTAAGAGTGAAAAGGATAAGAACAAGCTAGAAGAAGTCTATCAGCTTGGTAGAGAGGCTTGCCTATTAAAATTAGATGAAATTAAGAATTATTTAAATGATTAAACGGTCTTGAACCGTTTTTTCATTTTTAGGGCAATTTTTACGTTGTTGATTAATATTTTTAGTTAGTTTATAATATATATGTCGGAAATTAGGTGATCTTATGGAAGTACTTGCTTTAATACTTACAATTTTAATCTACTTAATGCTAATCGCTTGTCTTGTATTATATGAAATTGGAGTGTTTACTAAGAGATATAATTTTGCATTATTGATATCCAAAATTTTATTCTTGTATTCATTTGTTGCGGCAGCGGTTGAGTCATGGTCCCTAGTTCTTATGAACGGAGGATTCAATGTATATTTAGATATCGGGGCCGATTTCAGCTATACAATTTTTATTTTGATTCCAGTTCTAGCACTACTAGTTATGTCTAGTATTCTTATTAATAGAAATAAGAAGGAAGAAAATACTTGGACTTTAGTAGCTAATTATTTATTGCCTGCATTAACTTTTGTAGGATTTGCAGTTTCGACAGTTGTACTTGTTTTTAATATTACGTATTTTACAGTGCTTGTATAGTAAATAATGTAAACGTTACCAATAATTAATGTTTTATTTATTTCCTTTATAATTAAGCGTAAATATTGTACAATAGAATAGAAATTTTAAAAAAATAAGGGGTATAAAGATATGAACGCAGTTTTATCAGTAGTAGGTAAGGATACAGTTGGTATTTTAGCAGCTGTAGCAGCAAAGTGTTCTGCACACAATGCAAACGTTAATGATGTTAGCCAGACAATCATTGATAACTATTTCGCAATGTTCATGGTAATCAGCATTGATGACCTAGACATCGATTTCAACGATTTCTCAGACGAGCTAGTTTCACTAGGTAAGGAGAAGAATCTTGAAATTCACTGCATGCATGAAGATATTTTTAACTTAATGCACAAGATTTAAGATATAAGGAGTCATAAGAATGTTTACTAATAGTGAAATAATGGAAACAATCAAGATGATTCAGGAGGAAAACCTAGATGTAAGAACTATTACAATGGGTATTTCTCTAATTGACTGTATGGATACAGACATTGATAAGTCTTGTGAGAAGGTTTATAACAAAATTTACAATTATGCTAAGGACTTAGTTAAGACAGGAGAAACTATTTCTAAGAAGTATGGTATTCCTATCGTAAATAAGAGAATCTCAGTAACACCTATTTCTATGCTAGTTGGTGTTTCTGGTGGTGATCCAGTCAAGTATGCAAAGACATTAGACAAGGTTGCACATGACATCGGCGTTAACTTCGTTGGTGGTTATTCTGCATTAGTTCAGAAGGGCTTCGCTCCAGGTGAAAGAGAATTAATCGATTCTATTCCAAGAGCTTTAGCTGAAACAGAATTAGTATGCTCATCAGTTAATATTGGTTCAACAAGAGCTGGTATCAATTTAGATGCAGTTAAGATTATGGGTCAAAAGATTAAGGAAGCTGCTGAAATCACTAAGGACAGAGAATGTATTGGTGCATCTAAGCTAGTTGTATTCTGTAACGCAGTAGAGGATAACCCATTTATGGCAGGTGCCTTCCATGGTGTTGGTGAGGCTGATTGTGTTATCAATGTTGGTGTTTCAGGTCCTGGTGTAGTACGTGCAGCACTTGCAAAGGCTCCTAAGGATGCCCCTATTTCAGATATCGCAGAAATTATTAAGAAGACTGCATTCAAGATTACAAGAATGGGTCAGCTAGTTGGTGTAGAAGCATCTAGAATGTTAAACGTACCATTTGGTATCGTTGACTTATCACTTGCTCCAACTCCAGCAATCGGTGATTCAGTTGCTCATATTTTAGAGGAAATTGGTCTTGAACAGTGTGGTGCTGCCGGAACAACTGCATGTTTAGCTATGTTAAATGATGCTGTTAAGAAGGGTGGCGTTATGGCATCTAGCCGTGTTGGTGGTTTATCAGGTGCATTCATCCCTGTTTCTGAGGATGCTGGTATGATTGACGCTGCTAAGAGCGGTGCTTTATGTATTGAAAAGCTTGAAGCTATGACTGCTGTATGCTCAGTAGGTCTAGATATGATTATTATCCCTGGTGATACTACTCCAGAAGTAATTTCTGGTATTATCGCTGATGAAGCTGCAATTGGTATGATCAACTGTAAGACTACAGCAGTAAGAGTTATTCCTGCAATTGGCAGAAAGGATTCTGAAGGTTTAGACTTCGGTGGATTATTAGGCTATGGTCCTGTTATGCAGGTATCTAAGGTTAAGCCTGATACATTTATCAACCGTGGTGGTCAAATTCCTGCACCTTTAAATAGTTTAAAGAACTAATAGGACAAAAAATTGAAACAAAAAGCCGGTTTTGTGCCGGTTTTTTTATATTTTCTTGACACTTTAAAATAAAATGACTATAATTTAATCGTACAATTGTAAAACAATACAAATGGCAAAGGAGAAAAGAAAAAATGAAAATGAGAAGAATTTTATTAGGCGCTGGTCTTTCTGTATTAGGCTTAGCTGCTTTAGCTTCATGTGATAGCAATGAAGCAAATACAATTACATATACAGATGCTTCTGGTAACGAGCAGACAATGAAGGTTACTACAACTGATGATTCTGATAAGGCAGTCGAAGTATTAGATGCAGTATCTCAGTCTTATGATGCTGAAAAGGTGGCAGCAAATTATACTGATGTCACTAGTGTTAAGTTTGGTATTGCTGCTAACATTAATGCTGGTGTTAAGCATACTATTGAAGAATCTGAATTTTCTGAAACTGAGAATTATTCTGCTAAGGGTAGCTTTGATTTTGAAACAATCGTTGATTTTGCAAATAATGCCGCTTCAATCACAGCTGATTTAGATGCAAACGTAAAGATTTATGATAAATATGTTGATTCTACAGATTCTTCAAATAATGAAGAAACATCACTTGACCTTACTGCAGATGTTGCTACTAACGCATATTATGATCAATCAGGTGTATATTTAGATGCGTCTATTGATGTAGATGGTCTTCCTACAACTGGAGAATTTGCACAGTATAGTGCTGCACTTGCAAGTGTAAGCGATGTTAAGTATATGTTACCTACAGCTACATTAACTGGATTAGTTGGTGGTTTATTAGCTAGTATGGAAGCTGAAGTAACAGAGGATCAGATTGCTAATTATTTAAATTTAAATCAGTATGCATCAATGTTACCTTCAATTCCTGCAATGTTAAGTGAAGGCTTAGATGAAATTATTCCTAGTGATGCTACTGCATTAGCTGAATTCAAGGAGACAGCAGAAGAATATGGTTTATCTATTTCTGCTACAACAGCTGATACAATTACATTCCAGATTAGCACTTCAATAGCTGATATAACTAATGAAGAAATTGAAGAGGCTTCTGAAGAATTAGGCTCAAGTGTTGCAAATCCATTTGCAAAATACACTACACCTATTACATTCTCTTTAACATTCAATACTAAGTATTATTTACCTACATCTTTAAAGGTAGATGCTTCTAAGGCAATTTCTGCTCTTAATGGCAAGAAAATTGTTGTTGATGAAGAAACTAATGAAACTATTACTCTTTCTGGTAGCAAATTATCATTTGAAGCTAAGCTTGAATTAGGTTCTGAAAAGGCTAAGACTTTAACTGATACCGAAAAGGCAAATTATACTGACATGTCTCAAGCATTAGAGGCTTTAATGCAGAGTATGATGCAAGATATGATGGGAGAACAACTTAGATAATATTAATAAATTTGATGGGGCTTAATGTCCCATCTTTTTTATTTTTGTATTATTGTGCTTGATTTGACTGAGTTTTTCGCTTGCTTTCTTGATATTAATAATTTTTTATAATATAATTAAATATAGTAAGGAGCGATATAATATGGGATATTTAGAAAAAGTAGAATTATGGAAGAAAAATCCTAATCTAGAGCCAGATTTAAAGGCAGAATTAGATAAAATGGATGATAATGCTCTTAAGGAAGCATTTACTAACGACTTAGAATTTGGTACTGGTGGTATGAGAGGAATCTTAGGTGCTGGTACAAATAGACTTAATGTATATGTTGTAATGAAGGCTACATTAGGCTTTGGTAGATATTTATTAAAGCAGAATCCAGTTGCTGGTGCACGTGGTGTTGCAATTTCTCATGATAACAGACATAAATCAGTTGAATTTGCAAGAATCTCTGCTGAGGTTTTAACTACATTAGGCTTTAGAGTTTTCTTATTTGAGGCTTTAAGACCTACACCTGAATTATCATATGCAGTTAGAAACTTTAACTGTATTGGTGGTATTATGATTACAGCTTCACATAACCCTAAGGAATATAATGGTTATAAGATTTATGATGAAACTGGTTGTCAGCTAGTACCTGCAGATGCAGATAAGGTTATTAAGGAAATTGAAGCTATCGATAATTATTTTGATATCGATCATTCAAAGAATCATGAATTAATTTACTATATCGGCAAGGATGTTGATGATAAGTATATTAAGGATGTAAAGAAGATTATTTTAAGACCTAATTTAAAGAAGGACTTCAAGCTAGTTTATACTCCACTTCATGGTACTGGTCAGGTATTTGCACCTCAGGTACTTCAGAGTGTAGGCTATGATGTAGTACCACTTCCTTGTCAGATGACTTGTGACCCTGATTTTTCTGGTGTTAAGACTTCAAATCCTGAAAATAAGGAAGCTTATGATGAGGCTATTGCTTTAGCTAAGGCTTTAGGTGCTAAGATTGTTCTTGCAACTGACCCTGATGCAGACCGTTTAGGTATTGCAGTAGAGCATGATGGTGAATATGTATTATTTACAGGTAACCAGACTGCAGCCTTAGTATTTGATTATATTTGTAAGACTAGAAAGGAATTAGGTACATTACCTAAGGATGGCTATATGTTTACTACAAACGTATCATCTACACTTCCTATCGCGATTGCAAATAAGTATGGCTTAAAGACAGAAATTACTTTAACTGGTTTCAAATTCATTGGTGAGAAGGCTCGTGAAATGGAAACTACAGGTAGAGGTACTTACGTATTCGGATTTGAGGAATCTTATGGTTGCTTAGTATCTGATATGGTTAGAGATAAGGATTCAATTCAGGCTATTTTAATGCTATGTGAAACAGCTGCATACTATCGTGAGAAGGGTATGGACCTTGTTGATGCATTAAATGGTATTTATGAGGAATATGGCTATTATAAGGAAGGAATCACTAATATCGGTCTTGCAGGCTTAGAGGGTGCTGCTAAGATTAAGAGAATTATGGATTACTTCAGAACTACTGATATTGCACTTAAGGGCTTCAAGATTTTAGCTAAGGATGATGTTAAGCTTGGTGTTCATACTGAATTCGGTAAGGATGATGACAAGAAATCTAAGATTAATTTACCAACATCTAACGTAATTAAGTATTACTTAAATGACAATATGTGGTTTGTACTTAGACCATCAGGAACTGAACCTAAGCTAAAGGTTTACTATGGTGTTAAGGGTAAGAGCCAGGCTGAGGCTGATAGTAAGCTTCAGGAATTAACAAATGAAGTAATGTCAATTGTTAACCTAATTAAGTAAAATAATAAGAAGTATGGAGGAATGAAGCTTCATTCCTCCTTATTTTCCCTAAAAAAACGCCTTTTAAATTGAATTTGAAGGGTGATTGTGATATTATTCTTAAGGAGCGTGTTATTATGAATATATGGCATGATATTGATAACGACAGAATTAAGCCAGATGAATTTATTGCTTGTATAGAAATACCTAAGGGCAGTAAGAAAAAGTATGAGCTTGATAAGGAAACAGGATTAATTATTCTTGATCGTATTTTATATACATCAACTCATTATCCTGCAAATTATGGTTTTATTCCACGCACATATTCAGACGATAGAGACCCACTTGATGTCCTTATTTTATGTGATGAGGTTTTTGATCCTTTAACATTAGTAAGATGCAAGCCAATTGGTGTTTTTAAGATGAGTGATGAAATGGGTATGGATGAAAAAATCATCGCTGTATGTATTAACGACCCAGCTAGAAATATGTATAATGATATATCTGAATTACCAGATCATATTGCCCATGAAATAAAGCATTTCTTTACAGTTTATAAGGAGCTTGAGGGCAAATCTACAGTCGTATATGAGGTAGAAGGCAGAGAATCTGCAAAAAAGGTTATTCAAGAATCAATTAATGCATATAATGAGCTTTATCTAAAGTAGTAATAAGGAGATTATTTTAAAATGGCATTAACAGCAGGTATCGTTGGTTTACCTAACGTTGGTAAGTCAACATTATTTAACGCAATTACAAAGGCAGGTGCTTTAGCTGCAAATTATCCATTCGCAACTATTGAACCAAATGTAGGTATGGTAAATGTACCAGATGAGAGACTTACAGTTTTATCAAATATGTATAACCCTAAGAAGACTACTCCAGCAGTATGTGAATTTACTGATATTGCAGGTTTAGTTAAGGGTGCATCAAAGGGTGAGGGCTTAGGTAACCAGTTTTTAGGTAATATTAGAAACTGTGATGCAATTCTTGAGGTAGTTAGATGCTTCGAGGATGCAAATGTTACACACGTAGAAGGCGGAGTTGACCCTGTAAGAGATGCTGAAATAATCAATTTAGAGTTAATATTATCTGACCTTGCACAGGTTGAAAATAGAATTCCTAAGATTGAAAAGAAGGCTCAGTCAAAGATTGATGATGCCCCAATCGAATATGCTTTATTATTAAAGCTTAAGGAATTATTAGAAAATGAAAAGCCAGCTAGATCTATCGGTGAATTATCTGATAAGGAGCAGAAGTATTTTGCAGGCTATCAGCTTTTAACAGCTAAGCCTTTCATGTATGTTGCAAACGTAAAGGAAGACTTTATTGCTGACCCAGAGGCTGATCCTAATTATCAGAAGCTTAAGGCTTATGCTGCTAGCACAAACGCTAAAATTATCGCTATTTCAGCTGAAATTGAAGCAGAGCTTGCACAGCTTGAGGATGATGAAAAGGAAATGTTCTTAGCTGATTATGGTGTTACTGAGCCAGGCTTAAATAAGCTTGTAAGAGCAACATATGACCTATTAGGTCTTGCTACATTCTTTACAACTGGTCCAGATGAGTGCCGTGCATGGACATTTAAGAAGGGTATGCTTGCACCTCAGTGTGCTGGTATTATCCATACTGACTTCGAAAGAGGCTTCATTAGAGCTGAAACTACAGCCTATGATGATCTTATTAAGTGTGGTTCTGCACTTAAGGCTAGAGAAGCAGGTCTTGTACGCCAAGAAGGTAAGGATTATGTCGTAAAAGACGGCGATATTATGTTCTTCAAGTTCAATGTATAATTAAGATTTTTAAGAGATTTTAAGGAGCAAAAATGCTCCTTTTTTCTTATAAATAAAACTTATAGAACAAATAATTGAAATAAGTATTCTTTATAGCAAAAACTAGGGCATTTATAGTGCTAAAATACCCCATCTTTTATGCTAAACTAAATGTATTGTGGATAATAACCATATTTTATGAAATCGTTTTATTCTATAAATTTGATTTATCGAAATATGACATAAAAAAGTGGTCATTTTATTGCAAAAAGGTGGGGTTTTTAATATAATTAAAATGTATGTAAAAATTTATTTTTTGGAGGAAGTAATAAATGGATTTTTTTGATATGGTCCCAGATAACTTCTTTTCCCTACTTGCTTCGAAGAACAAGAGAATTTATCTAGCAAGTATACTTCAGGTTTTTAAGGTATACGAAACTGGTACAATCCTTGGTATTGATAAGAAGATTGTAGTTGATGATCTAGTTTACTTCTTAGACACCAATAAGAACTATCTTTATGATGTCGAAGATGCAGAAGATGAGGAAGCAAATCCTCAGAGTAAAAGAGATCTTGCAAATTATATCTTAAGAAGAATGGAAGAGACTGGCTGGATTTACGTAGATGTAACAAATGATTACATAGAAGTATTAAATTTCTCAGATGATGCAATTATCATCTGTGAGGCATTATTAAATGCATATCCACAGTTTGAATACTCAGATGATGAGTTACCAGAGGATTTCATTAATCCTAATGAATACCAGGGTTATATTTATCGTATTTATACTCTATTAACTCAGAAGGATAATATTGATTATGCATTGACATTTGATTTAGTATATTCTGACACTAAGCAGCTAATTAGATCTTTAAGAAGACTAGATGCTAGAATGAAGGATTATATTACTTCAGTAGTTGAAAATACAGATATAAAGGATTTAATGGAAAAGCTTATCAGCTATAAGAATGATATTTATGATAAGAGCTATTCAAAGCTTAAGATTCAGGATAACATTGACCGTTATCGTTTAAAGATCATTACTGAGCTTGAGGAGATGCAGGAAAATGAAACAATAGTTAGAGCAATCAGCTATAACTATGCTGCACTATCTAAGAATGATGATGAAGCTATTAGTAAGGCAATAAGAAGAATCGATGAGGTCATCGATGCCTTCAATGCAATTGAAGAATTTGTCTCTGAGCTTGATAACAAGAATAGAGATTACATCAATTCTACAATTGGTAAGATTAAGTTCCTATTATCAGAGGAGGATAATGTTGTAGGTAAGCTAAACACTATCCTAAAATATGTTCATGACACAAATCAGAAGGGTAATATTGATAAGTCATTAAGACTTGTTGATAAGCTATATGAATTCCCTCAGCTTAAGGTATTTAACGGGGAGTCATCACTATATACACCACGTGGTAATTATTTAAGAAATTATAACCAGTATCTTGATGATTATGACATCGGTGGATTTGAGCTTGATGAGGAGTTCATGAAGCAGTTTAAGAACTCATACAATGAGGATGAAATTAAGGCCTTCCTTGAGGCTAATATGCCAATTGGTGTATTCATCGCATCATCTGTACTTGATTATGACTGCGATAGAGCAATGTTCCTTATGGTTATTTATTGTATCATCTATGCCGCAGAGCATGCATATGATGTAAAGATTCTTAATGAATTTGTAGATACAAGAGATTATAAGATTAAGAACTTTGAAATTAGGAAAAAATAGGAGAAAAGAACAATGTTAGACGCTTTAGAGAAATTGAGTGTTACTCAACAACAACAGTTCAAGGATACAGCAAATAAGCTTTTAGCTGCTACCTTTTTATCAAAGGATAAGAAGGATAATAAGGAATCTTATTATTTCCTTATGAGCTACAAGGATTTATTTGATGAATTCTTTAAAATTTTAGGATATGAAATTGAGCTTGACATCCAGCTTGGCGCAGTTATGTTATCAGGTGCATCTGCAGCTAATACATTAAAGCTTAGAAGAGATGAATCATTAGTGCTATTAATCTTACGTCTTTTATATCATGAAAAGATGAAGGATACTTCACTAAATGAGAATATTATTTGTCAGGTAAGCGATATTCATGAAAAATATGATTTACTTGAAATCAAGAAGAAGCTAAACAAGACTGATTTAATTTCATCTTTAAGATTACTTCGTAGATATAATCTAATTGAAATTATTGGTGATGTTACAACATCATCTTGTCGTCTTGTAATTTTACCTACTATTCTTATGGCTATTAAGTCTGAGGATATTACAGAGGTATTTAATACAATCAATAAGATTAATGCTGAGGAGGCTGCTAAATAATGAAAAAATTAGTAAAAGTCAGACTTATTAACTGGCATTATCTTTCAAATGAAACAATCCTAGTTAATGGTAATACATTATTAACTGGTCCTAACGCATCAGGTAAGTCAACTATCATGGATGCCATCACTTATATTTTAACTGCAGGTGATACAACATTTAACCTTGCTGCTAATGAAAAGGGTAAGAGAGACCTTCGTGGTTATGTTAAGTGTAAGCTAGGTATGGATGATAGAGAGTACCTAAGAAATGGTGATGTTTCTGGTCATGTTGCTCTTGAATTCTTTGATGAAAGAGCTGGTCAGTCATTTACAGTTGGTGCTGTAATTGATGCATTTGGTGATTTAACACCAGTAAAGAGCTTATTCTATAAGGCTAATAAGCCAATTGATGATGAAATGTTTATTTCACCAGAAAAGACTATTTATGGCTCTGTAGAATTCAGAAAGCATAATCCAGATTTTGAATATTATTTAACTAAGAAGGAAGCTAAGAGAGGCTTTAGAAATGCATTCGGTTCTATCAATGAGGACTTCTATAGATTAATTCCTAAGGCACTTGCCTTCAAGCCAATTGCCGATGTTAAGGAATTCATTTATCAGAATATCCTTGAGGAAAAGGAAATTGATGTATCAGCAATCAAGGATTCAATTAGAGCTTATAAGGAGCTTGAGGTTACCTTAAAGCTTATCCAGTCTAAGATTGCAGACTTAAAGGAAATTGATTTAATCTATCAGGAAATCCTAAAGATTGAAGAAAATAAGTCTTACCTAGAATATTTAATGCATTTATTTGATGTTGAAAAGGTAAGAAATGAAATTGCAGATAAGAAGAAGGCAATTTTACGTGAGGAATCTTTAAGAGAAACTAAGCAGCAGGCTATCCATGATATTGAATCTGAAAAGATGGCACTTCAGGATAGAGCTCGTGAATTATATTCTATGCTTCAAAACAATGATACATTCAAGGCTTCTGAATATGTTTCAAAGCAGATTGAAAGATCTAAGAATATTATCAATGAGCTTGAAGGTAATGAACAGGCATTCTTAAAGAGAGCAACTGTATTTAAGGATATTATCAATCAGCTAAAGAAGCTTTCAAGCGATAAGATTTATGGTGAATTATCAGCTGTTAATTTATCATTAATTAATTCTAGTCAGGTTGAAGAAACTAAGACTCGTTTAAGAGATATTTCTGGTAGACTTACTGCAATTAAGAATAAGAAGAACCAGGAATTAGGTGCTATCCAGGCTCAGATGAATGAAATCATTAGAGAAATGGGTGAAATCTCAGCATCAGTTAGAGGTCTAAAGCAGAATAAGCTTAATTATAACCCTCAGCTTACAGCCTTAAGAGATGAAATCCAGGAAGGCTTAAAGAGAGTTTATAATTATGATGTATCAGTTCATATCTTAGCTGAATTATGTGAAATCACTAATCCAGAATGGGCAGATGCTGTTGAAGTTTATTTAGGTAATAGACGTTTCAATTTAATTATTGAGCCTAGATATTATGATCAGGCTTTACAGATTTATAACAGAATTAAGAGTAAATATAGACTTTATGGTATTGGTTTAGTTAATACAAAGCAGATTGGTCGCTTCACATCATTTGAAAAGAACTCAATCGCTTCAATTATCGAAACTGAGAATAAGGATGCTAGATGCTTTATCAACTATACTGCTGGTCAGGTTATTATGGTTGATGATGTTATGGATCTAGAAAAATATAATACAGCTATCACTAAGGATTACTTAATCTATAGAGGCTTTACAGTTTCTCAGATGAATCCAAATGTAGACCGTCCATTTATGGGTAAGGGTGCTGCACAGAAGATGGCTGCACAGTGGAATCAGAAGGCTATTGAAATTAAGGCTAGATATTCTGAATTAAATTCTCAGATTGAAGCTTTAAATGCTGAATCAGACTTATTAGATTCATTAAATATCAATCCATTAATTGAAGACTTAGATAAGGCACTTGCTTTACAGAAGGAAAGACTTGCTTTAGACGGTTTAAAGAAGGAAGAAAAGAGAGCAAAGAATGCTACTCCAGATGATATTGAAAATGATTATAATAAGGTTCAGGATTCTATCAAGAACTGCGATGCTAAGAAGATGCAGCTTGGTATGGATTTAGGTGGTATCAATAGCCGTATTGAAACTTATAATAATGACATTGTTTTAAAGAATCAGGAATTAGATAATTTAACTGCTGATTTAAAGAAGCTTGCAGGTGATAACGCAACTATCGTTGAGCGTGCAAAGGAAGAATATCAGCATATTATTGAGGGTCAGTCATTCAAGGCTGCACTTGCTCAGTATGAGGAAAGATTCAGAATTGAGCAGTCAACTTACAATACATTAACTGAAACTTTAGTAACTAAGCAGTTTGCTTATGTTAATAAATATAATTCGACATTAGGTCAGGGCTTAAGCGAAATCAATAAGTTCTTAGCTGAATTAAATAAGCTTGAAAAGAGTGAATTAATTAAGTATGAGCAGAAGGTTCGTCAGGCACGTGAGGCTGCAGAAGTTGTATTTAAGGAAGACTTCATTGCTAAGCTTCGTAACAATATCCTTACAGCTGAACAGGAAATTGGTAAGATTAACGAAACATTACAGAATATTAAGTTCGGTAATGACCGTTATGAATTCGTATTCCCAAGATCTAGTGAATATGCTGCATTCTACGACATGGTTACATCAGATTTAGTAGATTTAAATCAGGGTCTATTTACTTATGACTTCCAGTCTAAGTATGATGCAGAAATTACAAGTATGTTCGAAAGCTTATCAGTTGATGAATTAAATTCTAATGGTGCAATCAACAAGTTCACTGATTACCGTACATATATGGATTATGATATCCGTATCATTAACGCTGATGGTGAATCAATGACTTACTCTAAGGTATTCAAGGAGAAGTCCGGAGGTGAAACTCAGGTTCCATTCTATGTTGCAATCATTGCATCATTCGTAAGAGTTTATACTAAGAATTCTCTAATTGGTGGAGATCCTATCGGTATCGTTATGTTCGATGAGGTTTTCGATAAGATGGATGGTAACCGTATGAGAGCCATGATGAACTTCATTTCATCTATGCCACTTCAGGTAATTATTGCCTGCCCTCCACAGAGAATGGAAATTCTTCAGGAATTTGCTGATACAACATTAATCATGGTACGTCAGGGTACTAAGGCTTGTGTACTTCCAGCTATGAAGAAGGAAGAAGCTAAGGATGATGACGAAACTGAGGAGGAAGAAGCATAATGGGATTATTCGGAAAGAATAAGCAGGAAGAGCCAGAATTAAGCGCAGCTGAAAGAATCAGAATTGAAAAGATGAAGGATAACGATGAGTTCGCTAGAGATATCATCTTAGATATCAAGGACGGCATCCCATGCGTTATCAATTTCGAAGGTCTTGGTGAGGAAGCAGGAAATAAATTCCTTGCATTCCTAGAGGGTGCTGCAGTTGCACTAGAAGGTAAAACAATTAAGATTAATGAATTTACATATTTATTCGCTAGAAAAGAGGATTTTATGGATGGTTCATTAAGAGAATGGTTAAATAAGCTTCCAAAGTAAAAATATTAAAAGTCCAGGTGAAACTGGGCTTTTTCTTCGTTTATAGATAACAAAAAATTGTGTTATGTTCAATTTAGAGCCTAAAATTTGCATTTTAATTTAAAAAGTTGTTTACTAGTAATTGTATACTTTTATACAGAAAAAAGGAGAATAGAAAAAATGAAAAAAAATTTAGTAAAAGCATTAACTACTTGGATTACTGCTGCAGTTATTCTTACAGTTGGTATTCTTTGTTGTGCTGCAAATGGTGGAGATGGTGATGCATATGAAGGCATTTCACTAGTAATGGGAATCACTTTCATCATTTTAGGTAGCTTATCAATTTTAGCTAACACAATTGTATCAAGAAGAGTTGCTACAGCTTCTGGTATTTCTGCAGGTGTTTTACTTGCTACAGGTATTTGGTTTGTATCTAGTAGAGCAACAGCTGGTGCATTAATCGCTTTAATTTGTGATTATGTTCCTTATATCATGGTTGTATTAGGATTTATTCTAGTAGTAGATGCAGTTGTTATTTTAATTATTTCTTTAATTAAGAAGCTTAAGGGTGTTATTGTATTATTTGCTGTTGAGGTATTAGTTGGTGCCGCTGCAATCGTATTAGGTGCATTCGGTATGGGTACTGATAATGGTATCGCTGATAACAAGTTCTTAATTTTCGGTATTATCGTAATCATCTACGCTGCAGTATTAATTTTACAGGGCGTATTTGAATTCTTAGGTAAGGGTGAAGCTAAGGAAGAAACAGTTATTATTTCTGCAACAGTTGCTGAAGTAAATAATGAAGCTCCAGCTGAAGAGACAAAGGCTGAGGAAACTTCTGCTGAAGAAGAAAAGAAAGAAAACGAATAATTTTATTAAGGGTGATTCAATCACCCTTTTTTAATGCCTAAAATTAAAATTTAATTTATGAAAATAAATAAATTATTAAATTTATTTTATGTAAGTATGTTACATTTGTTTAAATATTGTTCGGAATTACAATTAATGATAAAATTTGAATAGATTTGTTTATACAGGAGGAAAAAATGAATAACAACTTAGTTTTGGATGTCAATGAGAATCCAAGAAGATGGTATCAGTGGCTTTTATTTGCAATTCAGCACATTTTAGCAATGCTTGTTGCATGTATCACTGTACCATTAATTACTGGACTTCCGGTAGGTCCTACAATTATCGCTGCCGGTATTGGTACTTTAATTTATATTTTTACAACTAAGAGAAAGTCACCAGTATTCTTAAGTAGCTCATTTGCTTATCTTGTTCCTATGGCTACAGCCTTGGGCTGTGGTGTTGCAACAGGTGGTGCAAATGATAATTATTGGGCTGTAATAATTGGTATGGCAATGGTTGGTGCAGTATATGTAATTATTGCATTAATCGTTAGAAAAACAGGTACTGGCTGGTTAAATAAGCTATTACCTCCAGTTGTAATTGGACCAATTATTATGGTTATCGGTCTATCACTAGCTGGTTCTGCAATTAACAATGTAGTAAATGGTACTTATGCTACCTCACTTTATCCAGATGGTAATATGCCATGGTATTTTGGCTTTACAAGTATTTGTCTTGCACTAATTGCATGTGCACTTACTGCTTTCTTTGCAACATCAAAGAAGAAGGGCGTAACTTTAATTCCATTCGTACTTGGTATGGTTGGTACATATCTTGTTGCAGTTATTTTAACAATAATTGGTAATGTAGCAGATGTAGAAGCAATTAAGATTATTGATTTTGATATTTTTACTACTAATGATTGGGGCAGCTATAAGGGGTGGATTACAACAGATTTCTTATTTGTTAAGGCAATTGATCAAACAGCTTCAGTAGATGCAGAAGTTATTGGTCAGGTTGCACTTGCATTTATTCCAGTTGCTTTAGTTACAGTGTGTGAGCACATTGGTGATCATAAGAATTTAGGTAATATTATTAACCGTGATTTATTAGAGGATGAGCCAGGCTTAACAAGAACCTTAATTGGTGATGGTATTGCAACTGCAGTATCAGGATTCGCTTGTGGTGCAGCTAATACTACATATGGTGAAAATGTTGCTGTTATTGGTGTTTCTAAGGTTGCATCTGTAAATGTTATTATTCTTGCAGCTATTTTGACTATTGTAATGGGCTTTTTTAAGCCATTTGCCCTTGCTTTAGAGACAGTACCTAAATGTATTACAGGTGGTATTTCATTAATTCTATATGGCTTTATTGCCGCAAGTGGTGTTAAGATGCTTATTAAGGAAAGAGTTAACTTTGGTATTACAAAGAACATCATTGTTGCATCTGTTATCCTAGTTACAGGTATTGGTGGATTAATTATTGGCTTTGGTGGTAATGTATCAAGCTATACAATCAAAATTGGTGGTACCGCAATGGCCATGATTTTAGGTATTTTAGCTAATGTATTATTAAAGAATCATGAAGGATTACCTGAAAAAGCTACAGATGAAGAGCCAATTGTTATTCCAACAACTGAGCCTTTAAATGAAGAAGAGCTTGTTGAAAGAGCTGAGGTTAAAGAAATTAATGAGGATGAAGAAGATTCATCTATAGAAACTGATGCCAAAAACAATTAATGGGTAGATAATCACAATCAGGACTGAATGTAGTATTCAGTCCTTTTTTATGATATAATATTCTTTGAAGCGTGGTGATTTTATGTATAATAATGAAAATAATAATGACGATTATAAAATTAATGAAGATGATTACAAGATTGATGATTCAGAATCAAGCTTAGAATCTAATCCTAATCAGGCTGATGAAAATATATATCCAGATTATAATTATCAAAATGGAGAAAACACATATAATTCTAGGGAAACAAGAAATACATCCTTAGCTAAAATATTAATTATAGCTTTGGCTCCAGTATTTTTTGTAGCAATATTTATAATTGCATTTGTTGTTGCAAAGCAATTATATCTGTTTGAGACATATAATACACAGGTTGAATATACATATAATTCTAAAATTAAATCTAATATATCAACATTAGAATCATCTATTGAAAAAGCATTAGAAAAGAATAATTTAACAAGTGAAGAGCTTATTGAAAAATACAATCAGCTTGAAACATATTATGATGAGGTTGAAACATACGCAAGAATTGAATATGCTAATACCTGTTATTATGTAGATAATGCTAATGCAAGAAGATATAAAAAGTATCGTGCTATCTTAGATGATATGGATGAATGGTTCTCAACTATTAAGGCTGAGATTTATTATTCAGGTTATTCAGCAGATTTCTTTGCAGATTATTCTGATTATGAAATTGATTTAGTTGTAAATCATCCTGATACTAGTGAATCAATTGCTAAGCAGGATGAAGCTAATGAGCTTGCAACTGAATATTCTGAAATTGATGAACCAACACTTGCAGAGGGCTATGAATATTTAGCTAAATTTGTAACCCTTAATAATGAATTTGCTGAATTAAAGGGTTATGATAATTATATGGAATATGCTTATTATGAGTTATATAAC
>JAILEP010000004.1 GCA_024697825.1 Acholeplasmatales bacterium
AGTTGGTACAGCTCGTATCATTCGTAATAGCTTACCAAACGCTACATATATTGGTTTTACTGGTACACCTATTTCGCAAAAAGATAGATCTACTAGAGAGGTATTTGGTAACTATATCGATGTTTATGATATGACTCAATCCGTAGAAGATGGCGCAACTCGTCCAGTTTACTATGAGTCTAGAGTTATCAAATTAAAATTAGATGAAGAAGCCCTAAAGGCTATTGATTTAGAATATGAATTATTAGCTGACCAAGCTGATGAAGATGTTATTGAACGTTCTAAAAAGCAATTAGGTCAATTAGATGCAGTTTTAGGAAATGATAATACAATCAATTCATTGGTTAGTGATATTCTAAATCACTATGAAGAAAATAGAGAAAATCTACTTACTGGTAAAGCAATGATTGTAGCTTATTCTCGTCCTATTGCAATGAAGATTTATAAAAGAATTCTTGAACTTAGACCTGCATGGACAGAGAAGGTTGGCGTTGTCATGACTTCAGGAAATAATGATCCTGAGGAATGGCGTGACATTATCGGTAATAAAACACATAAAGAAGAAATGGCTATAAAATTTAAAGATAATAATAGTTCATTTAAAATTGCTATAGTAGTTGATATGTGGCTTACAGGTTTTGATGTCCCATCACTTGCAACTATGTATGTTTATAAGCCAATGTCAGGTCATAACCTTATGCAGGCAATTGCACGTGTTAATAGAGTATTTAAAGATAAAGAGGGCGGCCTTGTTGTAGATTATGTTGGTATTGCATCCGCATTAAAGGAAGCAATGAAGGAATATACTGCAAGAGACCAAAAGAAATATGGAGATACCGATATTGCTAAAGTAGCTTATCCTAAGTTCCAAGAAAAGCTTGAAATTTGTAAGGACCTATTCTACGGATTTGATTATAGTAAATTCATGGGTGGTACAGATCTTGAAAGAGCTAAATGCATAAGTTCAGCTGTTAACTTCATGATTGCACCATCTAAACAAACAGAAAAAGATGCCTATTTGAAGGAATCATTATTGCTTCACAATGCTTTGCAGCTATGCTCATCAGTTGTAGATGAGAAATCCCGTTTTGAGGCTGCGTTCTTTGAATCTGTGCGCGTTTTGATTAACAGGCTAACAAATAATGGTAATCAACAAAAGCTTTCTTTAAAAGGCATTAATGACCATATTAATGAGCTATTAAAAAATAGTATTCATAGCGAGGGTGTAATTAATTTATTCTCTGATGTTAATGATGAATTTTCATTATTTGATTCAAAGTTTTTAGCTGATATATCTAAGATGAAAGAAAAGAATCTCGCGGTGGAAATGTTAAGAAAGCTTATCGCAGAAAAGGTATCTTTATATAAGAGAATTAATGTAGTAAAATCAGTTCAATTTAGTGATTTGTTAACAGCTGCGTTAAATAGATATATCTTAGGATTGATTACAAACGAAGAAGTAATTGAAGAATTAATGAAGATAGCTAAGGATATTGCAGAAGCTAGTAAAGAAGGCGAGGAGCTTGGTTTATCTGAGGAGGAACTTGCTTTCTATGATGCTTTGACAAAGCCTCAAGCTGTAAAAGATTTTTATAGTAACGACCAATTAGTTAATTTAACTAAAGAGTTAACTGATACTTTACGTAAGAATAAAACTATTGATTGGCAAAAGAGAGAATCTGCAAGAGCTAAAATGCGCATGCTTGTAAAGAAGCTTTTAAGAAAATACAAGTATCCACCTGAGGGTGTAGATGATGCATTACAAATCGTAATGACACAGTGTGAGCTTTGGACAGATAATGTTATGGAGGATTAGTTATGGATGCTGGAAAAGGAAATATATTTGGACTATTAAATGGATTAAAACAATACATTATCCCTGTTTATCAGCGTTTATATAGCTGGGGCCCAGAACAATGTAAGACTTTATGGAATGACATAGTTAATATGCAGAAAAAGCAAAATGGTAGCCATTTTTTAGGCTCCATTGTATGTATATTGGAACAAACTGATCCAGCAGGCTTACAGAAATACATGGTTATTGATGGTCAACAGAGATTAACAACTTTAACTTTGATTCTTATTGCTTTAAGAGATAGTTTAAAGGATGATTCTGATATAAATAGAGATGAATTATCATTTTCATTTCTAATTAATCAATTTAAAAGTGGAAGCGAAAAATATAAGATTTTGTTAACAGAAGAGGACAGAGAAATATTAATTGCTTTGATTGATAAGAAACCCATTGACAAAAATGTTAATTCTAAGTTATTAAATGCATATAATTACTTTATGAGTGAGATTGAATCAGGTAAAATATCTCATCAGCAAATTCGTGAGGCTACTGGTAAGTTACAGATTGTTACTATTACATTAGATCGTCAATTTGATGATCCTCAAGCAATTTTTGAAAGTTTGAATTCAACTGGTAAGGAATTATCAGAATCGGATTTAATCAGAAATTACATTCTAATGGGAATTGAAAACAACGAACAGGTAACTCTTTATCAGACTGTATGGAGACCAATGGAAGTGTTATTTGGACATGACTACAAGGAACATATTATGGATGATTTCTTTAGAGATTATTTAACTATGAAATTAGCTAGAATTCCTAAGCAAGGTGATGTCTATGATGAATTTAAAAGATGGCATATAAATTCTGATTTTGAAAGTAATCAAGCAGTGAGCAAGGATTTATATAATTATGCAGATCTATTTACACAGATTAAGTTTGCTAAATTTATTAGGCTATCTGCCCCTGAAAATGAAGAAATCAATAATTTGTATAGACAAATCGATAACTTAAATGTTGGTGTTTCAATGCCATTTTTACTATTCTTATCTAATGATTTTAAGAATGGTGTTATACAGACTAGTGAATACTGTGAAATATTAAGATTAATTATTAGCTATGCTATTCGAAGAGGTGTATGTGAGATTCCAACAAATTCTCTAAATAAAACTTTTGCCACATTGAAAAATGAAATCGTAAGAACAGATTATTTAAATTCAATTAAGGCATATTTCATAAAGAGAGATGACTATAAGAGATTCCCTAATGATGCTGAATTTGGAGAGGCATTCGTTACTAAGGAAATCTATAAAGCCAGAAATAGAAACTATATTTTAGATATGCTTGAGAATTATGACAATAAGTCACCAGTAACTATAAGTAAATTAACGATTGAGCATGTTATGCCTCAAAACAAGACTCTAAGTGATGAATGGAAAAATGAACTTGGCCCTGAATGGGAACGAATTCACAAAACATATTTACATACTATAGGTAATTTAACTCTTACAGGATATAATTCTGAAATGAGTGATAAGCCATTTATGGAAAAAATGACAATGAAAGGCGGTTTTAAACAAACTGCCGTTAGATTGAATACATACATAATAGAACAGACTGGATGGAATGAAAACAATATACAAGAAAGAGCTGAATTGTTGAAGAGTAAAGCACTAGAAATATGGCCATTTCCTAGTCTCTCAAGCGATGAAATGGCTCCATATCTCGACGATAAGGATATTACGCCGATGTATTCATTGGATAGCTATAATTTAAATTTAGTAGTAAAAAATTTATTTTATGAATTAGACAGAAATATAATGAATTTATCTGGTGAAATAAAAAGAGAATATACAAAACTTTATGTCGCATATAAACTTGATACTAATTTCGTCGATGTTATGTTTAAAGGAAATAGATTACAAATAGTTGTAAATATGAAATATGATGATATTGATGACCCTAAAGGCCTATGTAAAGATGTATCTGGTATAGGTCATCATGGAAACGGTGATTGTATGATTTATATGGATCATACTCCAGAAGTTGAAGATATAATGTATATAATTAAGCAGTCATACGAAAAAATGATTTAATTTGATAAAACAAATCCTCACTTATATGAAAAAGTGAGGTTTTTTGTTATAATTTTATCAAATTAAATCATTTTTTCGTATGACTGCTTAATTATATACATTATATCTTCAACTTCTGGAGT
>JAILEP010000009.1 GCA_024697825.1 Acholeplasmatales bacterium
TAAAAAACAATAGTAGGATTAAATAATCCAAATAAAAAATAGGTTCAAATCTAGACTAATCTAGAAATGAACCTATTTTCATTTTATATAATTATTTTATATCTTTAATAAATGCAATGTAGCCCTTGTATGCTTCATATACATCAGCCTTTGAAACTACTTCAAATGGTGCATGCATTGAAAGAACTGGAATACCTGCATCAATTACATTCATATTTAGGTTTGCAAGGATATAGGCAATTGTGCCTCCTCCACCTTGGTCTACTCTACCAAGCTCAGCTGTTTGATATGAAATCTTATTAGAATCCATAACATTTCTAATCATTGCCATAAATTCTGGCATTGCGTCATTACAGCCTGACTTACCACGAGCACCTGTGTATTTGTTGAATGTTAATCCCTTACCTAAATAAGAAGAATTTTTCTTTTCAAATACACCTGGGTATAATGGGTCAAAGCCTGCAGATACATCGCTTGATAGCATATAAGAATTAGTTAATGTATTTCTTAGCATTAAATCATTATAGCCATCCTTTGATTTAGAAATTAATTCTGCGATTACATTTTCAAACCATCTAGACTGTGCACCTGTTGCACCAACAGAGCCGATTTCCTCCTTGTCTACTAAAACAGCACAAGAAGTTCTTTCTGTTTCCTTTGTATCAAGAACTGCTCTAAGTGATGTATAAGCACAAACCTTATCATCATGACCATAGCCTAAAACCATAGAAGAATCTAAGCCCATTGATCTAGCCTTGCCCTGAGGTAAGATTTCAAGCTCACTTGATAAGAAATCCTCTTCCTCAATATTGTATTTTTCCTTGAGGATATTTAGGATTAGCTTTTTAACTGGTTCCTTTTCTTCATCCTTTAAAGGCATAGAACCAACTGTGATATCTAAATCCTCTCCCTCAATAACCTTTGTACCAGGCTTTGTGTTTTTGTCCTGTGCTAGATGTGGAAGTAAATCTGTAATACAAATTACTGGGTCATTATCATCCTCACCAATAACTACGTTGATAACAGTTCCATCCTTTTTAACAACTACACCATGAATTGCAAGAGGTCTAGCAACCCACTGATACTTAACGATTCCACCATAGTAGTGAGTATCTAGTAGTGCAAAATCAGAGCTTTCATATAATGGATTTTGCTTTAAATCTAGTCTTGGTGAATCAATATGTGCACCTAAGATATTTAATCCCTTTTCAATATCTTCCTTACCTACAATAAATGCAGCTACATTTTTTCCGCGGTTTACAGCGTAAACCTTATCTCCTGCCTTAACAGACGTTAAAGTCTTAAGGTCTTTAAAACCATTTTCCTCTAATACCTTAACAGAATAAGAAGTGATTTCTCTTTCTGTTTTGTTGTTTGATAGGAACTCGATATATTCGTCATTAAATTTGAATAAATCCTTTAATTCCTTATCAGTGTACTTTTTCCATGCGTTTTCTGAATACATATTAATAACCTCCTGTATCATTATATTATACACTAGTTTGATATTTTTGGAATATAAAATTTTTTTCTTTAGATTTATATCTAAATATGGTATACTACGAAGTGAGTTTTACTAGAATGAAGGTGATTGTCGTGGATGATAATAGGGAAAGACTTCAGAAGGTTCTGGCAGCATGTGGTGTAGCCTCAAGAAGAAAGTGTGAGGAATATATTACAGCTGGAAGAGTTAAGGTTAATGGAGAAACCGTAACTGAGCTAGGAACTAAGGTTTCAAAGAAGGATTTAATCCAGGTTGATGGTAAGTATTTACAGCGTGAGGAGCTTGTTTATTATGTAATGAATAAGCCTACTGGCTATTTAACTACTGTCAGCGACCCTAAGGGCCGTAGAACTGTAATGGATCTGCTTGAGCCTGAAACAAAGAAAAAGAGAATATTCCCAATTGGTAGATTAGATTATGATACATCAGGAGTTTTATTATTAACAAATGATGGTGATTTATCTTATAGACTTACAAGAAGTAATAAGGAAATCGAAAAAACTTACCAGGTAAGAGTTGAGGGTATCATTAACCAGACTGCTGTAACAAACCTTATTAAGGGTGTTATGATTGATGGTGTAATGACTAAGCGTGCTAAGATTGAAATTTTAGGCTTAGATAGAGTCAATAATTCGACTTTACTTACTATCACAATTACAGAAGGACGTAATCGTCAGGTAAGAAAGATGTGCGAAACAGTAGGCTTCCCAGTTAAGAAGCTTAAGAGAATTGAGTTTGGCACTATTACCTTAGAGGGCTTATCAGTTGGAAGCTATAGACCTCTTAAGCCACATGAGATCAAGAAATTATATAGTTTGTAAAAAACTATTATTTGTGGTAAAATATTAATGTTAGGATTGAGTTGTATGGAGAAATTCGTTGTGGCCATTGATGGTCCAGCAGGTTCAGGTAAATCATCAATCTCTAAGATCGTTGCAGACACCTTAAATTTTACAAGAATTAATACTGGTGCAATGTATCGTGCTATCGCTTTAGAGGCACAAAAGAGAAATATTGATTTAACTGATGAAAGTAAATATGATTTTTTAGATGATATCACAGTTGTCTATGATAACGGGGTTACTAAGGTAAATGGAGAACCCGTTGATAATGAGGCTCTTAAGGGTGCTTCAAAGGCAGCATCTGAATGCTCTAAGCTTAAAAGAGTTAGAGATAGGATGCTAACATTCCAAAGAAATTCTGCGATAGGCAAGGTTTTAATGGATGGTAGAGATATCGGAACAGTCGTATTTCCTGATGCTGACGTAAAAATCTATCTTGATGCAAGCGCTGAAGAACGTGCAAAGCGTAGATATTTAGAGATTAAGGGTACTCCTATTGAAAAGCCTTATGATGAAATTCTAAAGGAGATTAACGACCGTGACTATGAAGATAAGCACAGACCGATTGCTCCATTAAAGCAGGCAGACGATGCTATATTAATAGACACTACATCACTTACAATTGATGAGGTTGTTAATAAAATAATTAGTCTAATAAATGAAAAGTTGAGAGGATAATAGATTATGGAAAATATGTCAATGGAAGAATTATTAAAGAGCTATGATGAAGATCAGGTTAAGCGTGGTGAGGTACTTGAGGGTACAATCATTTCTATGCCTGATGATAAGACAGTAGTCGTAGCAATCAAGAACACAGAAGGTACACTTCATCTTGATCACTATACAAAGGACAAGAATGTTACATCATTCAAGGAGGTTGTTAAGGTTGGCGACACTATTAAGGTTAAGGTTGCAACTATTACAACAAGAGAAACTAAGAATGAAGAGCATACAAAGATTTTATTATCATGCTTAGATATCGTTGATGAAAAGGTTATTGAGGAATTAAAGTCTTTAACAGAGGCTGGTACTCCTGTAACAGTTTTAGTTGATAGAGCAGCAGATAATAAGGGCTATGTAGCAACTTATAAGGGTGTTTCATTATTCATCCCAAGAAGTATGTCTACAGCAGCTGTAGTTCCTGGTAAGGAAGTAGAGGTAAAGCTTGTTACTGTTGAAGAAAATGAAGGCAGAACAAAGATTATTGCTTCTCGTAGAGAAATTGAAAATGCTGAATACAATGAAGGCAGAGAAAAGGAATTAGAAGGAATTAATGAGGGTGACGTATTAACTGGTAAGGTTATCAAGATTGAAAAGTACGGCGCAATCGTTAAGTTCAATTATGTAACTGGCTTATTATTAGCTGGTCAGGTTTCTCATCAGTTTGTTGATATCACTAAGGAATTAACAGTTGGTCAGGATATCGAGGTTAAGGTAATTAAGAAGGAAAATGGTAAATTAAATCTTTCTCGCAAGGCTTTAATTGATTCACCATTTACTACATTCGTTAAGGCAAACAAGGTTTCTGATACAGTTAAGGGTAAGGTTACAAATAAGTTACCTTATGGCTTATTAATCGAGCTTGCAGAAGGTGTTAAGGGATTATTACATGTAAATGAATATTCTTATAACCCTAATGATAATTTCGCTGCATCTGTAAAGATTGGTGATGAGATTGAGGTTTCAATCATCAATATTGCAGAGGATAAGGAAAGAATTTCATTATCTCGTAAGCCATTATTAGATAATCCTTGGGCAAATGTAACTGCTAAGGCAGGCGATACAACAACTGCTAAGGTTACTGATGTAAACGAAAAGGGCTTAAAGGTTGATGCATTCGGTGTTGAAGGCTTCGTACCTGCAAGTGAAGCAACAAAGGAAAAGGGAAATTTAGCAGACTTCTTCGCAGTAGGCGATGAGGTTGAGGTTATCGTTTTAGATGTTAAGCCAAGAGAGTGGAAGCTAAAGCTTTCTATTAACAAGCTAAAGGATGCTAAGGAAAGAAAGGAATTTGAAAAGCATTTAACTACTGAGGAAAGTCCAGTAACTATTGGTGATGCTTTAAATTCTGAAGACAAGTAAAAAAATATAAAAACTGGTGGTGATAACTATGTTACCAAAGGTAGCAATCGTAGGTAGACCAAATGTTGGTAAATCTACCCTATTTAACCGTATTATTGGTGAAAGGTTATCCATTACTGATGATCAACCAGGCGTAACAAGAGATAGAATATACTCAAAGGCGTCTTGGCTTTCAAAGGAATTTTTCTTGATTGATACAGGGGGCATAGAGCTAGGTGATGCTCCCTTTTTAACAGAAATAAAGGCTCAGGCAGAAATTGCCATGGATGAGGCTGATGTTATTGTATTTGTGGTTGATTGCCGTAGTGGCGTAACAGAAGACGATAATTATATCGCAAAATTATTATATAAAACTAACAAGCCTGTTATACTTGCAGTCAACAAGGTGGATGATCAGAAGTTTAAGGAGAATGTTTATGAATTCTATTCTTTAGGCTTCGGTGATCCTGTTGCAATATCTTCAGGCCATGGTATCGGTGTAGGTAATCTACTTGATACTATTATTAATGAATTCCCAGCTAAGCAGCAGGAGGAGAATGATGATGCAATTAAGTTTGCAATCATTGGTCGTCCTAATGTAGGTAAGTCATCTTTAACAAATGCTTTATTAAATGAGAATAGAGATATTGTTTCACCTATCGCAGGTACAACAAGAGATTCTATTGACTCACGCTTTAGAGCATATGATAAGGAATATGTAGTAATTGATACTGCAGGCTTAAAAAAGCGTGGTAAGATTTATGAGAATATTGACAAATATTCTTCTATAAGAAGTATTGACTCAATTGGTCGTGCTGATGTAGTATTATTAGTGCTTGATGCAGGTACTGGTATTCAGGAGCAGGACACACATGTTGGTCAGTATATCGAGGAATTTAACAGACCTTGTATCATTGTTGTTAATAAGTGGGATCTAGTTGAAAAGGATTCTAAGACAATGCAGAAATGGATTAATGATGTTAGAGCAGTCTATAAATATTTAGATTACGCTCCAATTGTATTCCTTTCAGCTAAGGAGAATAAGAGAGTTCAAACTCTATTCCCAGAAATTGATCGTGCTTATGAAGCATATTATAAGAGAGTATCTACATCTGTATTTAATGATGTAGTGAGTGAGGCTGTATTAATGTTCCCACCATCAGAATTTAATGGTGGTACATTAAAGGTATATTATGGCTCTCAGGTTGGTGTTGAGCCTCCTACATTTGCAATTTTTGTAAATGAGCCAAAATATTTACATTTCTCTTATAAGAGATATCTTGAAAATCAGATTAGAAAGAATTTCGACTTTTATGCAACACCTATTAAGTTAGAATTCAGAAAGAGGGACTAATTTTATGAACGTTTCGGTTATTGGTGGAGGAGCGTGGGGTACTACTTTAGCGCAGGCTCTAGCTGATAATGAACATCAGGTTTTAATTAGAGATATTAACCCTGAGTTTGTCAAAAAAATCAATGAGAAGCATTTACATCCATTTTTTGATAAGGTTATACCTTCAAGCATTAAGGCAACCCTTGATTTAGATGAGACAATTGCCTTCTCAGACGTGCTTGTTCTTTGTGTTCCTACAAAGGCAATGCGCTCAGTATTAACTGAGATTGGTGCAAAAATAACTGCAAAGAAGTTATTTATTAATGTAAGTAAGGGTATTGAGCCTAATACTTCAAAGAGAGTTTCTGAAATTGTAAAGGAAGTAATTAAACCTGAATTCTTAAGAGGCTATGTAGCCTTATCAGGTCCATCTCACGCAGAAGAGATGATTGATAGAAAGATTACTTCACTTGTTGCAAGCTCTACTGATGAGTCTTTAGCAAAAGAAGTTCAGCAGCTATTCGCAAATGAAAAATATTTAAGAGTTTATACAACTAACGATGTTGTTGGTGTAGAAACTGGTGGTGCCATGAAGAATGCAATCGCAATTGTTTCTGGTATTGCCTTTGGTATGGGCTTAGGCGAAAATGCTAGAGCTATGCTTATAACTCGTGGTATTAAGGAAATTGTATCTATTGTCACTGTACTTGGTGGTTCAATGGAAACTGCATATGGCTTATCTGGAATTGGTGACTTAATTGTTACAGCTTCAAGTTTTAATTCAAGAAATTTCCAGTGTGGTAAGAGAATTGGTGAAGGACAGTCTGTTGAGGACTCAGTTGGTTCATCAGCTCAAACAGTAGAAGGAATTCGTGCTATTATTGCTGGTCACGAAATTGGCGTTAAATATGGAATTGAACTTCCAATTATTGATACTGCATTCGAATTAGTAAACGGCAAATTAAATGCCAATGAGGCCTTAAGCAAGCTTATGTCTAGAAGCCTAAAGCAGGAGAGATATTGGTAGGAGGTTTTGACCTATGGTTAAATTTAAGGTAATTACAGATTCATCAGCTGGCTTTTCTAAGGAAGACGCAGAAAAGTACAATGTAATAGTATTACCATTAACCTTATCATATGATAATAAGGATTATCGTGATGGTATTGATATCACTACTGATGAATTTTATAATATGTTCTTTGAAAACCAGGAAAAGAAGGGATTAGCTAAGCTTGATGTCTTCGGTCTATTTAAAAAGGATGACAAGGGCTTCCCTAAAACTTCAATGGTTACACCTGCTGTTTTTGAGGACACATTTAAAGAGGTGCTAAAGGATGGCTATGTTCCTGTAGTGCTTCCTATTTCTAAGGTATTATCTGGTACATTCCAGTCTGCAAATATTGCAAAGGATGAATTTGAGGATGATATTATTGTTGTTGAGGATTCAGCAACTGCCTTAGGCTCTGTTAAGGTATTTATTAAGGCCTTATGTAGCAAGGAATATGAAACTATAGATGATTTACGTGCTGAAATTGATTATTTAAGAAAGCATATTAATTTCTATGCAGTTCCTGAAACATTAGCTTATTTATCTAAGGGTGGTAGACTTGGTAAGTTCTCAGCAACTGTTGGTAATTTATTACATTTCAAGCCAATCATTCAGCTAGATACTGAGGGTAAGCTTATTCCTATTGAAAAGCCAAGAGGATTAAAGCAGGCCTATAGAAGAGTTAATGAATATTTAGATATTAATCCAATTGACTGGTCAAGACCAGTAGAATTTGGTTATTCAACAAAGCCAGAAAATGTTGAACAGCTAATTGAAGCTTGCAAGCCTCATTTAACTGGTGAATATACATGTGCACAGATTTCTCCAGTTGTAGGTGCTCATGTTGGACCTGGCGCTACAGCCTTTTTCTATGTCGCAACTAACGAGGTAGATAAAGACTTGGAGAAGAAAAAGTAATAAACTATTTACACATTTAACATTTTGTGTTAATATTGCAAGTGTAAAAATATTAGAGGTAGCAATGCAAATGAGTAATGTATAGAGAAGGCATTCGATGAAATACATGAAAGGTAACCATTGCCGAATAGTAAATAGAGGCATTTATTTATTATGGGGATATAGGAAAGACTTATATCACTCCTACAATGTTGTAGAGGGGCTAAATTATTTATTCTTTTTGACGAGATATTATTTATGAGAGCTCCAAAGGCTCTCATATTTTTTTTGAGGAGGTATTTATGAAAATTGCAGGCGTCGACGTTAAGGATTTAAAAAATGAGTATGGTACACCACTTTATATTTATGATGTGGAGCATCTAAAGAGAAATATGGAAGGTTACCTAAATTATTTCAAGTCTAACGAATTTGAAACTGAGGTATTATATGCATCTAAGGCATTTAATGTTAAGGAAATGGTAAGACTTGTTAAGAGTGAGGGAATGAGCCTTGACTGTGTTTCTGAAGGAGAAATCTATACAGCTTTAGCAGTTGGATTTGATCCTGCAAAGATTTACTTCCATGGTAATAATAAGTCATATGCTGAATTAGAATATGCTATTTCAAACAATATTGGTACAATCGTTGCTGATAATGTTATGGAGCTTGAGGTAATTGAAGAGATTGCTGCAAAGCTTAATAAGCATGTCAATGTTATGTTTAGAATGAATGTAGGTGTTGATGCACATACTCATAAATTCATTGTAACTGCACATGTTGATTCAAAGTTCGGTGTATTATATGGCAGTGATGATTATAAGAAGATTTTAGAAATCTTTAAGAAGTCAAAGAATATGACATTCTTAGGATTCCATTCTCACATTGGCTCTCAGATTTTTGATCTAAATGCCTTCCAGGCAGCAGCTGAAAAGGTAATCGGCTATTGTAAGGATTTTGATTACCCTCTAGTAATCAATTTAGGTGGAGGCTACGCAGTACATTATACTGATGCTGATGCACCTATCCCATTTGATAAGGTATCAAAGACATTAATTGATACAGTAGAAAAGGAATTAAAGAAGCAGAATGTAAAGATTAAAAAGCTTGCTATTGAACCAGGTAGAAGTATTGTAGCTGAAGCTGGTTATACATTATATACAGTAGGCTTTACTAAAAAGACACCTAATAAGGAATATTATTTCATTGATGGTGGTATGACAGATAATATCCGTCCTGCATTATATCAGGCTAAGTATGAGGCTGATATCGTTGGTAAGGAAAACGATAAGAAGGATCATATTGTAACAGTAGCTGGTAAGTGCTGTGAATCAGGAGATTTAATTATCGAAGGCTGTGCTCTTCCTAAGGCAGTTCCTGGTGATTTATTAATCACTTATACAACTGGTGCTTATGGATATTCAATGGGCAGCAATTATAACAAGGCATTAACTCCAGCAGTTGTCTTTGTTGAAAATGGTAAGTCTAAGCTTGCTGTTAGACGTATGACATTTGAGGAGCTAATCGAAAGAGAGGTATAATTAGTGGAAGTTACTAAGATGCATTGCTCAGGCAATGACTTCTGTGTAATACCTTTCAAAGAAAAAACAGACAATAAAAGCTTAGCAGCAAAGCTTTGTAATAGAAAACTTGGTGTTGGGGCTGATGGTATGATAGTTGTTAAAACTGAACCAAGACCTGAAATGTTTTTCTATAATGCTGATGGTACTCAAGCTTCAGTTTCTGGAAATGGCTTAATATGTTTTACAAGATATTGCTATGAGCATGGTCTTGTAAAGCATGGCAAGCTCGATATATTAACTGGTACTGGTCCTGTTAGTGTAGAAATAGTAAATGGCGAATCGTTTGAATGTAAGGTTACAATTGGGAAACCTCTTTTTGCCAATTCTATGATTTATGCAACAGACCCGGTTGATTGCTTTGGGAGAATGATTGATATTGATGGGGTAAAGGTAAATATTTATTCATTCTTTATGGGTACTATTCACACAGTAATCTTTGTTGATAGCTTAGATGATGAGGTATTATCAATCGCAGAGAAGATTCATTCCTATAAGCTTTTTGCAAAGAAAACAAATGTCGACTTTGTTAAAATAAGAAAGAAGACAGAAATGGATGTTAAGACCTATGAACGCGGTGTCGGTTGGACATATGCAAGTGGTACTGGCTGTTGTGCAGCAGTAGTTGCAGCAAATAAGCTTGGTCTTGGCAGCACTAAGGTAAGATGTAACCTTGAGTTAGGTCATCTTGATATTGATATTAATAAGAAGGGTATTGTTTCAATGACAGGCCCTGCTGTTAAATTATTTACATGTAATTATGAGGAGGAAATGTAATTATGTTAAGAGGTAGTATTGTAGCATTAGTAACCCCATTTAACGCAGATGGAAGTGTTAATTTCGAAGAGCTAGGCAAGTTATTAGATTATCATTGTGAGAACAATACAGGTGGTATTGTTATCCTTGGTACAACAGGTGAGGCTTCAACCTTATCATTTGAAGAGGAGGCTGAGGTTGTAAAGTTCTCTATTGAACGTGTGAACCATAGAGTTCCAGTTATCGTAGGTTCTGGTTCTAATGAAACAGCTAAGGCTGTAACATATTCAAAGAAGTATTCTGAAATGGGGGCTGATTATGTTTTAGTAATCACTCCATATTATAATAAGACTAATGAGACTGGTCTTATTAAGCATTTTGAGGCAGTTGCAAATACATCAAAGTGTCCAGTAATTATGTATAATGTTCCAGGTAGAACTGGTATGAGCATTTCTATTACAGCTATGGAAAAGCTTGCAAAGCACCCTAATATTTATGGTATTAAGGAAGCATCTGGTAATATGAGCTATACTGCAAAGGTAGCAAGACTTTTAGGTCCTGATTTCCATATGTTCTCTGGTAATGATGATATTATCGTACCTATGATGTCTGTAGGTGCTGAGGGTGTTATTTCAGTATTAGCTAACGTTGCACCTAAGCAGACTGCAAAGATGTGTGAGCTATGCTTTGATGGTAAGTATACAGAGGCTATTAAGCTTCAGAATGACCTATTACCTTTAACTAATGATTTATTCTTAGAGGTAAACCCTATTCCAGTTAAGGAAGCTATGAATTACATGGGCTTCAATGTTGGTGGCTATAGAGCTCCACTTGATACAATGGATAAGGCAAAGGCAGAAATCCTTCACAAGGAAATTGATAAGAATAAGGAGATTATTTTCTAATGAAAGCAGCAGTAGTTGGTTATGGAGCAATGGGTAAGATTCTATCAGAAATGCTAGGAGATGACCTATTCTTAAATGTGGCTCCTGAATGTGAGCACAAGAATTTTGATAAGGTAGAAAAGCCAGAGGTTATTATTGACTTTTCAAATCCTGCAAACCTTGATATGATTTATGATTATGTTAAGGCAACTAAGACTCCAGTTGTATTTGCAACAACAGGCTATACACCTGAACAGTTAGCTAAGATTGATGAATTATCAAAGGTAGCTCCAGTATTAAGAAGTGCTAACTTTTCACTTGGTGTGATTGTACTAAATAGATTAGTAAAGGAAGTAACACCTTTACTTGAGGGCTATGATATTGAAATCGTAGAGGCTCATCATAATAAGAAGGTAGATGCACCTTCTGGTACAGCTAAGATGCTATTAAAGAGCGCTCAGGATGCAACAGGCTATGATGCTAAGCCAGGAAGAGATGGCTACTGCCCACGTGCTAAGAACGAAATTGGTGTTCACGCAGTTAGAGGTGGTACAATCGTTGGTGAGCATGAGGTAATGTATTGTGGTACTGATGAGGTTATCACATTAAAGCATTCAGCTCAGTCAAAGAAGATTTTCGCTAATGGCGCAATCAAGGCTGCAAAGTGGTTAAAGGATCAAAAACCAGGCTTCTATGACATGGAAGATGTCCTATTTGGAGCTAATAAGTAGTCATTAAAAGGCATTAGTATTTAAAAATAATATAAAAATGCTATAAAACTAGTATAAAATCAACATTTTGTTCGCGTAGAAAAAACATTTGTAATTTTACCGCGAAAAAATTGTTGATTTTTTTTATGGTTGGTAGTACAATGGAAACATATATTTTTAATAAAATGAGGAGTAATTACTATGAAGACATACAACGTAGGTATTTTAGGCGCAACTGGTGCAGTTGGCCAGGAGATGTTAAAGGTTTTAGGTGAAAGAAATTTCCCTATTAATGAATTAAGATTATTAGCTTCACCAAGAAGTGTTGGTAAGAAGGTTACGTTCCAAGGTAAGGAATATACAATCCAGCTTGCAGCACATGACGCATTTGAAGGCTTAGACATCGTTTTAGGTGCAGCATCTAATGCAGTAGCTAAGGAATATAAGGATGACATCGTAAAGGCAGGAGCTGTATTTATTGATAACTCTAGTGCATTCAGAATGGACCCAGAAATTCCTCTAGTTGTTCCAGAGATTAATCCTGAAGATATATTTAAGAACAAGGGTGTTATTGCTAACCCTAACTGTTCTACAATCATCACAGTAGTTGCAGTTAATGCAATTAATAAGCTTTCTAAGATTACAGCTTTGAACGCTGCAACTTACCAGGCTACATCAGGAGCTGGTGCTGCAGGTCCAGTTGAATTACGTGAAGAAGAGGAAGCATTACTTCATGGTGGTGCTATTGAACCAAAGGTATTCCAGTATCAGATTGCTGAAAATGTAATTCCTCATATTGGTTCATTCAATGAGGATGGATATACTACAGAAGAAATGAAGATGCAGAATGAAGGTCGTAAGATCATGCATTTACCTGATTTAAAGGTAACTTGTACTTGTGTTCGTGTACCAGTAGTTCGTTCTCATTCTATTTGTGTAACTGTTTATACAGAAAAGCCTGTTGAGCTAGATGATGTTAGAAAGGTTATTTCTGAAGCTAAGGGTACAGTATTATATGATGTACCAGCTGAAAAGAAGTATCCAATGCCTATCGTTACAAGTGATCAGGATTTAGTATACGTTGGTCGTATCCGTAAGGATTTAATCCATGAAAATGGTACTACACTTTGGTGTGCAGGCGATCAGGTAAGAAAGGGTGCAGCTACTAACGCAGTTCAGATTGCATTAGTTTTAGTTGGTTTAGAGGCATAATATGTTAAAGGTTGTAAAGTTTGGTGGTAGCTCACTATCTTGTGCTACACAGTTCGAAAAAGTAAAGAATATTGTTTTAGGCGATTCAACAAGACAGATTGTTGTATGCTCTGCATTAGGTAAGAGAGAAAAGACAGACACTAAAATTACTGACTTATTATTTATCCTACATGCACATTTAAAGTATTCAGTTCCTTATGAAGAAATTTGGAATATGATATATGACAGATTCCTAGGCGTACAGGCTGATTTAAATATTTCTTATGACATCAAGAATGATCTTGATGCTTTAAAGGGCGAATTAAACAAGAACATTAGCCAGGATTACCTAGTAAGCCGTGGTGAGTTCTTAACATCTAAGCTTATGGCTGCTTATTTAGGCTATACATTCGTAGATTCTAAGGATTTATTAAGATATAACTACGATGGTAAGCTAGATGAGGAATTAACAGAAAAGAATGTTAAGCTTGCCTTCTCTAAGTATGGCAAGATTGTAGTACCAGGTTTCTATGGTGCTTATCCTAATGGTTCTGTAAAGCTTTTATCTAGAGGTGGATCAGATGTTACTGGTTCAATCCTAGCTAAGTGCTTAAATGTTTCAGTTTATGAAAACTGGACAGACGTTTCTGGTGTACTTGCATGTGATCCAAGAATCGTTAAGAACCCTCGTGCAATTAAGGAAATTACTTACGCTGAATTAAGAGAATTATCTTACATGGGTGCATCAGTACTTCATGAAGAAACTGTATTCCCTGTTCAGGGCTTAAATATTCCTATCAATATCAGAAATACAAACGAGCCTGAAAATCCAGGTACAATGATTTTAAATGAATGTACAGATGAAACAAATGTAGTAACTGGTCTTGCGGGTAAGAAGGATTTCGTTGCCTTCAATATTTATAAGGACCACATGGCTGATAAGGTTGGCTTCCTAAAGTCTGCTTTAGAGGTATTTGAAAAGTATGAAGTATCTGTTGAACATGTTCCAACTGGTATCGATTCATTCTCAGTTATCGTTTCTGGTGATCAGGTTGACAAGTGCAAGTATGAGCTTGTAACAGAAATCAAGAAGCAGTTAGACTGTGATGTTGAGGTTGAAACTAACATTGCCTTAGTTGCAATCGTTGGTAGAAATATGGCTAAGAGAAGTGGTGTATGTGGTAAGATCTTCGCTGCATTAGGTGAGGAAAATATCAATGTTAGACTTCTTGCTCAGGGTCCAAATGAATTAAATATCATTATCGGTGTAAGCCAGAATGATTTCGAAAAGACTCTTCAGGCATTATACGAAAGCTTAGTTAGATAATACATTTTATTTGTGTTAAGCCGAAGACTCTTGTAAATAAATATAAGTCTTTTACTCATTTAATTCCCATGCAAAAGCCGCTTATATTTATAATTATTACAGGAGTCAAGGCCACAACTATAATTTTAAAGGGAGAATATGCTTATGATTTATTGCGAATACTGTGGTTCACAGTTAGATGACAATACAAAATTTTGTCCACATTGTGGTGCAAAGGTTACTTCTAGACCAACACCTAATAAACCTACATATGAGCCAAAGAATAATTCCACAACTACAGCTACAGTAGCCCCAAAGCAGCCAGCAATTAAAGGATTTGGTTTAGGATTCTTAATTGTAGTACTTGCAAGCTTTTTTGGCGCAGGTATTATTGGTATTGTAGCATTTGTATTAGTATTAGTGGTGGGTGATTCAGGTGCTAAGAAGGGCGCCTTAGTTGGATTCCTTTTACCATTACTACTTGTTGTTTTCTTCTTTATATTTGTAATTTCTTTAGGCTTATTAGCTTTATAAAAATAATTAAGTACTCTATTAGATTAGAGTACTTTTTTAGCGCTCAAAAAAAGGCTGATTAATCAGCCTTTTCATGAACCATGTCTCTAAATTTTTCTAAATCCTCAATGAATTCAAATCTTGCAATAAAGAATTCATTACCCATTGCCCCAGATAGAACATCACTCATTCTACCATGCATCTGAATATAAGGGTATAGCTTATGAATATCATCATAGGTATATTTATATTTGATTCTATCACGTCTACCACAGTAGATACAGTAATACTTAGGTAGGGTTAAATCTACATTTACAATCTTATTATATGCCATTACATCCGCATAAATCTGATATGTATCTACAGACTGACCAAAGTTGATCATATCTGGAGTGAATCCTCCAGGTGGACGCATGTTAACCTCTAGGGCTACAATATCACCAATTTTACCAAGACCCTTCTTAGCCTTAGTTAGACGGAAGAACTCTAAATGGAAATATCTAGATTTAATATTGAATGCCTTTAATACCTTTTGACCAATTTCTCTAATGTCATCAGGTACTTCCTTATTAATATAATATGAGAATTCAAGATTTTCATTTACAATATCCATAATTGAAGGTGGGAATACCTCGTTATCACAGAATACTACATTTGAATCTGCATCACAGATTCCATCAAATGAAGTAATCTTACCAGTGATAAATTCCTCCATAATATATGGAACCTGGAATCCACTTTCATGGAATTTCTTTAAATCAGTTTTATTAGTGATTTTATAAGTTGCAGAAGCGCCAACTCCTACATTAGGCTTAACAACTACTGGGAAGCCAACCTCTTCCTCAATAAATTTTAAGTCCTCTTCATAATTAGTAACGAATTTATATCTAGCTACTGGTACACCAGCCTTGATATAGAAATCCTTCATATCACTCTTTGATGTAAATGATATAACATCACTTGTCTTAGCTCCTGTAATATTGAAATCAGTTCTAAGTCTAGCATCCTGTCTTAGCCAGTATTCATTGTTTGATTCTAAGAAATCAATCTTACCATATTTGAAGGCAAAGAAGGCAACTGCTCGATATACCTCATCATAGCTTTCAAGTGAATTAACCTTATAATATTCAGTTAAGGAATCCTTAACCTCCTTATCAAGCTCATTGTATGGTGTATCACCAATACCTAGAACATTGAATTTATTCTTTTTTAATCTGCTGCAAAAATTGTAATAATTTTTTGGGAAAGCAGGAGATATGAATACAAAGTTCATATAAATCACCTCTTTAGTTGAATTATATCACAAAGAAGGTTTTTGTTATAGTTATTATCTTTAAATAAATGGCTTTTTCAAGTATAATATTAGTAGTATTTACGGATAGAAGGTGAGAATATGGCTAAAAAGAAGAAGGTCGAAGAGACAATGGTTGATGAAAATGAATTATTAGATGACACTGTTGATGCGACTGATGAAGCTGTTGCACTTCCAGATCCTATAGAAAAGAAGTCTAAGGAAGATAAGAAGAGACTTGAAAAGGAAGAAAAGGCCAAGAAAAAGGCAGAGGAAAAAGCAGCAAAGGAAGCTTATAAAAAGGAGCATGGCGTTGTCGCAACGTTTAATATGTATAAGTTTATTATTAAGATTATTGTATTTGCAATCTTAGTAGTATTCGGTATTTTATTATTAGTATTTAAGGCAGAATTTATTGGTGTTATATTTATGTTTACAGGTATTGTGTTTGCATTATCTGCATTAATTAGAATAATACCATTATTTAAAACTTTAGAAACTAAGGAAGGTAAGCTTGTCATGGGTATTGAGCTTGCAATCCATTTTGTGTTAGGTGCTTATTTAATTATTGCGGCTATTTATCATTTTGGAAAGCTTGATGATATTGATGCAGCTATTGCAGCAAATAAGATTGATAAGAATGCTGATATTTTAGAGCAGCTTGAAGGAATTGATGGTGGAAAGTTTGCATTATTTAATATAAGTGCATATCCATATTTATTAGTTGGATTCTTCTATACACTTGCAATTCCTTATTATATTAATACTGTTTTATATAAGGAAAAGACTAGAAAAACATTATTTGTTTTAATGACTATTTCAATTACACTTGCAGTAATAATTGGAATCTTTGCAGATAGATTACCATTAAATACTTTAATTGTAACTTTAGCTGCTATTGCATTCCTATGTGCAGTTGTTATTGGTGGTGAGGCTGCTGGTGGCTTCTTCAATTATAGAAAGAAGATTGCAGCAAGCGAAAAGAAGGAAGAAGAAAAAGAGGAAGAAGCAGCTGATGGAATTGAAACTCCCGCAGCTGATACAGATACTGTGATTGAGGATATCAATCCTAGTGCTATTCCAGTTGAAGAGCCTACAAATGATACTGATCAGGTAAGCTAATATTTATACGAATAAATAGCTATGGTACATTAACTAATTGTGCCATAGCTTTTTTTGTTGCATAATTGAGTTTTTCATTTACTAATTTTTAAATTGTGGTATAATTTAATAGATTTCGATATAAAATGGAATTTTAAGAGATATTTTAATATATAAATATATATTTTGAGGAGGAACAGACTATTCCACATATCTCGGTCTGTGAGGATTAATTATGGTAGTTGAAAAGTTAGAACATAGTCAGACAAAGTTAACATTTGATGTTACACCTGAAGAATTCAAGGCTGCAGTAGATAAGGCTTTTGCTGAAGAGAATGCAAAGGTTACAATTAAGGGTTTCAGAAAGGGTAAGGCTCCTAGATCAGCTTTCGAGAAGTTCTATGGTGTTGAATCTTTATACCCAACTGCAATGGATTATGTATTAAATGATAAGATTGCTGAAGCTGTTAAGGATGAAAACCTAGTTAAGGATTTCATTGGACAGTTTGAGCCAGTATTCGATGAAAAGATTGATGCTGAAAAGGGCTTCAAGGTTTCTTTAGTAATCGATAATTATCCAGAAGTTACTTTACCTGAATACAAGGGTATTGAGGTTGCTAAGAAGAACTTAGAAGTAACTGATGAGGAAGTTTTAAATGCAGTAAATGCATTAGCTAAGAAGGATGCTACAATGGAAGCTAAGGCTGAGCAGGTTGTTGCTAAGGGCGACTATGCAGTATTCGATTTCGAAGGTAAGGTTGATGGCGTTGCTTTCGAGGGTGGTAAGGCTGACAATTATGAATTACAGATTGGTTCTGGTCAGTTCATCCCTGGCTTCGAGGATCAGATGATCGGTATGAAGGCAGAAGAAACTAAGGACTTAAATGTTAAGTTCCCTGAAAATTATGGTGCTGATAACCTAGCTGGTAAGGATGCAGTATTCACAGTAACTGTTCATGAAATCAAGACTGAAAAGTTACCTGAATTCACTGATGAATATGTAAAGAGCTTAAATGTTAAGGACGCAAATACATTAGATGAATTAAAGGCTGTTAAGAAGGCTGAATTAGAAGCTACTAAGGCAACTTCTGAAAAGGATAGACAGACTAATGAAGTTATCAATAAGATTTTAGATGCTGCAAAGGTTGATATGCCTAAGACATTAATTAACCAGAGATACAATGCATTCAAGTCTCAGTATGAGCAGCAGGCTAAGATGTACAATATTCCATTTGAGACATTCATTCAGATTATGGGTGCTACAAAGGAACAGTTCGAAGACCAGGCTAAGAAGCAGGCTGAACGTCAGGCATTATTCGATGTAGTTGCTGGTGCAATCATCGAAGCTGAAAAGCTTGTTCCTTCAAAGGAAGAAATCGATGCTAAGGTTGCTGAAGCTAAGGGCGCAGCTGCAGATAGCGCTAGAATCGCTAATGAATTAGCTTACCAGGCATTAATTAACTTCTTATTAGATAACGCTAAGGAAATCTAATCAAAAAACGACTATAAAATCAGGGCCAGCAGCCCTGATTTTTTTATAAAAATGTAATAATATGTTAATTTTTTGTTAAAATTAGCAAACTACTTGCAATAGTGCTAAAAATAGTGTATTATTATATTGCCGGTTGATAAAACTGGAGATTTGGAGGTAGTAGAATGGAAGAAAATACTAAGATTGTCTTACCTGCAATTGCCGTTCGTGGAATCGTTCCGCTTCCTGGTAATGAGTTCAAAATTGAGGTTGGACGTGCTAATTCAGTTCAGGCTTTAGATGCTGCTGAAAAAATGTATGGTGGAAATATCGTTCTATTAGTTCAGAAGGATGTAAACACAAAGGATGTTTCACCTGATGATATTGAGGAGATTGGTGTTTTAGCAAAGGTTACATTAAAATTAAAGCTTCCTAGTAACAATTATAGAGTAAAATTCAAGATTACTAACCGTGTTAAGGTTAATGAATATACATCTACAGATCCATATTTCGTAGTTGATTATGAAAAGATCTACAGTATTTTACAAAATGATGATATTGAAAGAGCATTAATTAAGAATGTTGAAGCTGAGGTTTCAAAGAACGCTCAGAATCTATTAACTAATGCAGAAGATATCGCAAGATTAATTTCTGCTGGTACAAACGCTGACGTTTTAACAGACGTTATTGCATATCAGCTAAGACTTAATACAAATCAGTCTAAGTATAGATATTTAGCTGAATTAAATGTATCTAAGAGATTAGAAATGATTCTTGAGGATATCGAGCATGAAAAGCAGATTGTAGAAATCGAAAATAAGATTAACAGTGATGTTAAGAAGTCTATTGATGAATCACAAAAGGAATATTACCTACGTGAAAAGATGAAGGCTATTCAGAATGAGCTTGGTGATAAGGCTAGAACTGAAGAGGATATCGAAAATTTACGTAAGAGATTAACTGAATGTGATTTACCAGAAGGTATTAAAAAGAAAGCATTTGATGAATTACAGAAGTATGCTCAGATGTCTTCACAAATGGGTGAATCTGGTATTATCAGAAGCTATCTAGATTTAATTTGTTCACTTCCTTGGCATAAGGCAAGTGAGGATAATAATGATTTAAAGGATGTTGAGGCTAAGCTTAACCAAACTCACTTTGGTTTAACTAAGGTTAAGGATAGAATCATTGAATACCTAGCAGTAAAGATGATGACAGGCCGTAATCCGTCAACAATCCTATGCTTCGCAGGACCTCCAGGAGTAGGTAAAACATCTTTAGCTAAGTCTATCGCTGATGCACTTGGTAGAAAGTTTGTTAAGCAGTCACTTGGTGGTGTTCGTGATGAATCTGAAATCAGAGGTCATAGAAGAACATATATTGGTGCACTTCCTGGTCGTATCATTAAGGGTATGAAGGATGCTGGTACAGTTAACCCTGTATTCCTATTAGATGAAATTGATAAGATGACATCTGATTATAGAGGAGACCCAGCAGCAGCAATGCTAGAGGTATTAGACCCAGAACAGAACAAGTTCTTCTCTGATAATTATCTAGAAGAGCCATATGATTTATCTCAGGTAATGTTCATTACAACTGCTAATGATTTATCAAGTATTCCTGCGCCACTTCGTGACCGTATGGAAATCATTGAATTATCAAGCTATACTGAAATTGAAAAGTTCAATATCGGTAAGGATTATTTATATGATAGAAATTTAGCTGAGCATGGTTTAAAGAAGGAACAGCTTAATATTACTGATGATGCTTATTATGAGACAATCAGAAAGTATACTAGAGAATCTGGTGTACGTGAGCTTAACCGTATGATTGCAACTATGTGTCGTAAGACAGTAAGAAAAATCTTAGTTGATAAGATTGAATCTGCAACTGTTAATAAGGATAATATTACTGATTTCTTAGGAAAGGTAAGATTCCCTGATACAGAAAGCAGAAATAAGGATCAAGTCGGTGTTGTTACAGGCTTAGCTTGGACAGCATTCGGTGGAGATACTCTTGATATTGAAGTTACAACTTATCCTGGTAAGGGTGGCTTAATCCTAACTGGTAAGCTAGGAGATGTTATGAAGGAATCAGCTCAGGCTGCATTCTCATATGTTAAGTCACACGCTAAGGAATATGATATTGACGAAAAGATTTTCGCTGAAAATGATATTCATATTCATGTACCAGAGGGCGCAACTCCTAAGGATGGTCCATCAGCAGGTGTTACATTAACAACTGCATTAGTATCTGCATTATCTGGCAAGCCAGTATCATGTGCTATTGGTATGACAGGTGAAATCACATTACGTGGACAGGTATTACCTATCGGTGGTTTAAGAGAGAAGTCTATTGCTGCATCAAGAAATGGTTTAAAGAAGATCTTTATTCCAAAGGAAAACGAAAGAGATATCGAAGATATCCCTGAAGAAGTACAGAAGGTTCTTGAGATTCAGCCAGTTTCTCATATTTCTGAAATCCTTGGTTCATTATTTAAATAAAACAAAATTCCCTTAGATGTAAGTCTAAGGGTTTTTCTTTTCTAGTACCTTGATATTTATAAAAAATATTTATATAATATAAGTAACATATAGATTTAATTTATAAGTGGAGATGATAATTATGATGGATTCAAAGCTTGATACTTTAATAACTCTTCTCGAAGAGAAGAATTATACAAATACTGCTAAAAAGCTTTTTATTACACAGCCAGCAGTAACACATCACATTAAAGCGATTGAGAAGGAATACGATATTACATTATTCTCTAACCCAAAGACATTTGAGCTAACTAAGCAGGGACAAATCCTACTTGAATACGCTAAGGCATCAAAGCTATCTTATAAGCTATTACTTAATACCTTAGCTAAGCAGGCTTCATTAACTGCATCAATTGGTATTACCCCAATGGCTGTACAATGTGCTAGACAGAGAGTAATTCAAAATCTTAATGTTGGTAAGGTTTCATTCAATTTATATTGTTATGATTATGAAACTATTTTAAGAATGCTATCTAGTGGCGAACTAGACTTCGCAATTATTGATAATACATTTGATAGCTCAAAGTATGAGAGTAAGTTCTTATTTGCAGAAAGAATTATTCTTGTTGCAAATCCTGATGGAAAATATAAGGGTAATAGTAAGCTTACTAGAGAGCAGCTTGCTAGCGCAACTATTATTTTACCTAATGAGGAATCTGGATTATATAATCAGGTTAAGACTACTATGAAGCTTAAGAATATTAGAATTAAGAATAATTTTATGCTTACTGCTAATAATCTTGATTTAACAAGAGCTTTAATTTCTCAGAATGACGCTGTTGCATTTGTATATGAGAATTCTGTAGATAGCTTAATTGAAGAGGGCAAGCTTAAGAAGCTTGATATCGTTAATTTTGCACCTACACAGAATTTCTACCTTTTATATAATAGATTATTATCATTTGATGATAGATTCTTACAGTTCTTAGAATTACTTAAGGAATCAGGTATTCAGTAATGGAAATATTATATGAGGATAATCATATTATAGTTGCAGTTAAGCCTAGAGGTGTTATGAGTCAGGGTGATGGAAGTGATAAGCCTGATATGCTTACTATCCTTAAGGATTATATTAAGGAGAAATATAATAAGCCAGGAAATGTATTTTTAGGACTTGTCCATAGACTAGACACTAACACTAAAGGAGTAATGGTATTTGCTAGGACTAGTAAAGCAGCTTCACGATTATCTGAGGCGATTAGAAAGCGTGAATTTAAAAAGAGATACCTTGCAACTGTAGAGGGTGTAATTGATAATACTGATTATGTACTATTAGAAAATTATATAAAGAAGGATGAAAAGCAAAAGAGGTCCTTTGTTCAAAATGGTGGTGATTTAGCATCACTAGAATATAAGGCCTTAAGGTCTTATAAAATAGGTGGTACTACAGTTACAGATGTAGATATTTTATTACATACTGGTAGATTCCATCAAATTAGATGCCAAATGGCAAATCTTGGACATCCATTATATGGAGATGCCAAATATGGTAGTAGGAATAAGATTGATCAGGAGGAATTTCCTTTAGTAGCATATTCTTTAGAATTTGCACATCCTACTACAAAGGAAATAATGAAGTTTGAAATAAGGGGATAGTCTATGAAGCTAGATGTTATTATTGATAGTCAGAATGACTGTAGAAATATTGCTGGTAGCAATAATATAAATCTTAAAACATTAGAACAAATCTTTGAGTGCTCTGTTGATTTACATGGTGATAGCGTCCTTACTAATTTAGAGGATGAAGAAAAAATCGATAGAATGGAAAGAATTATTAGACTTCTTATTGAAATGAGCAATAAGGACTTTAATATTACTCCACGTGATGTTATGTATATCAATAGTATTATAGGAGAAGGTAAGGAAGACTTATATGTAGAATTCCTTAATCATAGAAAGCCTGTATGCCATTCATTCCATAATAAGCCGGTCTTTGCCAAGACATTAAAGCAGGATGAATATATTAAGGCATTAAAATTTAAGGATTTAATCTTTTCAATTGGTGCAGCAGGTACTGGTAAAACATATTTAGCTGTATGCTATGCTGTAAGTGAGCTTAAAAAAGGCAATATTGAAAAAATCATCCTTACAAGACCAGCAGTAGAAGCTGGTGAGTCACTAGGTTTCCTACCTGGTGATTTAAAGGAAAAGGTTGATCCATATTTAAGACCTTTATATGATGCACTTCATGATATGCTAGGTGTTGAACAAACACAGGCATTAATTGATAAGGGTATAATTGAAATTGCACCACTTGCATATATGAGAGGTAGAACGTTAGAAAATGCCTTTATTATTCTAGATGAGGCTCAGAATGCAACTATTGATCAGCTAAAGATGTTCTTAACACGAATGGGCTTTAACTCAAAGATGGTAGTTACAGGTGATATATCTCAGATTGATTTACCTAATAGTAAGAAGTCTGGACTTAAGGTTTCTGCAATTTTATTAAAGGATTTACCAGAGGTTGATGTCATTGTATTTGAGAAATTTGATGTTGTAAGACATCCACTTGTTGGTAAGATTATTGAAAAATTTGAGAGTTTACAAAATTAAGTTAAAAATTACACTAGGGTTTTAAATCCTGGTGTTTTTTTATCGTTTTGGTCATTAGTCCCACTTTTTCTAGGGTTTTGAGGATATTTTCAAAAATTTGTCATTTGGTCAACCAAAAAGGTAAAACCGCACAAAACTGGGACTAATTTTTCAAAAAAATGAAAAATTTTTAGAAAAAAGTGCCACTTTTTGTAGGAAATTTGTAGTTTTTCCTTGAAAAGCCCTAAATTTAATACTAAAATGATAGTATATATTGGATAATTCCATAAAAAGAAAAGGAGAAAAATATGAGAGAGAACTATCTAAAGAGTTTCTTTAAGTCTTTCGGTATTATTCCACTAGTAATCGCAGTCTTAGCATTAGTTATGGGTGCGTATGTGGCAATGTATTCTAACGTGGTTACAGAATCACTTAGTCAGATTGTTACAGGTGCAGTACTAGCAGTAGTTGCTGGTTTTGCAGTAGTGGGTCTATCAGGACTTAAGAAGGAAAAGGTCGGCATTATCGATTTTATCCGCATTACTGGCTTAATTGCTGGTGCAATCATTGCTGTTATCGTTTTAGTTAAGGGTGGAGATCACACATTATTCTTAATTTTCGGTATCGCAGCTGCAGTTTTATGTTTAGTTGAAGTTTGTATCCGTTTTGCTAAATGTCAGGGTGGCGATGAATCTACATTCAAGAACTACTTTGGTTCATTAGCTGGTACATTCAACCCACTTCTTATTTTAATTGTTGGTGTAGTTTTAGCTATTCTAATTGGCGTATTTGCAAAGGTAAATATCACAGAATCAGTTAGTATCCTTAAGAACTTCAGCCAGTATAAGTATGCATTCGTTGGTATTGTTATCGCAGTTGTACTTGTATTAGTATTAGTAGGTACTGATAAGGAAACAGAAGTATCAATTCTAGATTTCTTATTAGCTGTTGGCTTTGTTGCTTCAGCAGTTGCAACTATCGCTACAATTCCTGCTGGTTTAGTTGCTAGCCAGGTTTCATTCATGGTATTAATTGTTTTAATCGTTTGTTCAGGATGCTTATTATTAAGAGCTATCTTCTATAATAAGGATAAGGCTTATTCAAATCCTGCTCATAAGGTTAGAACTTATTTCAAGGGTGTTTATGAAACATATGATGTTACATTAGCATTCTGTGCAGCATTACTTACTATTTTCTTAGCAATCTTTGCTTTAGCTGGTCAGTTTGGTGATTCAAGCTATATTATTAATAGAGTATTTAAGCCATCTGCAGATTCTGCTATGGCACTTGCAATTGTTGCTGTAGTTATCGGTGTTGCTGGTGTTATCTTAACTTTCGTATTCAGAAAGTTCAAGGATCAGAATCCAGTTAAGACTGACTTAGTATTAGTTGGTTTATTATTCGCATCTGCAGTAGTAGTATTAGGATGTTTATCAGTAATTCTATTCAGTGAAGCTGATTTCTTCGCTGAAACTGCAAATATTATCTTATTAGCTGTATTTGGTGTAATTTTAGTTTATGCTATCGCACTTCAGGTTATCAGATTAAAGAACTTCGAGCCAATCAACGCTGTTATCACTGCTGCTCCTAAGAAGGAAGAGCCAGTTGAAGAGCCTGTTGTTGAAGAAGAGCCAGCTGAAGAGCCTGTTGAGGAAGAAAAGGAAGAAAATAATGATCCATTCGCTTTAACTGAAGAGGATGAAGCATTATTCAATGAATACTATGGTACTCCTGAGGAAGAGGAAAAGCCTGAAGAGGAAGAAGCTCCTGCTGAAGAGGAAGTAGTTGAAGAAGAAGTTGTAGAAGAAGAACAGCCTGAAGAAGAGGTTGAATATGTTGAAGAAGTTGCTGAAGAGCCAGCTGCTGAAGAAGTAGTTGAGGAAGCTCCAGTAGAGGAAGCTCCTGCTGAAGAGGCTGAAGAAGAGGCTGAAGAGGAAGAAGCTGAAGAAGAGGAAGACGAGGATGAAGCTGATGAATTCGCTGAAGAAGGCGAAGAAGACGAACCAGCTGAGCCAGTTGAAGCTCACAAGGAACAGAACATCGTTGTTCAGGACTTCCAGGTTATTGATGAAAATGGTGAACCTAGAAAGATTAAGAGAAAATTCATCACTAAGATGATGTTCGCTCCTTATGAAACTAAGGAATACTATAATGAAATCAAGAATTATTTAACTATGTACCGTGCAAAGGGCCGTCAGTCTGCTAGATGTGAGTCTTTCAGATACAAGGGCTTAGTTGCTAAGGTTGCTTTAGGTGGAAAGGCTGTTAAGGTATTCTTAGCTATCGATCCATCATTCATTGAAGAAAATCCTAAGTATCATTTAAAGGATGTATCAGAGAAGAAGCAGTATGCTGAAGTACCAGTAATGATTAAGGTTAGATCTCAGCGTGCATTAAAGTACTTCAAGGAATTAGTTGACTATATGTTTGCTAACCGTGGTGTAAAGCCAAAGAGAAACTTTGAGCCATCTGATTATTTACCAGGATTAATTCCAAATGGTGAAGCTATTCTTGCTACATTAGGTATGTCTACTTACTACCTACAGGATACAATGAACGTTAAGGGTATTCCTGATGAAATGCCTGATAATCTTGAAACTTACTTACCTATGATTCCAGGTGAAGAACTTGAGGAAGAAGAAGTTGAAGCTGTAGTTTACTTAGATACATTATGTAACCATTTCAATGATGGTGATGAAGTAACAATTGATGTATTAAAGTCATTACATGTTGTAACTCGTGGTAACGTATTACGTATCAAGGCTCGTGGTACATTAGATCGTAAGCTTATCGTTTACGCTGAGTACTTCGATGAAGACGCATTAAAGATGTTAATGTGCACAAATTGTACAGCTGTTAAGGTTGTTAGATAGTTCCAAAAAATATAAAGGTCTAAGCGCAAGCTTAGGCCTTATTTTTTCGTTTTTAATAAGTACAGGTATTTTATCAAGGCAAAATAAAAGACCGCATGAGCGGTCAATTTTTCTATTACTTAGTGATTTTTGCAACACCAGTTCTAATTGCAGCCTCTGCAACTGCTTTACTAACTGCAGGTACAACTCTCTTATCGAATGCACCTGGTACGATGTTATCCTTAGATAATTCCTCATCAGTTACAACATTAGCTAATGCTTCAGCAGCAGCAATCTTCATTTCTTCATTAATCTTAGATGCTCTTACTGATAAAGCACCCTTGAATAAGCCTGGGAATGCTAATACGTTATTAATCTGGTTAGGATAATCAGATCTACCAGAACCAACGATATAAGCACCAGCCTCCTTAGCATCATCGTAAGATATTTCAGGTACTGGGTTTGCCATAGCAAATACGATAGCACCATCATTCATTGACTTAACCATTTCCTTAGAAACTAGGTTTGGAGCAGATACACCAATGAAGGCATCAGCACCCTTTAAAATAGATGCAAGTGTACCATCATGGTTAGCTGGAGTAGAATAAGTACCCTCATCTAATAATTCCTTAATTAGGAAATTATAAGAATCATACTTCTTTATATCGATAACACCTGTGATATCAGATGCATAAATAGTACCAATACCAATCTTCTTAAGCATCTTAGCAATCATAGAACCAGCTGCGCCTGTACCAGACATAACAACTGTCATATCAGAAAGCTTTCTACCAGTAAGTCTTGCGACATTCATAAATGCAGCAGCTACAATAATAGAAGTACCATGCTGATCATCATGGAATACAGGAATGTTCATTTCCTTAATTAAACGTCTTTCAATTTCAACACATCTTGGAGCTGAAATATCTTCTAGGTTAATAGCACCTAAAGTTGGCTCAAGAATCTTACAAGTCTTAATAATTTCTTCAACATCCTGAGTTGCTAAACATAGAGGAATAGAATCAACACCTGCTAATTCCTTCATAAGAATTGACTTACCTTCCATTACTGGAATTGCACCATAAGGTCCAATATTACCTAAGCCTAATACTGCAGAACCATCAGAGATAACTGCAACCATATTTGACTTTGATGTATATTCATAAGCCTTTTCAGGGTCTGCCTGAATTTCCTTACAAACATAGGCAACACCTGGAGTATATGCAAGTGATAAATCCTGCTGGTTTTCAACCTTAACCTTAGATCTTACCTCTAGCTTACCATTCTTTTCTCTATGCATCTTTAGAGAAGCTTCTTTTAAATCCATTTTACTTATTCTCCTTATTAAATATATTATTTCCGTAATAATCGATTGCACAGATCATTTTGAATCCGTCAACCTCTAATCTCTTAATTGATTCTGGTCCTAAATCGAAGAAGGCAATTTCCTTAGCTGCCTTAACTGATTTAGCAAGAAGTGCACCACAGCCTCCTGTAGTAATGAAATATAGGATACCATCCTCAATATATTTCTTAGTACATTCCTCGCTTCTTGGACCCTTACCGATTGTTGCAGTGACACCCATACCCTTCATCATGTATGCGAATTTATCCATTCTTGATGAGGTAGTAGGTCCAATTGAACCAACTACATGGCCAGGCTTTGTTGGAGTAGGACCTGCATAATAAATAAATGCACCATTAAAATCAACAGGTAGGTCCTCGCCATTTTTAAGCATTTGCTCCATTCTTAAATGAGCAGCATCTCTTGATGTATAAATAACACCAGTTAATTCAACCACATCACCTGCATGAAGAGTTTTAAGCTTTTCAATATCCTTAGGTAGCTCTATTCTCATAGGATCACCACCTTATGACGTGATGCGTGACACTGAATGTTTACAGCAACAGGAAGTGATGCAATGTGGCATGGATATAGATTAACCTTAACTGCAAGTGCAGTAGTCTTTCCGCCAAGACCCATAGGACCAACTCCTGATTTGTTTAGCATCTCATATAATTCCTTTTCAAGCTTGTTAGCATCTGGATCGTCTGATTCATCGTCAATAGGACGAAGAAGAGATTCCTTGGCAATTAAAGCGGCCTTTTCAGTATCTCCACCGATACCAACACCTACAACAAGTGGTGGACAAGGACGACCTCCTGCCTCAGTGACAGTTTCAAGAACAAATTTCTTGATACCATCGATTCCATCTGCTGGGACAAGCATTTTAACTTTAGACATATTCTCAGAGCCTGCACCCTTTGGACAGATTGTAATTTTTAAATTATCACCCTTAACAAATTTAACATGGATAATACCTGGAGTGTTATCCTTAGTATTTACTCTATTTAAAGGAGATTTAACAACACTCTTTCTTAAATATCCTTCAGTATAGCCTTTTGAAATACCCTTGTTAATGGCATCATATAAATCACCGTTGATATGAACATCATATCCAATTTCTACGAAGACAACAGTAATACCAGTATCCTGACACATTGGAACATGCTCTCTTGTGGCAAGCTCATCATTTTCAATAATTTGCTGCATTATTTCCTTTGATAAGCCTTCCTCGCGTTCCATTGCACGTCTAAGACATGATAAAACATCATTTTCGATATATGTAGCTGCTTCAATACATAGTCTAGCTACATTTTCGGTGATTACACTTGGTTCTATATTTTTCATACCCCAAACACCTCGGTGATATTATACTATTAAAAATATTATTTTTAAATAAGAAAAAACCTTTATATTTCATTTTGCTGGTAAAAGCGATATAATTATGTCATAATAAAAGTATAGAGGTGGCAGTATGGCAACGTATAATGAATGGTTAAATGGTAAGAAGAAGGAATGTGCTACATGCAGTGATAGTATTGATATGCTAAATTTAAAGAAGTTTATGCTAAACATCAAGGGCTTATTCTTCCCTGGATATGTAGAAAACTTCTCTAATTTAGAGGACTATCTTGATGAAAAGAGCACAGCAGTAAAATTAAATTTAAAGGAATTATTGGGTGGAATTGAAAAGCTTACAGGTGAAAAATTAGATAAGAATGGCATCTGCAAGAGCTTCTTTGAATCATTACCAGAGGTAGATAGACTTATTCAAACTGATATCCAGGCAATGTTTGATGGAGACCCAGCAGCTAAGTCAACAGTAGAAATTATTCTATGCTACCCAGGCTTTACTGCAATATTCACATATAGAATTGCACATGTATTATATGAATTAAAGGTACCAGTATTACCTAGATTATTAACAGAAAATGCTCATAGTAAAACAGGAGTAGATATTAATCCAGGTGCTAAGATTGATGAATATTTCTTCATCGACCATGGTACAGGTATCGTAATTGGTGAAACAACTGAAATTGGTAAGCATGTGAAATTATATCAGGGAGTAACTCTTGGTGCGTTATCATTATCTAAGGGACATGATTTAATTGATGTTAAGCGTCACCCTACAATTAGAGATAATGTAACAATCTATAGTGGTGCATCTATTTTTGGTGGTAATACAGTTATTGGGGAAAATACTACTATTGGATCATCAACATTTATCACAGAGAGTGTTCCTGCAAATTCAGTAGTAACATTAGCAGGTATCACTCCTAAGAAGCAAAGGGGCGAGTAATATGAAGGTAGAATATTACAAGGAATGGAGTAATGTTTATCAAAGAGAAATGGAGTACAAGGTTTATGGTCATGCCGGAAAGCCATGTATTGCATTCCCAAGCCAGGATGGTAGATTCTTTGATTATGAGGATAGAGGAATCATTGATGCCATGAGCTGGTATATTGAGCAGGGTAGAATTCAGGTATTTTGTGTAGAATCAATGGATAAGGAATCTTATAGTGCTGAATGGAAATTCCAGGGCGATAGAATTAAGGCTCAGGAGGCTTATTATAATTATATTATTCAGGACGTAGTTCCAAGAGTATATGAAATCAATACCTATGGTAATGGTGGAGGTGTAGCAACAGGTGTAATGACATTTGGTGTTTCACTTGGTGCCTTCCATGCAGTAAATTTCTTTACTAGAAGACCAGATATCTTTGATACAGTATTAGCTTTATCAGGTGTTTATAGCTCATATTTCTTTATTAAGGATTATAATGATGAGCTAATGTTCTTAAATTCACCTATTGAATCACTTCAGCATATGAATTATAAGCATCCTTATGTAGAACTATATAAACGTTCTAGAATTGCTATTTGTGTAGGCCAGGGTAACTGGGAAGAGGAGTGTTATCATTCTACTGAGGAAATGGATGTTCAGTTCCATAGATTAGGCATTCCAGCATGGTGTGATTATTGGGGTTATGACAAGCCTCATGACTGGCCAAGCTGGCTTGAACAGGTGCCATATTTTCTATATCACATCCTTGACTAAAGGACTAAATTGAATAAAATTCGAGAGGGAATGTAGAATTCTCTCTTTTTATTTCGTTTATTTGAAAACGTTTCGAATAATATTTTAAATAAATAATTTTAAAAAAATTAAATTTTTTATTGTATTTTCGCACAAAAAGTATATAATTTAATCATCAAGTAAAATTGATACAAAATTTGGGCGTTAGGAATAACGTGTTACAAGCAAGAAAAATTTTTTGGAAAGGAAAAAATAGAAAAGATATAAGATTTGTCTTTTCGTTCGGTAACGAGTGGTGGAAGAAAGAAAGCCAATTATCGAATTACACAATATCGTTAAGTATTACGGCGATAATTGTGTCGTAGATGATCTAGACCTAGACATTTACGAAAATGAGTTTGTAACTCTTTTAGGTCCTTCTGGATGTGGTAAGACTACTACATTAAGAATGATTGGAGGATTTGAGTATCCTACAAGTGGTGAAATTATTGTAAATGGAAAGATTATTAATTCGCTTCCTGCATATGCAAGACCTATTAATACAGTTTTCCAAAGATATGCATTATTCCCACATCTTAACGTTTTTGACAACGTTGCCTTTGGTTTAGTAAACCGTGGAAGAAAGTTTATGATTAACTTTTATGGAGGAAAACTTCAAGTACACTATGATGCTATTGAATATAACGTCAAGATTGGAAAAAAGGATTCATCTATATTAAAGGCTGCTAAAGCATCTTTTGAAGCTTTAAAAGAAATTGAAAAGAAGCAAGTAGCATTGGAAATTGAATTAGCTGAAATTAAGTCTGAAAAGAAATCAAGTATTGAAAAAATCAACAATGAACTTAAGGACTTAAATGCAGAAGCAAAGGCAGCTAAAGATTCTTCTGAAAAAATTAAAATTGAAAAGAAGCAAGAAGCATTGAAGACTGAATTAGCTGAAATTAAGTCTGAAAAGAAATCAAGCATTGAAAAAATCAACAATGAACTTAAGAACTTAAATGCAGAAGCAAAGGCTAATAAGATGCCTACTCTAACTTATTTTGATATTAATAAATATCTAGAGGAAAGAGTTAAGGAATCTGTTACATCAGCTTTAAAACTTGTAAATCTTTCAGGATATGAGGATAGAAAAATTGATAAGATTTCTGGTGGCCAGATGCAGCGTGTTGCAATTGCTCGTGCAATTATTTTAAAACCAAAGATTTTGTTATTAGATGAACCACTTTCTGCACTTGATCATAAACTACGTGTTAACATGCAGTATGAATTAAAGGAAATGCAGAAGAATCTAGGTATCACTTTTATTTTCGTTACACATGATCAGGAAGAAGCTATGGTTATGAGTGATCGTATCATTATTATGAAGGACGGTATCATTCAGCAGCAGGGCTCTCCTAAGGATATTTATAATGAGCCTAATAACAGATATGTCGCTAACTTCATCGGTGAATCTGATATCGTTACAGGTGTTTACTTACATAAGAATTTAGTTAAGTTCTTAGGTCAGGAATTCCCTGTAGTTGGTTATGAATTCGAAGATGGTGAAAATGTTGATGTTGTTATTAGACCAGAGGACTGGGATATCGTTCCTAGAGAAAGCGCAAAGCTTGTTGGTAAGGTAACATCATCAATTTTCAAGGGTGTTCACTATGAGCTTTTAGTTGATATTGAAGGTAATGAATTCGTAGTTCATACATATGAAGATGTACAGGTTGATGAAATCATTGGCTTAAACGTAGACCCATATGAAATCTGTTTAATGAAGGCAGATGGCTCTCCAAAGAAGCTAGTTCCATTAACTAATGCAGAAGTTAGAAAGCAGACTACATTATTTGATATGACTAGTGCATATGAAATTGATAATGCATTCTATGGTCAGGAGGAAGCTCACGAGGAACCAGCTGTAGAAGAGGGTTCTGAAGCTCCAGCTGCAAAGGAGGAATAAGCCTATGCAGAAGACAGTCAAGTTAGATAAAAGAGCTCAGGCTGCAGTTCACAATGCTCATAATCTTCATAGATGGTCAATTCCATATTTTGTTTGGTTAGGAGTATTTGCTGTATTACCTGCAATTGTAATGCTCGTTATCATGTTCTGGGATACAGAAGGTATTTCATTTAAGGGCATGGAATGGACAATTACAAATTTTACAATTTTAACAGAAAAATCAACAATTATTGCATTCTTTAATTCATTAAAATACAGTGTTGTTACAACAGTAGTTTGTATTTTCTTTGGATTCTTAGTTGCATATGAGCTATACAAGTCTAAAATCAAGAATAAGTATATGATTTTATTACTTTTAGTATTACCTATGTGGACTAATATCCTACTTAGAATTAACGGATTAGCATCATTCTTTAAGGCTAACAATATCATCACTGATATTTTTGGAATCAATGGTTATGGTTTAGATATCATTGGTACTGATTTTGCAATTTATTTAGGTATGATATTCACATATTTACCATTTATGGTAATGCCTATTTATACATCACTTGAAAAGATTGATCCATTACTTCATGAGGCTGCCCTAGATTTAGGTGTAACTGAAACAAAGAAGTTCTGGAAGGTAATTGTTCCACTAGCATCTAAGGGTATTGTATCTGGTTCAATTATGGTTTTATTACCATGTCTATCAGGATTCGCAATTCCTAAGATTTTAGGTGATGGTAATGTAACTTTAATCGGTAACATCATTGAACAGAGCTTCACAAATATGAGCTACAATCAGGGTGCCGTATTAGCGATAGTCCTATTGATTTTCATCTTAGGCTCTATCCTTATTGTAAACAAGGTTGATAAGGAAGGAGAAACATTGCTATAATGGAAACTTCAGTTAAAAAGCCATATAATCCAGCAGATTACGAGTATGCAAGAGTAGAAGATTATGGATATAGACAGTATAAGCCTTTAAAAATCCTATGGAAGATTCTTTCTAAGGCTTTATTAGTATTTGCCATCTTCATGCTTTATTTCTCAGTAATTCTTATTGCTGTACAGTCATTTAATTCAAGTGACTCAACTACAGAATTCGCATCATTCACATTTGCTAATTATGCAAATATGTTTGGTAAGAGTTCATTAAATCAGTCTATTTTAAATACTTTCAAGACAAGTATTATTGCAACATTAATCGCTACAGTACTTGGTACTTTAATTGCTATTGGTATTTATTTCTTACCAAAGAAGGCAAAGTCAACAATTTCATTATTAAATAATATTCCATTATTAAATGCTGATATTGTTACTGGTGTATCTTTAATGATCATCTTTGGCTTCGTTAAGCAGCTATTTGGTATCACTTACCTATTCGGTTTCTGGACAATTTTAATAGCACATATTTACTTCATCTTACCTTATATTATCTTATCAGTATTACCTAAGATGAAGGAAATCGACCCTAACATGCTTGAGGCATCACTAGATTTAGGTGTTAAGCCTTTCAAGTCATTAATAAAGGTATTAATTCCAGCTGTAAAGGGTGGTATCTTTGCAGGTATGATTTTAGCCTTCACTATTTCATTTGAGGACTTCGTTGTAGGCTACTTCACTACAGGTAATGGTTATAATACATTATCTATCTGGATTTATTCATCAATTGGTAGAAAGAGCTTATTCCCTGGTGTATATGCATTCTCTACTGCCTTAACTATTTTAATGATTATTGCTGTAATTTTATACAGTGTTCTAATGAAAGGTCGTGGTTCTCGTGCGAAGAAGAGCAATTAATTTATTATTCATGGGAGCTGCAGCCTTAGCAGCAACATCACTTACTTCATGTTCAGGTGGAGATACATTATTATTCCTAAACTGGGGTGAATATGTTGATGAAACATTATTAGATGCTTTCGAGGAAAAGTACAACTGTACTGTACAGATGGACTTAGGCGAAAGTAATGAAATTTTCTATTCTAAGGTTAAGGGTGGTACAACAGTTTATGATGTTGTATGTCCATCTGACTACATGGTAGAAAAGCTTTATGCAAATGACCTATTAGAGGAATTAGATTGGAGCTTACTTCCAAATGTACAAAAGGATGATTTACGTGATTACGTAAAGCAGATTTATACAGATATGGATACTAACCTAATTCAGAATTTAGGTGATGATTATACTACTGGAACTATTTATAATTACTTTGTTCCATATTTAAGTGGTACATGGGGTATCATGTATACTACTGAAAAGGATGGAATTGAAGAGGCAGTTACAAATAATAGCGTAAATCAGTGGGGCTCATTATTTGATAGAAGCACATTACCTGCAAGAACAAAGGTTGCAATGTATGATTCTGCAAACCATGTTTATAATGCAGTATGTAAGTTCATTTCTAAAACTGATGTAGCAAACGCAGCTGATTTCGATTGTACTAAGGAATTATCTCAGTCTAATCTTGATTACATTGAATCTGTAATTAAGAAGATGGATTATAATGCTTGGGGTACAGATACAATTAAGAAGGATATCGTAGCTGGAAACATTGATCTTGGATTTATGTGGACAGGTGACTTCCTATATTATTATGCAGAAAATGCAGCAAATATCTGCATGGATGCATATTTAGAGGGCGATATCGAAATTGGTGATGTTAAGAATTTCTTAGATGTAGTAACATCTGATACAAGAGATTACACAGTAGGAAAGAATACATATTCAATTGGCTTTGATTTCTATATTCCTGATGATACAGTTGCTTTCTGTGATAACCTAGTTATCCCTAAGGAATCAGCTCATAAGGATTTAGCTTATAAGTTTATTGATTTTATGTCATCTGATTCAGCATTAATTGATGAAGATGATGCAGAATCAGAGGTTACTCCAGCATTCTCTAATACTTATTATGTAGATTATGATGCTCCATATAATTATTTATATGATGAGCTAGTTGATTTAACTTCAACAGAATTTACTGATGAAGTAGCAGCTGAATTTGATCCTGATGATGGAGACCCATATGATTCAGATTTATATTGGTTATTCTATGATTATGTAATTGGTGTATCTTTTGATAAGTACTATCCAAAGAATGAAATTAAGGGTTCAATCCTTGCGATGTTCGATAGAAAGTACGTTAATAAGATCAATACTACATTAAATAACGCAAGAGTATAATTATTAGACAGTTATGTTGTGTTTCAGCATAACTGTCTTTTTTCTTATTTGACTTTTATGTCAAAAATGATATAATTGATATTGCTAATATATAGAAAAACTCAAATAGAGTCGTAGCAAAGTGACGGAAGTCACATTATTGATTGAGTTAAAAGCTCAAATTTTATAAGCTGGTTACTTTAACAACCATTAAATGCACAATCGTGTGCCACTTGTGAAACGGTCAATAAGAGTAGTAAAAGTAATGTTTACTATATAGACTCTAAATGAAAACTTTTTTCTTAAACCATTTTGTTTATTTCACAGTCGCATACAACTGCGGCTGTTTTATTTTTTTATGGAGTGTGGTAGAAATATGAGTAGAGTAATTGTTATCGGATGTGGAGGAGTTGCAACTGTTGCAATAAATAAGTGCTGTCAGCATAGTGATGTTTTTGAGGAGCTTTGTATTGCGTCAAGAACAGTTTCTAAATGTGATGCTTTAGCTGCTAAGCTTCAGCCTACAACTAAAACTAAGCTTTCAACAAAGCAGATTGATGCTAATAATCTCACTCAGCTTATTCAGCTTTTTGATGAATTCAAGCCTGATTTATGTATGAATTTAGGTATGCCATACCAAAATCTAATCATTATGGACGCTTGCTTAATTTGTCATGTAAATTATTTAGATACAGCTGCCTATGAGCCAGAGGATACTGATGATCCAGTATGGAGAGCTAGATATGAAAAGAGAGTCAAGGAAAAGGGATTCTCTGCTTATTTTGATTATAGCTATCAGTGGGAATATAGAGAAAAATTTGAAAAGGCAGGCTTAATTGCCTTACTTGGATGTGGCTTTGACCCAGGTGTAACTCAGGCTTATGTTGCTTATGCGAAGAAGCATGAATTTGACCGTATTGATTCACTTGATATCCTAGATTGTAATGGTGGAGACCATGGCTATCCTTTCGCAACTAATTTCAATCCTGAAATTAATTTAAGAGAGGTATCAGCTGAGGCTGCATATTATGAAAATGGTAAGTGGGTTAGAGTTCCTGCTATGAGTATTAAGAGAGAATATAATTTCGATGGTGTAGGACAGAAGAATATGTATTTATTACACCATGAGGAAATTGAATCTATTTCTACAATTTATCCTGAAATTAAGAGAATTAGATTCTATATGACATTTGGTGATTCATATATTACTCATATGAATTGTTTACAAAATGTAGGCTTATTATCAACTACTCCAGTAATGTATGAGGGTAGAGAAATTACACCTATTCAGTTCTTAAAATTCTTACTTCCAGACCCTGCATCATTAGGCCCTAGAACAAAGGGTAAGACTAATATCGGCTGTATTTTTACAGGCGTTAAGGACGGTAAGGAAAAGAAGTATTATATTTATAATGTATGTGATCATGAGGAAGCCTATAAGGAGACTGCATCTCAGGCTGTAAGCTACACTACAGGTGTTCCTGCAATGTGTGGTGCGATGATGATTTTAAAGGGCATTTGGACTACTCCAGGTGCGAGAACTGTTGAGGAATATGATCCAGATCCATTTATTGAGGCACTTGATAAATATGGCTTACCTAAGAGAGAATCATATGATCCAGTGATGGTGGACTAATGATAAAGGATTTAAGACCACCATTCGTTAGATTAAATGATTTTAATCCAGACGAATTATTTAAAGATTTAAAAACTCCTTGTTATGTAATTGATGAGAAGGGGTTAATATATGATGGTGAAATATTAAAAAGAGTAAGTGAGGAAAGTGGTGCGAGAATTCTTCTTGCCCAAAAGGCCTTTTCTAATTTTAATCTTTATAATGTTATTGAACCATATATTTATGGTACAGAGGCATCAGGACTATATGAGGCAAGGCTTGGAAGAGAGGAAATGCCAAATAAGGAGGTTCATGTTTTCTGTGCAGCCTATAGGGATGATGAAATTGATGAGGTTATAAGCTACGCTGACCATATCATTTTTAATTCGATTAACCAGCTAAAGAAATTTGGTTCTAGGGTAAAAGAGGCTGGTAAAGAGGTTGGTGTTAGAATCAATCCTGAATATTCAACTCAGCCAGGTCATGAAATTTATGATCCATGCTCAAGTGGGTCAAGGCTTGGTATTACTATCGCTGATTTTAAGGATAATATGACTCCTGAGCTTTTAGGACTATTAGATGGAATTCATTTCCATACCCTATGCCAACAGAATTCAGATGATTTAGAGGCTACATTAAATGTTGTAATTGAGAAATTTGGTTCTTATTTTAAGGACCTAAAATGGATTAATTTTGGTGGTGGACACCATATTACAAGATTTGATTATGATATTGATAGATTAATTAGATGTATTAAGCTAGTTAAGGATAAATATAATGTTGAGGTTTATTTAGAACCAGGAGAGGCAGTTGTTTTAAATGCCGGCTTCTTATTAACTAGAGTGTTAGATACATTTAATAAGAATGGTCAAAAATTTGCCATAGTAGATACATCTGCAGCTTGTCATTTCCCAGATGTAATTGAAATGCCATTTTTACCACCATTATATAAGGCAGATTTAGAAAGTAATAATATCGATTATAGAATTGGTTGTCCTACATGCCTTACAGGTGATGTAATTGGTAATTACAAATTTGATTCTGATTTAAAGGAAAATGAAATGCTAATATTTGGAGATATGGCACTTTATACAACTTGTAAGAACAATACCTTTAATGGTATGCCACTTCCAGATATTTATGTTCTACATAATGATAATTCAATTGAAAAGCTTACAAGCTTTGGATATAATGATTTTAAATATCGTTTAGGAAAGATGAATTAACACCCATACAGGGTGTTTTTTCTTACAATTATGGACATATTATGGTAAAATAGTATTAAGGTGGTATTTACTATGATTATCGATTTAAAAAAAGATGATATGAGCTTAGCTGAGGCTATTTATATAGCTAAGCCTCATGATGAAATATTATTAGCTAATAAGGTTTATAATGAGAAGGTTATAGTAGATAAGCCTTATTTAACATTTAAGGGTATGGATAATACTAAAATTACATTTGATGCCTATGCAGAAAAAATAAATCCATTAACAGGTAAGAATTATGGTACAACAGGCTCAACTACCTTTAGAGTTTTAGATAATGCTCATCATACAACTATTGAAAATATCGTCATTGAAAATGGTCATATTAAGGATGGAACGGATAAGGGTCAGCAGGCAGTTGCCTTTAAGAGTGAGGCATCATTTACAGTAATAAAAAATTGTAAATTCTTATCATATCAGGATACATTTTATATTGATAATGGTACTGATAATTATGTAAAGGATTCTGTAATAGAAGGAGATATTGATTTTATTTTTGGCTCTGCAAATTGTGTATTTGATAATTGTCATATTTCATCAAAATCCTTTTATAAAATTGGCTATTTTATAGCACCTAATACTTATGCTATGAATAGATATGGTTTAGTATTTAAAGACTGTAAATTTGATCAATTAACACCTATGCATACAGCCCTTGGAAGAGGCTGGTATCCAAATGGAGCAATCTCTCCAGTATTACCTAGAGCGTCATTTATTGATTCAAGCTTTGATGGTGATATTGAAATGGATATTATTAGAATGCATGATGGTGATCCAGATTTAGATATATTTGGCATTAAAAATTGCACATTTAATGGTAATAAATTTAATGATATTGGTGAGGTATCATTAGAATATGCTAATAAAATAATAAAGAAATATAATTAGAAAATGAGGTGAAGCTTATGATTAATTTCCATAAATACAGCTTTTTAGACTGTAAAAGATTAAGAACATATTTAAAGGATTCTCATTCATTTTTAACTGAATATAATCCAATGTGGCTATTTATTTGGAGTGATATTTATAAGCCTGAGATTTCATTTACTAATGAATATATTTTTATTAGATACATTGTCCCAGAAATTGGTAAGGTTTATTACCCTCCACTTCCAGTTCAGGGTGGTAATTTACAAATGACATTACTTGAAATGGAGGATGACGCCAAGGAACGTAATATTCCATTTTATTTAGGTCCGTTATTAGATAATGATTTAAGCACATATAAGGCTTTAAGTATTAATCTAAAGGAAGTAGAAAAGAAGAATACTTGGATATTATCAAGTGATAATTTAGCAAATTTAGATAAATCAAGAGGCTTTAAGAATGAAATTAAAAGCTTTAATAAGGAGCATAAGAACTGTTTCTTAAAAAAGACTGTTAAGGAGGATTTCCCTGCCTTAATTGAATTCTTAAGTGTTTATAGAGAAACAGCTAAAATTGACAAGGATGATTTCAATTTTTTCCCTAAGCTAAATGCATTAAAGAAATGTATGGAGCATCTCTATGAGCTTGATTTAATTGGTGTTACACTTCAGGATGAAAATGAGGTTTATGGCTTTGCTATAGGTAGTATTATGGATAATGCATTCTATATCCATTTAACATTTGCAAGAGAGGATGTACCAGGGGCTAAGGCTACACTTATTTCAGGTATTACAAAATATGCTGGTGCGGTCACTAGATTTGTTTCAATTCCAGCACCTAGTGATGATTTTACTAGGGATTTTTATGAGAAGGCAGGCGTCCAAAGAATGGAAAAATATAACGCTACCTTTCAAATAAAAGAATAAATTAGAATAATTTATGGTTTTATACTGATTTTTTGGTATAATAGAAAAGTAGAATTAAAAGGCGATATGCCTTAAAGATAGAGGAGTTATTAAAAATGGAAAATAATAAGAAACCATTAACTGAAGAGCAGTTAGCAACAATTCATGCACAAAATGAAAGATTAGATGCACAAAATGAAAAGATTTTAGCTGAATTACAGAAGGCTGAGGCTGAAGGTAAGAAGGTGCCTGAAAGTGTATGGGCTGATGGTATTCCTGAAAATCTTAGTGATAATGACAAGATTAAGGGTGATGAGCTTTTATCTATGGCTGTAGATTATATCATGAAGAATGTCATTATTAAGAAGGGCTTCAAGATTGAACCAGGCTTCCCTAGACCACAGTTTCCTAATATTGTATGTAAGAGAGATGGAGCTAAATATTCAATTATTATTGCCCCAAGTGTTTACCCAGGATTTACTGCAATTGATGATAAGTCAAGAAAGACTTATGTTGAGGCTACAGTTAAGCAGGGCTTAATTCCTTTATTCGCATCTGTTGGCTATAGATCAATTGATGGTGAGCGTGCTAAGGCTGGCTTATTATTAAAGGGCGATGTTTATGTTACAACATTCCCAGGCTTCTATATTTTAAATGATGAGGATAGCTATACATTTGATGTAAATAAGGCATCAATGTTTAGACCATAATATTACAGGCTTCTACGTGAAGCCTTTTTGTTTTACACTTTTTTAAATTGTGTAATATCTGGACAATATTGGATTTTTTACAACTTTTGGTTATATATTCTAAATCTTAATTATGTTATAATTAACCCAAGATAGAACGATTACATTTTTAACAAATAATGGATTAGCTATTGGCTTTTCTATTATCTAAAGAGGGGTTGGTATTTATGAAAAGACTCGAAATTCAAGAAAAAGATAGAGTTGTTTTAGAAAATTCAAATATCCCTTTCTGTATTTACCGTTATGATACAGGAAGAATTTTTGCAATATTGGCTTCTAAGGGCTTTTGTAATTATTTCAATTTGTCTCATAAGGATACATTGTATTTTCTAAATAATGATAGATATAAATATTATGACCCTAAGTATAAGAAGGAAGGCGCTGAAGCCTTCTATCGCTTCAGGCTTGATGGTGGTATTTATAATCATGATTTTAGATTTAGAAGAGGCGTAGATAAGGAATATGAGAATATATTTTCGCGAGGCTTCCATATTTATACTAATGATGGTACAAGATTATTATTAGTTTATTATTCTGCCGATCAAAAAGAGATCGAAAGAATGAAGGGCGAGGATTTAAATAAGGTTTATTTAGAAAAGCTTATTGCAAGAATTAGCCGTAAATATTTATCATTCGCTAAAACAAGAGATGAAAAAACTGGTCTTTTAAGTATGTCTTATTTTTATGAGCTAGGTAAAAGATTTATAGATAATAAGATTGATAGTGGTAAAAACCCTGTTTTCTTAGCATTTGATTTTATTAATATGAGATTATTTAATTCAACATATGGCTTTGAAGAGGGTAATCATATCATTGAAAAATTCGGTAATATTTTAAGAAGTGAATTTGGTGATTATGAATGTACTCATATTTCAGCTGACCATTTCTGTGCTTATGCAGATGAGGAGGATGTTGAAAAGAGGCTTATTAGGGTTTTTGAGAATCTAAAGAAGGAAAATGATGGAAAGACTATTTCGGTTAGAACAGGTATTTATATTAATAGAAGTGGTAAAAAGATTGAGTCAACTACAGCTTATGAAAGAGCGAAGATTGCTTGTGATAGTATTAGGAATAGCATAGAATCAACCTATATATTCTTTGATGATGCAATGCTTGAATCACTTGAGAATGAAGCATATGTTATCAATAATTTTGATAGAGCAATGGAAGAGCGCTGGATTAAGGTTTATTACCAGCCAATTGTTAGAGGTATTATCAATAAAATATCTGACGCTGAGGCTTTAGCTCGTTGGATTGATCCTATTAAGGGTATGCTTGTACCTAGTGAATTTATACCTGTATTAGAAAATGCAAGATTATTATATAAGCTTGATTTATATATTCTAGATCGTATTTTAGATGAATTTAAAATAAGAGAGGAAAATGATATTCCTTTAGTTCCTGTATCTATTAATCTATCTAGATATGATTTTGAAGCCTGTGATATGGTTTATGAAATAACTAAGCGTATTAAGGATAGTGGCTATTCAACTAATTTGATTACAGTTGAAATAACTGAATCTGTTGTAGGTAGTGACCCTGAATATTTGAAGGAACAAATCGAAAGATTCCATCAAGCTGGAATTAAGGTTTGGATGGATGATTTTGGCTCTGGCTATTCAACATTAAATATATTAAGTGATTTCGATTTTGATTTAATTAAGCTTGATATGAAGTTCATAAGAAGCTATAAGAAAAATCCTAAGGTTGCAATCACAATTGCTAATTTAATATATATGGCTGAGGATTTAGGCGTTGATGTCTTATGTGAGGGTGTTGAAACTAAGGATGAGGCAGAATTCCTTATTAAAACTGGCTGTGATAAGCTTCAAGGCTATTATTATAGTAAGCCTAGTCCGATGGAGGTAGTTCTTAAAAGAGAGCTAAATTATCAATTTGAATTAATGGGTGAGGCTTCATATTATGAAAATATTTCAATGAGGTCATTATATAACGTTGAAGCAAATACAGATGATATTTATGTATCTAATCAGCTAGGTCATAATGTTGGTATTTTAGAATATAATGAAGGAAGATATTATTTCCTAAGAGGTACTGATTCATATATTAAGTTCTTAAATAATTTTAAAGGTCTTATGAATAATCATGATAACGAGCTTAATATGGAATCTAATATAGAGCTATATTCTATATTTAATCATGGCTCAGTTTGTGCAATCCAATCAGGAAATTGGGAGCATATAAACTATGAATCAGATGATGGCTTTGTCATTGATTTTAGTATTAAATGCATCGGCCATAATGAGGTTACAAATTGTTATGCCTTAATGATTATTGCCTTACCTTCTCATACAAGAAATAAGAAGATAAAGGAAAAATATGACCCTGAATTTAATGTGCCTTATGCAATATTTAAGGTTATATTAAATGAAGATGAAAATGAGGTTATCGATACAGAATTTGTTTATGCAAATGATGTATATTGTAAATCTATTAATAAGAAGCTTACAGATATTGTTGGTAAGAGCTTCCTTAAGAATACTCCAGGCGCATCTGATATTTGGTTCCCATATTGCTATAAGGCAGCGGTATTAGGTGAGACTGTTAGAAGTACACTTTATTCAACTGAAACTAAGCAGTGGCTAGGATTTGTAGTATCACCTACAAAGGAGCCTTTATGCTGCAGCTTTGTATTTATGAATTTTGATAAGGAAAACGAGGAACAACAATTCTTACGTAATAAGAGTGATACTGAAGAGGCTGTAATTAATATTACTAATACATTAACATTTGAAAAGGATAACAATAAGGCATTCACAAATGTTGTTAAGGATATTAAAAAGCTTTGTATGTCTGAATTTGTATTCCTAATTCAGGATAATTCTAAGAATAAGGATATTATTATTGAAACTACAGGTATTGATTCTGTTGAAAATTTAGAATTAGTTAGAAATGAATTCCTAAGACTTATTAAATCAGTTTCAAATTTAACAGATAATGATGGTTTAATATCTGTATCAGATGATTTAGGACATCAATTTTTCTATGGTACATCTAAGATAAATGCTTATAATTTATTAGCTGTTTCAATTTATGATATTGATAAGAGTGTAATTGGATATGTAGGCTTATTAAATTATAAGGATGATATTGCAATAAATATGGCTGAGGTATTAAAGCATATTTCATTATATTTAGCGTCAAGAATTGTTCAGGGCTTAATGGTTGAAAGATTACAATATCAAAGCTATTATGATGCGTTAACAGATGTTTTAAATCGAAAGGGCTTTAATAAATGTGCTGATGAATATTTTACAAATAATTATGATAAACCAGCCGTTTATATGATTATGGATATTGATGATTTTAAATTCATTAATGATTTACATGGCCATTATGTAGGTGATGAAACGTTAAAGCATTTTGCTCAATTCATTAAGAGTTATTTTACCGAAAATGCAATTATAGGTCGAAGTGGTGGAGATGAATTCCAGATTCTTTTAACTAATACAACACTTGAGCAGGCTATACCTTTAATTGATAAATTCTCATATTTAGAGAAAAAGGTTATAGTAGATGGCAAGGAGATTGTTTATGAGGTATCTATTGGATATGCAGAATATCCTAATCAGGCTGATGATGCGGTTAAGCTTTTAACAATGGCTGATGCGGCATTATATTATTCAAAGACTAATCAGGGTACCTGTGCAAATAACTATAGAAATGAAATGAATATGACTAGAAGAAGTCAGCTAGGCTTTGGTCTTAAGGATATTGCTGGTAATATGCCAGCTGCAATGCTAATATATGAGGCAACTGATGAGGAAAACATTCTATATGTAAATGATGAATTAGTTAGAATGTTTGATTGTGAGGATACTGAGGATTTCCTTGAATATGTTCATGGTTCATTCTTAGGTATGGTTCATCCAGATGATTTAGATAGTGTTGAGGAATCAATTTGGAGACAGGTTAATGATGTAAGCAATGTTCAGGATAATGATTTCGTAGATTATAGAATTATTACTAAGAAGGGTGTTACAAAGCGTATTATTGATAATGGACGTTTAGTAGATTCTAAATTCTATGGTAAGGTATTCTATGTAATTCTAATTGAAGAAGAACCTCACGCATCATTAAATGACAAATAATAAATTTAGGGAGCTAGCCAGGGTGGTTAGCTCCTTTGTTTTTGGACAAATTATAGTCTTTGGACGATTAAAACTAGAATTAATTACTAAAATTATAAAAATTTTATTTCGTTGTTGACTTTAAAAGTATAATCAAATATAATTATTATGTTGTAACATGCACCGCTTAGAACGGGTCTCAAATGGATTGAATCCTACCCTAATAGTGTGTCTTAGAAATTATAAAGGAGGTATACGACATGTACGCAATAGTTGAAACAGGTGGAAAGCAGGTTAAGGTTGAAGTTGGCGAGGCTATCTTCGTTGAGAAGTTAGAGGTTGCTGAGGGTGAATCTTATACTTTCGAAAATGTTTTATTAGTATCTGCAGATGGCGATAAGGCTGCAAAGGTTGGTGCTCCATACGTTAAGGGCGCTACAGTAACAGCTAAGGTTGAAAAGCACGGAAAGGGCGAGAAGATCACAATCTTCAAGTACCGTCCAAAGAAGCATTCAGCATCTAAGAAGGGTCATCGTCAGCCATATACTAAGTTAGTAGTTGAAGCAATCAATGCTTAATTATGATTACTTATAGTATTAGAAAAGAAAAAGAAGATTTAGTCGTAGAGATATCTGGTCACTCAGGATATGATGACTCAGGTCGTGATATCGTTTGTGCAACAGTATCTGCTATGTCAATTACAATAGTAAACGCAATAGATAATCTTGGTTACAACGTTAGAGATTTAGAAAAGCGTGATGGATATCTTTATTTTAGAGTTAATTCTGAGCCTGTAGTTAATAAGCTAATTATTACACTTGCTGAGCAGATGGATTCACTTGAAAAGACTTATCCAGATTTTGTTACAAGAACAGGAGGAAAATAACATGTTATTAAATTTAGATTTACAGTTATTCGCATCTAAGAAGGGTGTAAGTTCTACAAAGAACGGCCGTGATTCAGAAGCTAAGCGTCTTGGTGCTAAGGCATCTGATGGTGAAGTAGTAACAGCAGGTTCAATTTTATATCGTCAGAGAGGTACTAAGGTATTCCCAGGCACTAACGTTGGACGTGGTGGTGACGACACTTTATTTGCTAAGGTAACTGGTACAGTAAAGTTCGAGCGTAAGGGTAAGGACAAGAAGCAGGTTTCTGTTTATCCTTTAGAAGCTTAATTATTTTATTAGATATTATGCCCGAAGTTAGATTCGGGCTTTTATTTTAAATTTTTGAAAGAGGAGGTGCTGTTAATGTTCATTGATCAGGCCAAAATTGAAGTTGAAGCAGGTAAGGGTGGCGATGGTATCGTTGCCTATAGAAGAGAGCTTAAGGTTGAAAAGGGTGGACCTTTCGGCGGTAACGGCGGTAACGGTGGTTCTGTTATCTTTGTTGGAGACGAAGGCTTATCTACACTTTTAGATTTAAGATATAACCCAAAGATTAAGGGCGAACCAGGTGAAAAGGGACGTAATAAGGGTCAGTATGGCGCAAATGCTAAGAATACCTATGTACGTGTTCCAGTTGGTACAACATTATTCGATGATACTACTGGTAAGGTTATCGGTGATATTACTGAGCATAACCAGGAGGTTATCGTAGCTAAGGCCGGCCGTGGTGGTCGTGGTAATTTAGCACTTAAGAGTGGTACATATAAATGCCCTGATTTCTGTGAAAAGGGTGAACCAGGTGAGAAAAAAACCGTAAGATGTGAGCTTCGTGTGCTTGCAGACTGTGGACTTGTCGGCTTCCCATCAGTTGGAAAGTCAACATTAATAGCAGCTGTATCTAGCGCAAGACCAAAGATTGCTGCATATCATTTCACTACATTAGTACCTAATTTAGGTATGGTTAGACTTGATGACGGAAGAGATTTCGTTATGGCTGACCTTCCAGGTATTATTGAGGGTGCAAGTACAGGTGCAGGCTTAGGTCTTACATTCTTACGTCATATTGAAAGATGCCGTGTTATCGTTCATGTCATTGATATGGGTGCGGTAGACGGTAGAGATCCATACCAGGATTATTTAATAATCAATAATGAATTAAAGGAATATAAGATGAATTTATCTAAGCGTCCAATGATTATTGTCGCTAATAAGATGGACGTACCAGGTGCTAAGGAGAATTTAGCAGAATTCAAGAAGAAGGTTTCAGACCCTATTATTGAAATTTCTGCAATGGCTCATGAAAACCTAGATGAATTATTATATAAGATTGCTGACACATTAGAAAATACTGAAACATTCAGCTTATTTGAAGAGGATGAAATGGATGTCGTTGAATATACATTCAAGGAAGAGGAAAAGCCATTTACTATCACTAAGCAGGATGATGGTGTTTATAATGTTGAGGGTGGTAAGATTGAAAAGATCTTCCAGATGACAGATTTTGATTCTGACATCGCTCGTGCAAGATTTGCACGTCAGCTAAGAAGCTTTGGTGTTGATGAGGCACTTAGAAAGCTTGGAGTTAAGGACGGAGATTTAGTTCGTATCCTTGATTTCGAATTTGAATTTATTGACTAGTAAAAGCAAAGGTGCGGATTATTCCGCACCTTTTTAATAATTAAATTGAGCCTCAAGCTGAGACATAATTTGATTGTATTCATCAGCCTTTAAAACCTGCATGGATTTAACATTATGAATGTTATTTTCCTTTGCCATATATACCATATCGTCAGTAGCCTGTGTTACATAAGGGGACATATAGACATTAACCATCTTACAGTCCTCATTTATTTTGGCCATTATTCTTGTATGACCATCTAAGGCTACATATTCATCATTGATGATTGCAACTGGAATATAAACCTCTTTGTTTTCTAAAATAGAAGAGATTTTTTCTAATCTTTCTTCATTGATGAAGAATTTTGAAGGCTGAATAACAGAGATTGGTAGCTTAAATGTAAATACCTCATCAAATGCTTTATAGAAGGACCTATCCTTGTTATAAAAAACATTGACATATCCTGAATATTTTCTGAATTCTTGAATAACGTCATTTATAAGTGATAGCTTATCACATTTAAATTCGGCTTCCATGCCTTTGACATAGAATTCAAAAAAATATTTAGAATTACCATCAATAACTGTAAAGCAGTTACCAAGAGCTCTATTAAATTCATCATAAACGGGACTTTCAAAGTCTCTAATAATTTTCATAAAATCACCGAAAATATTATAACAATTTTTAGGTGCTAATTCAATGCTGTACTATAGTACAACATTGTTGACAATAGTTATAGACTAGAATACAATAGTAGAGAATATCATGTATTCAGGGGGAGGAACATAAAATGCTATTTGAAAAACATATGCGAAAGTATTATAAAAAATACTTTTTATTATATTTAATAGGTATTGCTGCACTAGTTGCAGTAGATGTTGCGCAATTATTTATTCCTGAATTTTTAGGTGATATCGTTAATATCATAAAGGATAAGCCAGCTGATGCAGAAAAGCAGGTTACTACAATCGCAATTTATGTAATTGGAATCGCAATTATTATGTTTGCAGGTAGAATGATCTGGAGATTTGCATTATTTAATGCCTCTGGTAGAATTGAGGCAGGTCTTAGACATGATATGTTTAAGAAGAGCGAGCGCTTATCACAAAAGTATTACCACGAAAACAAGGTTGGTTCAATCATGTCATGGTTTACAACAGATCTTGAGCAGATTGAGGAATATGCCGGATTTGGTACAGTAACAATCGTTGATGCATTTTTCTTAGGTATTCTTGTAATTGTTAGAATGATTATGCTAGATTGGGTTTTAGCAATCATTGCCTTTATTCCAATGATTTTAATCATTGTTTGGGGTTTCTTAATTGAAAAATATATGTCAATTAAGTGGGCACAAAGACAGGAAAACTTTGATAGCTTATATGATTTTACACAGGAAACATTTACTGGTATTAGAGTAATTAAAGCCTTTGTAAAAGAAACTGCAGAGCTTCATAAATTTGCTAAAATTGCAAAGAAAAATCAGGATACTAACGTTTCATTCGCAAGAATTTCAGTTATTTTTGATGTGCTAATTGAATTAATAATCGCAGCCATTATGGCTATGATTTTAGGTGTTGGTGGTTATGTAGTTTACCAATATGCAATTAATGACGCTGTTATTATTTGGGGACATACAATTGATTTAGATGCTGGTGGACTTGTAACATTTACAACATATTTTGATACTTTAATTTGGCCTTTAATTGCAATGGGTTCAATTGTTGCAATGAGAAGCCGTGCTAGAACAAGCTTAAAGAGAGTTGCTAAATTCTTAGATGCAGAAGAGGATATTAAAAACCCAGAAAATGCAGTAATGCTTAATGAGGTTCAGGGAAGAATTACATTCAATAATTTCTCATTCTCATATCCAGACGCACCAGAAATACCTTCACTTAAGAATGTTTCATTTGAAATTGAACCAGGTGAAACTGTAGGTATTGTTGGTAAAATCGGCTGTGGTAAGACTACCTTAGTTAATTCATTATTAAGACTTTATAATGTAGAAAAGAATTCTATTTTAATTGATGGACATGATATTATGGATTGTAATGTTCAATCAGTACGTGATGTAATTGCCTATGTTCCGCAGGATAATTTCTTATTCAGTGATAAGATTGAAAATAATATTGCCTTCTATAATAGAAAGGCTTCAAAGAGCTCAGTTCAGGAGGCTGCCGCATTCGCTGCAGTCCATGATAATATTGCAGGCTTTAAGCAGGGCTATGATACTATCTCTGGTGAGCGTGGTGTTACCCTATCAGGTGGACAGAAGCAAAGAATTTCTATTGCAAGAGCCTATATTAAAAACGCTCCTATTATGATTATGGATGATTCTGTTTCAGCAGTTGATGTAAAAACTGAGGAAACTATATTGAAAAATATTCATGAAAAGCGCGCAGGTAAGACAACAATTGTTATTGCCTCACGTGTTTCTACAGTGTCTCATTTAAATAAGATTTTAGTTCTAAATGAGGGCGCTGTTGAAGCATATGGAACACCAAGTGAGCTACTAAAAACATCTCCTACATATCAGAAGATGGTTTACCTTCAGGAGCTTGAAAAGGAAGTTGAAGGAGGTGCTGAATAATGGAAGAAGAATTAGAAAAGCTTAAAGGCGATAAGAAGATTCCAACAGGTATATTATTAAGACGTACTATGAAGTATGTTAAGCCTGAGCTTCCATCATTTATCATTGCCTTTATATTATTAGTATTTAATGTTGTTTTAACAATTTACCTACCTTTATTAGTAAGAGATATTACAGATATCGTAGCTCAAGATAGCTTTGGAGCTAGTGATTTAGACGCTGTTATTATTAGAGCAGTTATGTATTTTGTATTATCTTTTGTAGGCTTTGGTTTACTTTATATTGAATCAATGCTATTACAAAAGGCAGGACAAAGAATTATTTACACACTTCGTATGGATGTTTTCACCCATATCGAAAATATGAGTCAGCACCAGTTCGATGAAATGCCTGTTGGCTCACTTGTTACAAGAGTTGCATCATATACACAGTCAATGAGTGATTTATTCACTAACGTATTAGTTAATGTAATAAAGAACTTCCTAATTGTTGTTGGTGTATATGTATTTATGTTCACTCTTAACTGGAAGCTATCTTTAATTATGGCAGGTCCAGTTGTTATTGTTGCAGTATCTTCGTTTATCTTCTCTAGAATTGTTAATAAAACATTCAGAAAGGAAAGAAGATGCATTTCTGATTTAAATACATATCTAAATGAAAACCTATCTGGTATGAAAATCACTCAGATTTTCAATCAGGAAGGCTATAAGGATAGTGAATTCATTGAAAAGAATGAAGCCTTAAGAAAGGCTAGATTTAAAGTAATATTATGCTTTGGTATCTATAGACCATTTATTACTTTAATCTATATTCTATCAGTTGCATTATGCTTATATTTAGGCTTTAAGCTTGGTATGTCATCAGGTTCAGTTATTGCCTTCTATATGTATATTTCAAATTTCTTTAACCCAATTCAGAATTTAGCTGACCAGCTAAATGCTATTCAAAAGGCACTTACTGCATCAGAAAGATTATTTAATCTAATGGATGTAGCACCTGAGGTTAGAGATAAGGAAGATGCAATCGATATTGAAAAATTCAAGGGTAAAATTGAATTTAGAAATGTATGGTTTGCATATAAGGGTGATGATTGGATTTTAAGAGATGTATCATTTGTTATTAATCCAAAGGAAACCTGTGCATTCGTTGGTGCAACAGGCGCAGGTAAGACTACTATTTTAGGTCTTATCGTTAGAAATTATGAGATCCAGAAGGGTCAAATTCTAATTGATGATATTGATATTACAAATATTAAGCTTAAGTCATTAAGAAGAGCGATTGGCCAGATGCTACAGGATGTATTCCTATTTAGTGGTTCTATTAGAGATAATATTACATTACATGATACATCTTATACAGATGAAGAGATTCTAAAGACATGCCAGTATGTTAATGCCGATTCATTTATCAATAAGCTTCCTGAAGGATTAGATTACCAAATTATTGAACGTGGTGAGAATTTCTCTCAGGGTCAGCGTCAGCTATTATCATTCGCAAGAACAGTATTATCTGAGCCTCAGGTATTAATCCTAGATGAAGCAACAGCTAATATTGATACAGAGACAGAGGTATTAATCCAGGAATCACTAGAGAAAATTAAAAATATTGGTACAATGCTAGTTGTAGCTCATAGACTTTCAACAATCCAGCATGCAGATCAAATTATAGTTCTTCAGAAGGGTGAAATTATTGAAAAGGGTAATCACCAGGAGCTACTTGCCCAGCATGGTCATTATTATAAGCTTTATAAATTACAATTCGAGGAAAGAAACTAATGCTAATTAAGAAACTTGTTTTAAATGATAGATGTGACATCAAGTCAATTGTTAAAAAGGAAATTGAAATTGTTCTTGCAGGTGAAAATAAGAAGTATTATTACAAAGGAATTAAAGCCTCAGGTACAAAGGCTACACATTTATTCATCTATGAGGAATATTATCTAAGAACTAATTCTGATTTGACTGTAACAGTAGTTGCAGAAACTGATAATGATAAGACAGTAGTAGAGCTTATTGCATCAGGTGGTGGAGTTGGCTTTATTAGCTCAAACTTTGGTACTGAAAAGAGCTCTCTAAAATCATTAGATTCTAAGCTTACGGAATTAGGATTTGAGGAAGTATAATTCATTCAGTAATTATCTATTAAATGTAAATAGAATTAAAACGGAAATTGGTGAGATACTACTTTAGTAGTAAATCACCTTTTCTTTTTGTTCTTTTTAATTTATCCTAAGGTATCGCTTATTGAATTATACTTCCTC
>JAILEP010000034.1 GCA_024697825.1 Acholeplasmatales bacterium
AAATAAGGATAACATTTTAGTTGTCAATAAATATGAAAATAATGAATTATATGAGGCTAAATCACCTACAAATGATATGGTTAATTATTGTAATAATGTCCGTGATGAATTCTCTAATGAATTAAATGGATGTAGTTCAATTGGTGATTATTCAAATGAATATAAGGAATCAATTGATTCAGAATTAGGCAAGGATTATTTTTTAAATTAATACAGATATAAAATTACATCATGGGAGATGTCTAATATTTATAACTGTAAAGGAGTGTTATAGATGTTAAAGAGGAAAATAGCGTTGTTAGGTCTTATTGGAATACTAGGCCTTGCGTCATGCGGAACAGAAATGGAATATGTTGTAGGTACTTCTAACTCAGCTAATGAAAATGGTGGTAGACATAGAGAACCATTTACTGAAGAGGAAGTAGAAGGAAATCTTTATACTGCGGCAACTACTTATAGTACACCTGCTGATGAATATAATTCATCATCAGCTAATTTTAGTAGCTATACTGCAAAATTAAATACTTTTTCAGGTAATATTACAAGTGATTTATTAGCTAGTAATGAGAACAATACCGCTATTTCGCCTTTATCTATTTATATGGCACTTGCTATGACAAGTAGTGTGGCATCTGGAGATACAAGTAGTGAAATATTAAATGCACTAGGAATGACTGAAGATGAGGTTAAGAATTATGTTAGTGCATTAATGTATTATGCTAATTCTAGCTCTAATGAGGCTTTAATTGAAATCTTAGCAAATTCTATTTGGCTTAATACAAATCTAGAATATAAGGAAGCTGCCTTAACTGAGCTTGCAAATTATTATGGTGCTAGCTCATACCAGGTAGATTTTACAAATGATAATGATAATGCAAATGATAATATTAGAAAATATGTCAAAAATAATACTAAGGGTTTGATTAATCAAAATTTCGAGCTTAGGACTAATACAGCATTTGCATTAATTAATACCCTATATTATAAGGATGTATGGCAAGGTATTGGTACTGGTTTATCATTAACTGAAGAAGCATATACATTTACTGATACAACAGGTAATACTAAAGATATTAATTTAATTCAGGGTAATTATGTAGATGGTAAAGCAATTGTTAAGGATACCTATAGTGCTTTTTATTCAAAAACATTTAATGGTTATCATTTAACATTTGTTGTGCCAAATGATGATTATAGCTTATCTAGTGTATTTACAGCTGATACTATTTCTTATGTAAATTCAGATGAATTTATTGAAGAGGTAGAAAATACTAAATATGATTCAGCATCTAATACATATTATATGACTAGATGCCTATTCCCTACTTTTAGAGCAGAATATCAGGGTAATATTGTTAATAGCTTATATAATTTAGGTATAACTACAGCATTTTCTGATTCTGCAGATTTTACTAATTTAACAGATACAGATTCAAAGCTTACTGATGTTGTTCATGCAACAAAGCTTAAAGTTGATACTGAGGGAATTGAGGGTGCAGCAGTTACTATTTCTGTATCAGAAACTACATCTGTAGAGCCTGAAAAAACTATTGTATATGATGATTTAATTGTTAATAAAGCATTTGGGTATGTTATTTCTGATTCAAATGGTATTCCTCTTTTCACAGGAAAGATAAATAAGCTTTAAAAATAAAATGGAGATTATAGTTTATGAAAAAAAGAAGGTTTGTTTTACTAGGGCTTGCTGGTGCCTTATGTCTTATATCATGCGCTAGTGCAACCCTTAATGATGGTTTAATTTATGCTGCAGCTAATGTATCTATAGAAGAAACATATAATACTAAAACTGAGGCATTTATAGACGCTACTGTAAAATTGAATGATTTTTCAGGCAAGCTTACTGAAAGATTAATTAATTCTAATGCTAATGATAACATAGCTGTATCTCCTTTATCTGCCTATATGGCTCTTGCGATGACACAGGCGCTTGCGGGTGGAGATTCAAAGACTGAAATATTAGATACTTTAAATATGAGTGAGGAAGAAATTTTAGGCTTTACTAGAACCTTATATAATACCTCACAAAGATCAGATGAAGTTAATGGTAAAAATATTTTAAAGGAAATTCTAACTAATTCAGTTTGGCTAGATAATAGTATTTCCTATAAGGATGATGCCTTAAAGGAATTATCTGAATATTATGGTGCTAATTCCTATCATTTAGATTTTAAGCATGATAATTCAGCTGCAAATAAGGCAATCAGAAGCTTTGTTAAGGATAATACTAATGGCTTAATTGATCGTGACTTTGGATTGACCGATGATACAGTTTTCTCTTTAATTAATACATTATATTTAAAGGATATCTGGAACATTGGTGGAGATGATTTAAATTACACTGAAAATGAGCAGACATTCTATAACAACAATGGTGAAATTATAAATAGCAAATTTTTAGAATCTAATTATAATTTCTGTGTTGCAATAGACAAGGGTAGCTATACAGTATGTGATACTAATACTACAGGCTTTAATATTAGCTTTGTTTTACCTAATGATGGTTATCAATTAGCTGATGTATTTACTAGTGATACTATTAGCTATATGGCATCTAGTGATTATGACTTATTATCATATGATTTAGCCCTTGATGAGGAAAATATGCAGGAGCACTATACTAGAATTGTTTTCCCTAAATTTACGGGAAAATATGATGGTGATTTATGTGAGCCTTTAAAGGATTTAGGTATAAAGAAAATATTTACAGGTAATGCAGATTTTAGTCCTTTAACCGATGAGGCGGCTTATGTTGATTCTATTTCTCAATCAACAATATTAAAGGTTGATGAAAAGGGAATAGAAGGAGCTTCAGTTACAATTACTAAGGGATGTATGTCTAAGGGACCTGGAGAATGGAAGTCAGTTTACCATGATTTTCTTCTTAACAAAGCATTTGGCTATGTAGTAAGAGATGAAAATAATATCCCTCTCTTTGCGGGAGTGGTCAATAATATTTAATGGAGAACTGAAATGGGAAAAAGAAAAAGATTTGTTTTATTAGGCCTTGCTGGCTTATTAGCGCTTGCCTCTTGTGGAAGTGAATCTAATGATGAGGTTATTAGAGAATCACTAGAGGATGCAGCACTTCAAAAGGCAGGCTATGTTATTCCTGATACAAAATATGGACAGGAAACTGATAATTTTATTAATTCAACAGCTAAGCTAAATGATTTTTCAGGAAGACTTACTGAAAGCATATTAGATAATTATGCAAATGCAGATACTGAAAATGTGGCAATTTCACCTCTATCTATCTATATGGCCTTAGCTATGACTCAGGCTATAACAACAGGTGATACTAAGAGTGAAATATTAGAAGCTCTTGATATGACAGATGATGAGGTTTCAGGCTATACTAGGTCAGTATATAATTATTCAAATAATACTAAATATAATGATGATAATGAGCTTGTCTTAAAGGAATTATTAACTAATTCTATTTGGCTAGATAATAATTTAGATTATAAGAGCCAAGCACTTGGTAAGCTTGCAAATTATTATGGTGCAAATTCTTATAGTGTTGATTTTGATGGCAATAACAAAAATGCTAATAAGATTATTAGACAGTATGTTAAGGACAACACAGAAGATTTAATTGACAAGGATTTTGGCTTAGGTAAGGAAACAGCATTTGCATTAATAAATACTTTATATTTTAAGGATGCATGGCATTTAGATTTAACTACATTAGAGGAAAGTAAATACACATATTTATTTACTAATTCAGATGGTAGTCAAACAAATGAAAAGCTATTACTTGCAAATTATATCGGTGGACTTGCAGTAGATAAGGATACATATAGATCATTCTTTACATCTACAGAAGGAAATTATCGTATTAGCTTTGTAGTACCAAAGGAAGGCTATGATATAAATGATATCTTTACAGCTGATACAATTAGCTATGTATCATCTAAGGAATTTAGAAATGAAGCTTATAGCTCAAGTATAGGAGATCATGTTTATAATTATACTAGATGTGTATTCCCTGAATTTGAAGCATCATTTAGTACTACAATTAATGAAGCTATTAAAGCATTAGGTATTGAATCTGCATTTAAAAATGTTAATGATTTTACACCTATTACTGATAGAGCAGCCTGTGTTGGTGATATTTATCATGCAACAAGCTTTGAGGCTAAGAAGGATGGTATGGAGGGTGCCGCATCAACAGTAATTGGTGCATCAACTACAGCTTATGGTGATGTTTGGACTAATGCATATTATGATTTTGTCGTTAACAAGAGCTTTGGCTTTGCTGTAGTAGATAAAAATGATGTACCTGTATTTACTGGTATAGTTAATAATATTTAAAAAGAAGAGGGGTTCAAATGAACCCCTTAATTGCTTTTATTCTCCTTTAAATCATATAAATAATCTAATAAATCATCTACATATTCACTTTGTAGCAGCATATCATCCTTGATATCGAAGTATTCAAATAATACCTCAACACCTAATTCCTTTACTAAAGAATTGATTTCATCAACCTCACTATCAGTTGCGATTTCCTCTCTTTTATAAAAGCTTTTAAACCAATCAGGATTAGCTGCTCTTTTTAATGCTTCATCATACTTTAAAATCATGTTAATTACCTCTTTATTTTATATTATACTTTTTTGAATAATTTGTAAACTTTTTGTGATACAAATTGTATCAATTTGAACAATTGATAGAATATGAAAACACTTACCGACTTCAAATTATTGAAATATTTTTTTCGATTGGTATAATGAACAATGTTGATTATATAAGAAATGAAATTTTGGAAGGGGAAAAGAATATTTATGGCGGATTTATTATATAATAATATGATCGAAGGTATAGTTTTAACCTTAAAAAAGATGGTACCAGTTAATGAACCAGGTACAATGGAACAGTATAAAACAATGCCTTTAAAGGACTGGGATAAGTTTAAAGGTCAGATTGATGCCGTAAAGAATTATGTTCCTACTAGCGGAAAGCTAAATAAGCTAATGGAATATTTCAATGATACTTTATATCCATTATTAAATAGTGGAAAGATTATGAAGATGGGTCTTATGAAGAAGGCATACGGTGTAAGAGTTGATGATTACGACTTTAGACAGATGCTATCTAAGATCGATACATTGATGCAGTTTTAATCTTATTAGTTTAGTGATACGCATACCAAAATATGCGTATTTTTATTTTTTATATGATATAATAAATTAATTTGGAGGTGGGAAGATTGATTAAATTATTTAAACGATTTTTATTTAAGAAATATCGATTACATTCAATATTAGGACCAATATTCAAAATATTTGAAGCAGTATTTGAATTATTAGTTCCATTTGTAATTAAGTATATGATTGATAGTGGCGTTAATAATGACTCACTTACAAATAATGAAAAGATAGCATTATTGTGGAAATGCGGAGGATTACTTTTAGCATTTGCGGTTATCGGTATTTGTATGACACTTGTTTGTCAGTGGCTAGCTTCTCGTGCAAGCCAGGGTATGGGTACTGATTTAAGAGATACATTATATGCTCATATTAATACCTTATCATTCAAGGAGTTAGATGAGCTTGGTACATCATCATTGATAACTAGAATGACTGCAGATATCAACAATGTTCAGCAGGCTGCAGCTATGACAATTAGACTTTTAATTAGAGCTCCATTTATTGTTATCGGAGCAACTATCCTTTCATTTATGATTTCTTGGCAGGCAGGTCTTGTGTTTGTCTTAACTTCAATTGCTTTATTTGCATTATTATTTGGTATTATGTTCTATACTATTCCAAATAATAAGCGTGCTCAGAAGAAGCTTGATGATGTAACTCAGATTACTAAGGAGAATCTATCTGGTAATAGAGTAGTTAGAGCCTTTAATAAGCAGAAGTATGAATTTAAAAGATTTGTTGATTCTCAGGAGGAATTAACAGATATTCAGATAAAGGTTGGAAAGATTAATGCCCTTTTATCGCCTATGACATTCTTAATTGTCAATGTGGCATCAATTGCAATTTTATTCTTAGCTGGTAAATCATTTAGTGTTGGTGATTTAACTCAGGGTGAAATCCAGGCCTTAATCAATTATTTAACTCAGATTCAGGTTGCAGTTGTAGCCTTAACAGGTTTAATTGTTTTACTTACTAAAGCCTCAGCCTCTGCATCAAGAATTAATGCAGTATTTGCGGTAGAATCATCTATTAAATATGGTGATAAGGATACATGCGATGATGTAGAAGATGTTATTGTATTTGATAATGTAACATTTAAATATAATGAGAATTCTAATCCAGCAATTGAAAATATTTCATTCAATATTAAAAGAAATGAAACTGTTGGTATTATTGGTGGTACAGGTTCTGGTAAATCAACAATTGTTAATTTAATGAATAGATTCTATGATACTACAGATGGTAAGGTATTATTATATGGTACTGATGTAAGGGATTATAGAAATGGTATTGTAAATTCTAAGATTTCAACTGTTATGCAAAAGGCAGTATTATTTAGAGGTACTGTTAAAGATAATTTATTAAATGGTAAGAAAGACGCTACAGAAGAAGAAATTAATAAAGCTCTAGAAATTTCTCGGGCTAAGGAATTTGTTTATTCAAAGAAGGATGGCTTAAATGAGGAAATCTATCAGGGTGGTAAGAATTTATCTGGTGGACAGCGTCAAAGACTTTCAATTGCCCGCGCAATTATTAAGGATTCTGATGTTATCATTTTAGATGATTCATCTAGTGCCCTAGACTTTAAGACTGAATTAGCCTTAAGACAGGGTATTAAGACTCTAAATAAAACTACAGTTATCATTTCTCAGCGAGCATCATCTATTATGCATGCTAATAAGATTTTAGTTATGGATAATGGTAAGCTTGTTGGAACTGGTACTCATGAAGAATTAATTAAAGCTTGTGATGTCTATAGAGAAATCTGCGACTCCCAGGGAATGGAGGTGGCATAATGTATACTAATGGTAAAATGCTTAAGCGTATTTTAAAATACACTAGTCACTATTCATTTATTATGGTTTTAGCCTTAATATGTGCATTATTATATGTATCAGCTATGCTATTTGCCCCATGGGTAATTGGTAATTATGCAATTAATATGTTTGATGATGTTGCCTCATTTAATATGAGTGAGCTAATGACTATTTTATATATTATTGCAGGTATTATAGTTATCGGCTTAATCTTTGGATTTTTAATGGGATATTTATTAAATAGAGTTACATATTGTATCATTAAGGATTTAAGAATTGATGCTTATAAGAAGATTTTAAGTGTTCCTGTATCTTATTTAGATAGCCATGTTCATGGTGATTTATTAACAAGAGTAATCAATGATACTGATCAGGTAGCAGATGGCTTACTTCAGGGATTCTCTCAAGCCTTAACTGGTATTATTACAATTATAGTAACAGTAGTATTTATGCTAATTACTAAGTGGCAGATTGCCCTTGTAGTAATTGTTTTAACTCCACTTTCAATGCTTGGAGCTTATATTATTTCAAGATCTGGCTTTAAGACATTTAAGGCTCAAGCCTCTGTTAAGGGTGAAATTGGTGGCTTAATCAATGAAATGCTATCAGAGCAGAAGGTTGTTTTAGCTTACAATATGATGGATGCAAACAATGCTAAATTCCAAGAAATTGATGCAAGGCTTAACAAGGTTGGCTTCCGTGCTCAGTTCGCATCAAGCCTTGCTAACCCAGTAACAAGATTTGTTAATGCGATTGTATATGGTGCAGTTGCAACAATTGGTGCTATATCTATTATTAATAATCCAGCATCAATGAATGTAGGTAAGCTATCTATTTTCTTATCATATGCAAGCCAGTACACTAAGCCATTTAATGAAATAAGTGGTGTTGCAACAGAATTATCTAATTCATTTGCATCACTTAGACGTGTATTTGAATTCATTGATGAAAAGGAAATAACTGATGAATCTAATTTACCTGATATTAAGGTAACAGATGGTGCATATAAGCTATCAGATGTTGAATTCTCATATGTAAAGGATAAGCCTTTACTTACAAATGTTAATTTAGATGTAAAAGGCTCTATGAAGGTCGCAATAGTTGGACCTACAGGCTGTGGTAAGACAACCCTTATTAATTTATTGATGAGATATTATGATATTGATAATGGCTCAATTGTAATTGATGGACAGGATATCAATAGCTGTAATAGAGATTCCTTAAGAAATAGTGTAGGTATGGTGCTTCAGGATACTTGGCTATTTAAGGGTACTGTTTATGAAAACATTGCCTATGCTAAGGATGGGGCAACTAGGGATGAGGTAATTAATGCCTCAAAGCTTGCTTATTGTGATGATTTTATCAGAAGACTTCCTAATGGCTATGATACTATAGTATCTGATGATGAGGGTGTATCAATTGGTCAAAAACAGCTTCTATGTATTGCAAGGCTTATGCTAAAATGCCCTCAGATTTTAATTTTAGATGAGGCTACATCAAATATTGATACTCGTACTGAAATCATGGTTCAAAAGGCATTTAATAATCTTATGGAGGGAAGAACCTCATTTGTTATTGCCCATAGACTTTCAACAATTAGAAATTCTGATTTAATATTAGTTATGAAGAATGGAAATATTATTGAATCAGGTAATCATGATGAATTGATTAAGGCTGGTGGATTCTATAAGACATTATATTATTCACAATTTGAGGAATAAAAAATGAATGTATTTGATTTTGATTATTATATTTTAGATTATGATGGTACATTAATAGATTCAATGCCTATTTGGTATGGCTTTGCGACTAAATATTTAGAATATATGGGAATTAAGGCTAAGCCAGGATTAGATGATAGAATTAAATATTTATCTAATTATGATACAGCTAAGATTCTTAATTATGAATATAATTTAAATATGACTGATAGAGAAGTATTAGATTCTATTAATAAATTTGTATTAACAGTTTATCCAAGCATTCCCTTAAAGGAGGGTGCTTTGGAATTCTTAAATGAGCTTAAAAGAAGAAATAAGAAGATCTATCTTTTATCTGCAACCCCCAAGTCATTATTATTAATGTCTATGAAGGCACTTGGAATTAGAGACTATTTTATCGATATCTATTCATCTAGTGATTTAAGATTATCTAAGGAGACAGGTTCAGCCTTTACCTATGTTATAGATGCAATTAAGGCAAATAGAACAAATGTATTAATTGTTGAAGATAGTACACTCGCTCTTGTAGCGTGTAAAAAATTAAATTATAATATTCTCATGATGAAGGATTTTTCAAATAAGGATAAGGAGGAATTTATTCTTTCTAAAACAAAGGATTATTATACCTTAAATGAAATCCTAGAAAAGGAGAATTTGTAATATGAAGGTTATTTCTACAGATAAGGCACCTAAGGCAATTGGTCCATATAGTCAAGCAATTGAGGCAAATGGTTTTATTTACGCATCTGGCCAAATTCCTGTCAATCCCGCAACTGGTTCAATTGATGGAAAAACTATAGAAGAACAGGCTCATCAGTGCTTTAAGAATATTTCTGAGGTTTTAAAGGCTGCAGGCTCAGGCTTTGATAAGGTTATAAAGGCAACTGTCTTTGTAAAGGATATTAAGGACTTTGCAGTAATTAATGAAATTTATGCAACATATTTCATTTCTAAGCCTGCAAGAAGCCTAGTTGAGGTATCTAATTTACCTAAGGGTGCCTTAATTGAAACTGAGGTTATTGCGATTAAGTAATTAAGAAGCTGGCATTTGCCAGTTTCTTTTAATTATATTTGACATTATTTAAAAAGATAATATAATAATATTCCGGAGAAGTTCCTTGCAAAACCTTCTCCCAAAATAAAAAACAAGGAGAAATAAAATGAAATTAAATATTAAATTTATTGCAGATAGTGCAATTATAGCTGCTTTATATGTTGCCTTAACATGGGCACTAGCACCTATTTCATATGGTCCAGTTCAGTTTAGAATTAGCGAGGTATTAATGCTTTTAGTAGTATTAAATCCTAAATATGCTATATCCTTAGTGATTGGTTGCTTTATTGCAAATACGACATCATCACTTGGCTGGTATGATATGGTATTTGGTACACTTGCAACTGTTATTGCAGTTATTCCAATGTGCTTTGTAAAAAAGATGCCAATTGCAGCAATCTTCCCTGTAATCTCAAATGCGTTTATTGTGTCATTTGAGTTAGGCTTAGCCTTTGATTTATGGAATGGGGCATTTTGGTATGATGTATGGACAGTTGGTCTTGGTGAATTAGTTGTACTATATTTACTTGGTATTCCAGTAATGAGTGCTTTATGTAAGAGTGATAGGCTTGTTGAGCTAATGGAGCTTAATAAGAATAATTCATTTAATCTTCCAGGATTAAATATTTATAAGGTATTTGCTATAGCAATTGGAGTGCTTGGTATTATCTTATTTATAGCTTACCCACTTTATACAATAGGAAGTGGTGATGATTTAGAATCATTTTCATTATTTAAAATTGCAAATAATGGTGATTATTATACATGGAGCTTTATAGGTATTGTAGTAGCTTATGTTGTTGCCTTTTTCTTAACAAAGAAAATTGCAAATCTAATTATTACAATTATTATTTCATTATTAGCATTAATTCCATATATCATAGTTGGTGTTAATATTGATGCTTGCTTAAGCTATCCATATTATTATTTATTTGTAATCTTTATTTTAATAATGATTATTTTACCAATTGCTCAATTTGTAATAGATAAGAAAAATAAAATATATGATGTTACAAATGATAGCGCTGCTGTAACAGAGTGAAATAGTAGATAATAAAAAAGTGAAATTGAGGACAGTTTCACTTTTTTTGTAGGCCTATTTGTGATAAAATAAAATCGTAGGTGAGTGCGATGATTTTACGAAAAGATACTAATGTAGAACCATACTTCGATACGGAATATAACGATCCGGCATCACTTAAAGTAATGGAAGAATACTCAAAAATTGAAAAAGCGTACCGATATGCCTTAAAGGAAATGTGTGCAAAGCTAGAAAATCTAGATGATTATTGTAGTGCAACATTATCACACAATCCTATTCATAATATGGAATCAAGAATTAAGTCTAATAAGTCTATTATTGAAAAGATTCATAGACGTGGTTACCCAGTAACTATTAGAACCTTAAAGGATTTGATTTATGATATTGCGGGCGTTAGAGTAGTATGTAATTATATTGATGATATTAATGTTATTATCAATTTATTAAGCAATCAAAAGAATTTAAGAATTAGATTAAAGAAGGATTATATTGCTAATCCTAAGCCTACTGGCTATAGAAGTATTCATATTGTTTATGAAAAGCAGATGTTCTTAGGTGAAGAAGAAATTTGGGTGCCTATTGAAATTCAGTTTAGAACAATCGCTATGGATATGTGGGCCAGCCTAGAGCATGAACTTAGATATAAATCTAAGACTCCTGTAAGTGACGAGGATAAGGAAAAGCTTCGTTTATATGCAGAGACTCTATATAATATAGATGTTGAGATGCAAAAGATTTACAAGGAGAAAACCGGAGGAAGTACAAATGATTAATTATAGAGATAAATATGAGGAAATGTGCGAGCATTATAGAAAGCTTGGTGTATCTAAAAATGATTTACCAAAGCTTGAAATGATCAAAACACCTGAGCAGATTGAAGGAATAAGAGAGGCTGGTCGTATTAATGCATTAGTCCTAGATGAGGTTGCTAAGAATATTAAGGCTGGTATGACTACTGATGATATCAATACTATTGTTGATAAGAAGACAAGAGAGCTTGGTGGTATTCCTGCACCTCTTAATTATGAGGGCTTCCCTAAGAGTGTATGTACATCTATTAATGATGCGGTATGTCATGGTATTCCTGATAATACAGTCCTTAAGGATGGCGATATTATCAATGTCGATTGTACAACAATCGTAAATGGATATTATGGCGATGCCTCAAGAATGTTTATTATTGGTAAGACTGATGAAACAGCTGAAAAGCTTGTTAAGGTAACTAAGGAATCAGTTGATATGTGCTTAGAGCTAATTAAGCCATATTCTAGACTTAGAGATATAGGCTTCTATATTGAAAAATACTGTAAGCAGAATGGCTTTACAGTAGTTCATGAGGTCGGAGGTCATGGAGTCGGTGTTGATTTCCATGAGGATCCATTCGTTTACCACTATGGTAAGAGAGGAACAGGAATGGTTTTATTCCCAGGAATGGTATTTACTATTGAACCAATGGTAAATGAGGGAAGCAGATATATTTTCTTAGACGCTTCTAATAACTGGACTATATACACTGATGATGCAGGAAGATCTGCCCAGTGGGAATATACATTGCTGATGACTGAAGAAGGACTAGAAATTCTTTCTTATTAATAGGGGGTGGCATAATGCCAGATTTTAATCCAGACGTATTAAAATCAATCTCAATATTAAATGAAAATGGTCACGGAGCATACATCGTTGGAGGTGCGGTCCGTGATTATTTTTTAGGCTGCGAAATTCATGACTTTGATGTTGTTTGTGATGCTAAAATAGAAGAGATATATGAAATATTTAAGGATTATAAGTCAAAGATATATGCCAATAATCAATGTGTTTCTATAAAAATAGGTGAATCAAGAATTGAGGTTGCGCCAATTAAGGGTGGCTCAATTGAGGATGATTTAACATATCGTGATTATTCAATTAATTCAGTTGCCTATGCACCAGAGCTTGGCTTTATTGATCCTTATAATGGAATAGCAGATTTAAATAATCATATTCTAAGAACAATAAGAGAGCCTAGTGAGGTTTTTAAAAAGGATCCATTAAGAATATTAAGAGGTATTAGATTTGCTATTACTAAGGGATTAGAAATACCTGCTAATTTAAAGGCTCAATTTAATCAATATGCTTATTTATTAGATACAGTTCATCCAATGAGAATAGGACCTGAGCTCAATGCTATAATGCTATCAGAAAAGCCATCTATTTATTTTTATGAATATTTAGATGTCTTTAAAAGAATAATCCCTGAATTAGAAAAGTGTGTAGGCTTTGACCAAAAATCTAAATGGCATAGCCATACAGTATTTGATCATTTAATGGTTGTCTTAGATTCAACTGAGGATGATTTAGCTCTTAGATTTGCAGCATTATTCCACGATATCAAAAAGCCTGAATGCTTTATTACTGATGATATGGGAGTAGGACATTTTCCTAATCATTATTTAGTAGGTGCTAATTATGCTAAGGAGCTTTTAATTAAATATGCTTATCCTACATCATTAATAGAAGAGGTTTATAGATTAGTTAAATATCATGATTTTAGGCTTGAGAATGCGACTGATTATGATATTATTGGCTTTTTATCAGAATTTGGTACTAGGGATATTGATAAGCTAATGAAGCTTCAAAAGGCAGATATTAAGGGCCAAAGTCCAGATTTATTATACCGTGTTGAAAAATATAGCTTAATTGAGAATAAGGTTCATAATGTTATATCTAAATATAAAATTTATGATTACCAAAAGCTTGCAATAAAAATGAAGGATTTAATTGATTCAGGCTATTCTGAGATTAATGCGAAGAGAAAGCTTATTAAGCTTGCCTCAGATATAGCAATTGGTAAAATAAAAAATGAACGTGAATATTTAAAGAGATATATAAGATTAAGGGAGGCCAATTAGCCTCCCCTTTAATTTAGACAAAAAAATAAAAGGAACATTGCTGTTCCTTTAAAATCTTACAGATGGTGGGCCCTTGGGGACTCGAACCCCAGACCCACTGATTAAGAGTCAGTTGCTCTACCAACTGAGCTAAGGGCCCATGTATAAGATTAAAGCCACGTTTAAGTCATTTAGTTCGCAACTTAATGCGTGACTGCAATAAAGATTATACTCTTTTAGAATAGTGATGTCAACAACTATTTTATCTTTTTTTTAAAAATGTTGTTCGACTAAAAAAAGAGTATAAATTTAAGACAAAAATGGCTTAATAATCTTATTTTTTGAACCAGTCTGAATGCTCATTGAAGTAGTCAGACATAATTTGATGAACCTCTTGCTGGGCTGTTTCCATTGTTAATCTCTTGTTACCCATATCCTTAATTTTATATGGCTCAAGAATATTTAAGTGGATACAAGGCTTTTTACGTCTTGTTAGCTTATAGAAGCCTCTAGGCTTATGGAAGGTATGACATAATATTAGGATTGTGTCTGTTCCATCCATCGCAAATTTAAATGCACCCTTTTCGAACTTTCTAATATGATCACAATATGGCATTAGCATTGCCTCTGGGTAAACTAATATATTCTTACCTGATTTTAAGATTTCTGGAGTTTCTCTCATAAATCTCATAAATAGCTTAGGGTCAGTTGGAATAGGTACTGCACCACCTGAACGGAAGTATTTAGATGCTAGACCAAATCCTAGATTAGATTGTAGCATTGTAATATATGTCTTAGATGGCCATAGAGCAGTAATTAGTGAGAAGGCATCGAATGTAAATGAATGATTACATACGATTAAGGCACCAGCCTTATTTTTACCCTTAACATGTCTTTTATATTTTTTTCCTACTACCTTATAGCCCCATACTAAATGTTTAGGGAAGAATAAGGCAAATTTAGTCATTAGAATAACAAAATTTCTCCATAGGTTAAAGCCTAGGCTTTTTTTGTATAATTTGTAATTGCTTGGAAGTACAACCTCTTTAGGCTGAAAACCATTGTCGTATTGATATTCAGCATCTATTTGCTCTTGTGTCTTGTTTTCCATTTTTTCACGTCCTAACATATAAATTATAACTGAAAAGTTTATATATTCAAGTAGATAAATATTAACATTTATGTTAAAATTTAAAGCGTATTGTAGGTGATTAATTATGAAGGTTATTTTAGGACTTTCTGGTGGCGTAGATTCAAGCGTCGCTTTAAAGGTGCTTAAGGACCAGGGCTACGATGTTGAAGCTTGCTTCATGCGTAACTGGGATTCTGCAACTAATAATGATGTACTTGGAAATCCTGATATTGATGATGAGGTTTGTCCTCAGGAAAAGGATTACCAGGATGCAGTTAAGGTTGCTGAGCAGCTTAATGCAAAAATTCATAGAATTGATTTTATTGAGGAATATTGGAATACTGTATTTAAATATTTCTTAGACGAATATAAGAAGGATAGAACTCCTAATCCAGATATTATGTGTAATAAATATATCAAGTTTAATGCATTCTTAAAATATGCAGAAAGCTTAGATGCTGATTATATTGCAATGGGTCATTATGCAAGAGTTAGACATGACAAGGATAAGAGCTATTTACTTCGTGGTGTAGATAACAATAAGGATCAAACATATTTCTTATCACAGATTTCTCAGGCTCAGCTTAGAAAAAGCCTATTCCCAATTGGTCATTTAACTAAGCCCGAGGTAAGAAAGATTGCAAAGGATGCTGATCTTTGGACTGCTGAAAAGAAGGATTCAACTGGAGTATGCTTTATTGGTGAAAGAAATTTTAAGGAATTCCTAAAGAATTATTTACCAGCAAATCCAGGTAATATGGTTACTCTTGATGGAGAAATTGTTGGTAAGCATGATGGCTTAATGTATTATACAATCGGTCAGCGTAAGGGCTTAGGTATTGGTGGTAATAACCAATTTAAGAATGATGCTTGGTTCGTATGTGGTAAGAATTTAGAAAAGAATGAGCTAATTGTAGGTCAGGGTCATGATAGCCAGTACCTACTATCTAATAATTGCTATGCATCTGATTTAAACTGGATTACAGATGTTCCTGATTTTGATAAGGAATATACTGCTAAATTTAGATATCGTCAGCCTGATGTTAAGGTAAAGCTTAAAAAGCTAGATGATAATCATATGCAGGTTTTCTATGATGATTTAAGAGCGGTAACACCTGGACAGGCTGTTGTTATTTATGATGGCGAGGTTTGCATGGGTGGTGGCATCATTGATGATGTCTATATGAACGACGAAAAGAGAATGTATTAATGGAAAAAGAGCTTAAGACTATTACAGGAGAAATTACAAATTACATATTTGAAAGTGAAGACTCTATGTATAAGGTCGCTAAGCTTGATACAGAGGATGGGGAAATTACTATTACAGGTTCATTTCCTCATTTAGATGAGGGTCTAACCTATGATTTTACTGGTCATTTTAAGGAAAATAAATATGGACTTCAATTTGCAGTAGAATCATATAATAAATCAAAATCATTTTCTAAGGATGGGCTTATTAGCTATTTATCAAGTGATAAATTCTATGGTATTGGTGAAAAGCTTGCCTCAAATATTGTTGAGGCTTTAGGAACTGATTGTATTGATGTTATATTAAAGGATCCTAATGTGCTATATGATATTAAAGGCTTAACTAAGGCTAAGGCTCAAATATTATATGATGCTCTTCAAAGAAATAATGCTGAGGAGCAGGTTTTTATTAAGCTTTATGGCTTTGGATTAACCTCTAAAATGGTTTCAAGACTATATGAGGTTTATGGTGTTAAGGCTGCAAATATTATAGAAGAAAATCCTTATACTCTAATAAAGGATGTAGAAGGATATGGCTTTAAAAAATGTGATAAGCTTGCGATGTCACTAGGTATAGATAAAAAGGATATGAAGAGATTAAAGGCTTCAGTCTTTTTCACTATTAATAATGTTTGTTATAATTATGGCTTTACATTCCTAACAGAAAAGCAGCTAATTAATTCAACACTTGGCTTACTTCAGGACCCTGAAATTGAGGCATCCCTAATTGAGGATGCAGTTATGGCCTTAATTGAAGAAAAAAAGCTAGTATCTCTTGATGATAGAATTTATGATACAAGGCTTTACAATGCTGAAAATAAGGTAAGAGATAAGCTAATTAAAATTTATAATACAAAGGGTAATATTAAAAAGAAGGAAAAGGTTGAAGAGGCCTTATCCTATGTTGAGGGTGAAATGGGTATTGAATATACTCCTATGCAAAAGGAGGCTATTATTAATGCCTTATCTAATAAGCTTTCAATTATTACTGGTGGACCAGGTACAGGTAAATCAACTATTTTAAAGGGTATAATTAATACCTATTCCCGTCTATTTGATATGCCAATTGGGTCTGATGATTTTAGCTATAAGGTTATTATGGCTGCCCCAACAGGTAGAGCTGCTAAAAGAATGGCAGAGGCCACTTTATTTAAGGCATCAACTATTCATAGAGCTTTGGGCTATACAACTGATGGTAATTTTTTACATGATAGCCTAAACCCATTAACTTGCTCACTTTTAATTATTGATGAGGCAAGTATGCTAGATATTTTACTTGCAAGTAATTTATTTGACGCTTTACTTGGAAGCTGTCAAATTATATTAGTTGGTGATGCTAATCAGCTACCAGCTGTAGGCCCTGGTAATGTTTTACAGGATTTAATAAATACATCAATTTTTAAGGTATCTAAGCTTAATCAAATTATGAGGCAGGCTAAGGATTCTAATATTATTAGATTATCATCTATGGTTATGGAAAAGAGAATTGATTATAGGATTTTCTCTGCTAAAAAGGAGGTATTCCTATTCAATTATGAATCTAAAAATATCATTGATGGTATTATTAGAATGCTTGATAATTTCATTGATAAGGGTGGAGATTTATTCTCAGGAATCCAAATTCTTGCCCCTATGTATAATGGTGTTGCAGGAATAGATGAAATTAATAGAAAAATTCAAGAGAAGTATAATAAAGAAGAAAAGACCCTTGTTAGAGGAGATAAAATCTTCAAAAAGGGTGATAAGGTATTACAGCTTAAAAATGATAGAGAGCTTGATATTATGAATGGCGATATCGGTAGAATTATCGATATTGTAAAAGAGGAAGAAAAGGATGTTTTAATGATTAATTTTGATGATAGAATGATTAAATATCCAACATCAAATTTAGATTCATTATCCCTTGCATATGCAATAAGCATCCATAAATCTCAGGGCTCAGAATTCCCAAATGTCATACTTCCAATGGTTTTATCATATCGTATTATGCTAAAGCCAAAGCTATTTTATACGGCTATTACAAGAGCTAAGGAAAAGCTTATTATTTTAGGCTCAACTGAGGCTATGGATACAGCAATTCATGCCCAAGATGATGTAAGACAAACGAGCCTTGCACAAAGAATTAATGATGCTTCAAATGTTAAATTTGAGGTTAAAATTAATGACCCAGAGATTCCTTTTGAAACTCTTGGTGAATATGATATGGATGGTATTACACCATACACATTTATGGATAATTAGTCAAAGAATTTTAAATTCTTTGGCTTTTCTTTTTTAATGAGCTTTAATATATCAATATCGAGTAGAAGAATAATATCACATAATATTTCAAAAGATGGCTCATTATGAGCATTTTCATATTTAGAATATCTCGATTTTGAGATATATAATAAATCAGCCATTTCTGCTGAGCTTATACCTAATTCCTTTCTTTTTTGTTTTATTATTTTTGCAAAATCCTTGTAGTACATAAAATCACCCGTAACAATCATAGCATTTTATCCTTTAAAATCATTAATTTTGGATATTTATAAAATAAATGTCCATGAAGTAGTATTTTGATATTTATAAAATTATATTTTATATTGATATTGACAGCCTTTTTTGATACAATATATAAGGTTAAAAGTCGGAAGTTCGACTTTGGAGGAAATTTATTATGAGATCAATGAAATCTTATGAAATTAGACAGATGTGGTTAGACTTCTTCAAGTCTAAGGGTCATAGTGTTGAGCCAAGTGCTTCACTAGTACCAGTAGATGATCCAACATTACTTTGGACAAATGCGGGAGTTACTCCACTTAAGAAATATTTTGATGGTTCAATGAGACCTGAAAATCCAAGAATCACAAATGCTCAGAAGTGTATCCGTACAAATGATATCGAAAATGTAGGTAAGACAGCTCGTCACCATACATTCTTCGAAATGCTTGGTAACTTCTCAATTGGTGATTATTTTAAGCCAGAGGCAATTAAGTTTGCGGTAGAATTATTATTCTCACCTGAATGGTTTGGCTTTGATAAGGATAAGATTTATATTACACATTATACAAATGATACACAGGCTAGAGATTTCTGGATTGCAAATGGTATCGCACCAGATCATTTAATTCCACTTGAAGGAAACTTCTGGGAGATTGGTGAGGGTCCATGTGGTCCTGATACAGAAATGTTCTATGACCGTGGTCCTAAGTATGATAAGAGAGGTCCTGAATTAATTAGAGACGATATCGAAAATGATAGATTCATTGAAATCTGGAATATCGTATTCTCTCAGTTCAACTCTAAGGAAGGCGTAGATCGTAAGGATTATAAGGAATTACCTTCTAAGAATATTGATACTGGTTGTGGTCTTGAAAGATTATGCTGCGTTATGCAGGGTGTAGATACAAACTACGACACAGATTTATTCATGCCTATCATTAAGAAGACAGAAGAAATTTCTGGTGTTAAGTATACTGGCCAGATGGCATTTAAGGTTATCGCAGACCATGTTAGAACTTGTACATTTGCAGTAGCTGATGGTGCAGTTATGTCTAACGAGGGTCGTGGCTATGTATTAAGAAGAGTTTTAAGACGTGCATCTAAGTATGCTAAGTCTTTAGGTATCAATAAGCCATTTATGGCAGAATTAGTTGATGTTGTAATTTCTGTTATGGATCCATTCTATCCATATTTACACGAAAAGAAGGATATCGTTAAGCAGGTAATTTCATCAGAGGAGGAAAAGTTCTTATCAACTTTAGCTTCAGGTGAAAAGAGACTTGCAGATATCATTGAAGCAACTAAGGGTGATACTTTATCTGGTGAGGATGCATTCGTATTATATGATACTTATGGATTCCCAATTGAATTAACTGTTGAATATGCAGAGGAAAAGAATAAGAAGGTAGATACTGAAGGATTTAAGAAGTATCTAGCTGAACAGAAGGAACGTGCAAGAAATGCTCGTAAGGATGAAGGCTCAATGAAGGGTCAGAATGAAGCATTCCTAGCATTTAAGGAAGAATCTAGATTCTCTGGTTATACTGTTACTAACCAAAGATCAAGAGTTATTGCAGTATTCGACAATGCAGTAGTATTAGATGAAACTCCATTCTATGCATTCTCAGGTGGTCAGCTATGTGACAAGGGTATGCTTAAGGATGATACAAATGTTGTAAATGTTATTGATGTAATTAAGATGCCTAATGGTCAGCATCTACATGTACTTGATTATAATCCATTCAAGGTTGGCGATATTATTTTTGCTGAGGTTGATAAGGAAAACCGTGATTTAACTAGAAAGAATCACTCATCTGCTCACCTATTCCAGGCTGCTTTACAGTCAGTAATTGGTAATCATGCTCATCAGCAGGGTTCTCAGGTTTGTGCAGATTATTGTCGTTTTGACTTTAACAATTATTCATCTTTAACTGATGAAGAAATTCTTAAGGTTGAGGATTTAGTAAATCAGTATATTGCTGAGGCACATAATGTTGAGACTTTAGTATTACCTATCGAAGAGGCTAAGAAGCTAGGTGCTATGATGCTATTTAGCGAAAAGTATGGCGATAAGGTAAGAGTTGTTGATATGGGTGTATCTAAGGAATTCTGTGCAGGTACACATGTTGCAAATACAGCTGAAATTGAGAAGTTTGAGATTGCATCTATCGAATCAATTGGTTCTGGTATTTTCCGTGCAACTGCATTTACATCAAATAATGCAGATGAATTAATTAGGAATAGCCAAGCAAATGTTATTGATACATTAAATGCAGTAATTAATAAGGCTTCTGAATTAGTTAAGAATGCTCATAATAACGATGGTATTGAATTACATTTCGAATATGAGGGTAGAAAGATTGAAGTTACAGGCTATAGATTTGTTCTTGCCTTAAGAAGAGAGCTTGCAAAGGCTCAGGAGGCTTATAAGGAATTAGAAAAGGCTTATAACCAAAAGAAGAGCCAGAATGCTCTTAAGTCATTAGATCAGTTTGATTCAAAGATTGAAAATGGTAAGCTATTTACAACTGTTGAAACAATGGATACTAACCTACTTAAGGATATGGCTACAGCTTTAAGAAATAATAAGAATCTTGATGTAGTTTTACTTGCTGCAGCTGACAGCAATAAGGTTACATTCGTATGTGCTGCTAAGGCACCATTTGATGCTTGCCAGATAGTTCGTGAGGCAACTAAGATCACTGGTGGAGGCGGTGGAGGTAAGAAGGACATCGCTCAGGCTGGTGGTAAGGATCCATCAAAGGTATTAGAGGCTTTAGCTCACGTTAAGGAGACTCTATAATATTATGAGATTAATCGGACTTGATTTAGGTAGTAGAACTTTAGGTGTTGCAATATCTGATGAGCTTGGTATGCTTGCTCATGCATATGATACATTTAGATTCCACGATGATGATTATGAAAGTGCGATTAAATATACAATTGAAGTCTGCGAAAAGGAAAACGTAAAGGAAGTAGTTTTAGGTTATCCAAAGCATATGAACGGAGATAGCGGCATTCGTGCCTCTATCTCAGTTTCTTTTAAGGAAGAGCTTGAAAAAAGAGCAGGCCTAAAGGTATATTTAGAGGACGAGCGTTTAACTACAATTATTGTTGATAAGGCAATGATTGCTGGAAATATGCGCAGAGAAAAAAGAAGACAAAAAAAGGACGAGATGGCAGCTGTTGTAATACTACAGGGCTATTTAGACCGCAAGGCATTTTAAGGAGGAAGAAAAATGCAGGACCGTACAATTACTTTAACTGATGATTCAGGTAAGACAATTACAGCCCAGATTTTATTCACTTATCATAGTGATGATCTAAATAAGAACTATGTAGTATTTTTAGATACTAATACAAATCAGGCATCTGCAGCTGAATATTTCGATGATGGTAATGGCTCAGGTCATTTAGGTGATATCCAGTCAGAGGATGAATGGGAAATGCTTAATGACCTATTTGAAGAATATATGGAAAATATGAGTAATAACCAAAAAGAAGGTGAATGTTGCTGTGGAGGAAACTGTGGCTGTGACTCAGGAGAATGTGGATCAGAGGGATGTGGATCACACTGCTCTTGTGGTGATAAAGAAAACAAATAACCTTGAATTTGATGATAAAACTAAGGCTATGCGTGAATATGCAGTTCAAAATGGAGTTCCTATTATTAAGGATGAGGGGCTTGCATTTTTAAAGAATATTATTGCTGTTAAGAACCCTAAAACTATTTTAGAGGTTGGTACTGCAATTGGCTATTCAGCACTTGAAATGGCTAAGGTTAGAGGTGCTCATGTCTATACAATAGAGCGTGATCCTAAGATGTATGAAGAAGCGACTAAGAATGTTAATGAATCTGCATATAAGGATAATGTTACTATTATATTTAAGGATGCACTTGAGGCATTTGATGATGTAAAGAATATCAAATTTGATATGATTTTCATTGATGCTGCTAAGGCTCAATATACTAAATTCTTTGAGCTTTATACACCTTTATTAAATGAAAATGGAATTGTTGTATGTGATAATATGCTATTCCATGGTCTTGTTTCAGATAATGTTGATACTACTGGTATGACAAGGGGACTACGTGGTCTTGTTGTTAAGCTTGGAAGATTCCACGATTTTCTATTTAGTAACGACAAATTTGATTCAACACTTTATGATATTGGCGATGGTATGTCAGTATCTATATTAAAATAATTAAGAAAAGGAGGATGGGTATGCGTATTAGAGGAAAAATCCATATGATTGAATTAGATAATAAAATCATTGGAATTGTAGTAAATAGAAGAATTGAATTTTTCTATTTCCAAAATAGTCAGATGAATGTCTTTAAAAGATATCTATATGTCGACAACTGGATTGATCTAGATTATTCTGAAAATAGAGTTAAAAAGGGAAGCTTCCTAGCCCATCCTGTTAAATTTGTTTACCGTATTGAGGCAATCGGTAAATTTGACCATATTATATATTATGATAAGGTTAATCTAAATGGTTCATTAAAGGAGTTCTTAAATTCCTTTGATAATACTATGTTCTTAGATTTAGAAATGACAATGCCAAGCTACAATTATAAGGGTAAGGCATTTAGAGCTGAGGTTATTCAGGCTGGATTAGTTATCTTTGATAAGGATGGAAAAGAATTATTAAGATATTCTAATTATATTAAGCCAAAGCTATTACCTAAGCTATCTAAGCGAGCTCTTGATTTCCTTTCTATAGAGGAAGAGGATTTTGAGAAGAATTCAATTAGATATGAGCAGTTCTATGATGATTTCCATAATATGATTACTAAATATAATCCTGCTATTATTGTCTATGGTAAAAATGATAGCATTGTATTAAATGATTCATATGAAATCAATTATATGCCATCTCTAAAGAACAAGACTAGATTTGTAAATATTTTACAGCTTATAAAGAATTTCTATGAGCTTAGAAATGATCCGGGGTTATTTAAGCTATATAATGTTTACTTTGATGTTGAGAACAATCCTCAGCTTCATGATGCCTTCGATGATTGCTATAAAACATATAAGGTTTTTGAAGCATTTAAAAAGGATTTAGAGACTAAGGAAAGTATGAAAAAAATTCGTGAAAATTTTGATTAATTGCGAATTTTAAGAATTTTAATTATTAATTAAATGTTAATAGGGAGAAAAATTCACATTTTTAAATCGATGGTTGATTTAAATGTGGTTTTTCTTTTTTATAGGAATTAGTTAGTTTTGACATACTTTTTTCTATATGGTAAAATATAATCTAAGAGTGTTTAAGCTCTTAAATACGGGGTGATAATTCTATGTCAAAATTTGACGGGGTAATGCATAGGGTTCCAATTAACGAGAACAATCCTTCAATCATTTGTAATGATTCTTTATGTAAAAAGTGTCAGCTATGTAAGAAGGCCTGCTCAGGTGTTGCAGGAGTTCTAGGAACTTATAATTTAGAAGAAAACGGAGATAATGCAGTATGTATCAATTGTGGTGCATGTATTACTGCATGTCCTTTTAATGCACTTTCAGAGGTGTATAATATAGCAGGAGTGCTTCAGGCAATTCATGATGATTCTAAGAAGGTTATCTTCTTAACAGCACCAGCTGTAAGAGTATCATTAGGTGATGCCTTTGGCATGGAGTCAGGTACAAATGTTCAGGGTAAGATGGTTACAGCTTTAAGAATGCTTGGAGCTGATGTAGTCTTAGATGTTACATTTGGAGCTGATTTAACAATTATGGAAGAGGCAAGTGAGCTAGTATATCGTATTCAAAATAATGGTGTACTTCCAATGTTTACATCTTGCTGTCCAGGTTGGGTTAAGTATTGTGAAATTTATTTCCCAGAGCTTATTCCAAATCTATCATCATGTAAGTCACCAATTGCTATGCAGGCAACTATGGTAAAGACTTATTATGCAAAGAAGATGGGACTAGATCCTAAGGATTTAGTAGTTGTCAGTGTTGCACCTTGTACAGCTAAGAAGGCTGAATGCAAGAGACCAGAGCTTTCAGCAGGTATGAAGAGCCTAGGCCTTGAAGGTCAGGACTGTGATATGTCAATCACTACAAGAGAGCTTTCAGTTATGATTAAGGAAGCTGGTATTGATTTTGCAAATCTTAAGGATTCTCCATATGATCCATTTATGGGTACAGGTACAGGATCTGGTATGATCTTCGGTAACACTGGTGGTGTTATGGAGGCTGCACTTAGAACTGCATTCTTCTTAATTGAAGGAAGAAATATGAATGATGATGAATTACCTAAGTTTGAGGCTGTAAGAGGCTTCGACCACGTCAAAGAGGCAGAGGTTACATTAGGTGGTAAGACTATTAGAGTTGCAGTAATGCACCAGATGAGTGAGGCTGCTAAGGGCATTAAGGAATTAATGGCCGGAGATAAGCATTATGATTTTGTTGAAATCATGGCTTGTAAGGGTGGCTGTGCTGGCGGTGGTGGTCAGATTAAGATCATTAAGAAGCCACTTCAGGAGGCTGCACGTGTTAATAGAAATACTACAATCTATGATATGGATAAGAAGGCTAATATTAGATTCTGTCATGATAACCCAGAAATTAAGGCTATCTATAAGGATTTCTTAGAAGCTCCATTATCTCATATATCTCATGAATTATTACATACAACATTTGAAGATAAGTCATGGGAATTAACAGGTAAGAAGTAAAATTTAAAGGCGAGCAATCGCCTTTTTGTTTTTTTATAAATTATCTCTTGATAATAAAAAATTAAGTGATATAATTAATTTGCAAATGGTTTGCAAAAGAGGGGTAGAACTATGGAACAGAATTATAGAACTAAACCAAAGGAATACATTTTAGAGTTTCTAGAGAGTCATACAAATATGCGTTTTAGCGCAAAGGAAATGTATGAGGAAATTATAAAAGCCGGCTACAGTATTAATTTGGCAACTGTTTACCGTAACCTAGATAAGCTAGTAGAAGCAGGTTCTCTACTAAAGCATTTCGATAATGATACTAATTGCGCAACATATCAGTATATCGAAAATGAATCATGCCTTGCCCATTTCCATTTTGAATGTAAGAAGTGTGGTAAGATGATCCATTTAGGAAAGGTTGAAACAGAAAGATTTTTAAAGATGGTCCAGAATACCTTACATTTTACTGTAGAACCACAAAATACCTATTTAACTGGTCTATGCAGTAAGTGTAGTGGCAAATTTGTAGTCATTAATTTTTAATTTATATGAGAGGTTATATGAAATTTTTTAAGAAGTTATTATTAGGTGGTGCTTGTGCACTAGGCTTACTTTCTACAGCATCATTAACAAGCTGTAGTAGTAAGGAGGCAGATATTATATCTACATGCTTTGCAGGATATGATTTTGCAAGAGCTGTAAAGGGAGAAAATGAGGATTTATCGCTTTCTATGCTATTAAATCCAGGTAGCGATTTACATGATTATGATCCATCAGCGACTGATATTAAGGCTATTTTAAATGCGAAGGTATTCATCTACATTGGTGGTGAATCTGACGCAGAATGGGTAGAAAGTGATATTTTACCTAAGATTGATACTGAAAAGACTCAGGTTGTTAACATGTTTGATGTTATCGGTGAGGCAGCACTATATGAGGAAGAGGATCCTGAATCAGCTGAAGAAGAGGAGCATCATCATGATGAGGATGAGACAGCTTCAGGTGAAGACCATGATCATGAGGAAGAGGAGACAGAATATGATGAGCATGTTTGGACATCTCTTTCAAATGCAAAGGTAATTGTTTCTGCAATTAAGGATGCTGTATGTAAGGCAGATGCAGATAATACTGATACTTATACTGCAAATGCGACAGCTTATATTAACGATTTAAATGAAATTGATACAAATATTCAGTCTACTATTGACTCATCAGCTAAAAAAATGTTAATATTTGCTGACAGATTCCCTTTATTATATTTTATGAAGGAATATGGTTTATCATATGATGCAGCACTTGGTGGTTGTAGCTCATCTACTGAGGTTTCATCAAATGTTATTGCTAAATTAAAGGCAAAGATTGAAGAAAATGATGTAAATTATATCTTCACAATTGAATTATCTACTAAGCAGATTGCTGAAACATTAAAGAGTGAAGTTAACAATAGTGTTGAAATTTTAACATTCTACACTATGCATAACGTATCTAAGGATGATTTCAAGAATGGCGTAACTTATGTAGATATGATGGAGAAGAATATTGAAGCATTAAGTCTTGCATTAAATTAAGAGGTTATTAAATGTCATTATTAGAGATTAAAAATTTAGTATTAGGATATGAAAAGCAAATAGTAATTAATAATATTTCATTTGAAGTCAATAATAATGATTTTATTTTGATTGTTGGTTCTAATGGAGTTGGTAAATCTACCTTAGTTAAGGGTATCTTAGGATTAATTAAGCCTCTTTCTGGTGAAATTAATTATAATGAGATAAAGAAGAAATTTGTAGGCTATATGCCACAGGAAACTAAGGTTGATTCTAATTTCCCAGCATCAGTTAAGGAAATTGTATTATCTGGCTTATTAAATAATATGGGCTTTAGACCATTTTATAATAAGGAAGATAAGAAGAGATTAGATGAGGTTTTATCTATATTACATATTGAAAACCTAAAGAATAAGAGCTTTTCTGAGTTATCAGGAGGACAGCGTCAAAAGGTTTTACTTGCTAGAAGCCTTTGTGCAACTAAAAAGCTATTAATATTAGATGAGCCAAGTAATAATCTTGATCAAAAATCTAAGGCTGAATTTTATACTACACTTAAGCATTTAAATGAGGGACATAATATCGCAATTATTATGATTACTCATGATATTGATAATGATTCATTAATCGGAAATAAGGTATTAGCATTAAAGACAGATGGCTATACCTTTACTTCAACAGATGAATATATGGAGATGAACAATTATGATGCTTAGTATATTTGAAATGTTTGAATATGAATTTATAAGAGAAGCATTACTTGTTGGTATTTGTATATCTGTCTGTGCAGCACTTTTAGGCGTCAGCATGGTTTTAAAAAGACATTCGATGATTGGTGATGGTCTTTCACATGTTGGCTTTGGTGCCGCTGCAATCGCAAGTGCTTTAAATTGGGCACCACTTGCCTTTGCTATACCTGTAGTTATGCTCGCTTCATTCTTTATTCTTAAGCTAACTGAAAAAAGTAAGATTCATGGAGATAGTGCAATTGCACTTATCGCCTCATCTAGCTTAGCTATCGGATACATAGTAGTTCATGTATCCGGTACTAATATTGACATTGAAAATTATTTATATGGATCTATTTATGGTATTACTAAGACTGAGTTAATTTTAAGTGTTACCTTAAGCTTAATTGTTATTGCGACATTCATTGTATTATATAATCGTATATTCTCACTTACCTTCGATGAAAGCTTTGCTAGATCAACAGGTAGTATGACTAAGGTATACAATATTATTATTTCAATGCTATGCTCAGTAACAGTAGTTCTTGGTATGAAGGTTATGGGTGCACTTTTAATATCAAGCTTAATAATCTTCCCAACTATTTCAGCTAGACAAATCTTTAAGACATATAAGAATGTTGTAATATTTAGTGCAATTATTTCAGTAGTATGCTTTATTGTTGGTCTTGTCATCAATTTCTATGTTGATGCACCTGTAGGCTCAACAATTGTAGTAGTTAATTTAATTACTTTAATAATTATGCTGATTATTGGAAAAATTAAACAACGATTATAAGAATATCCTAGGTTTCTACCTAGGATTTTTTCTATTATCTGTCGCATATAATTATTAAATTAGCAATTTTAATATTAATATAGTATAATAATATTAGTGCAAGAAAGGTTTTAATATTATGAATAAGGTTAAAATTATTACAGATTCAACTTGTGATTTAGGTAAGGATCTAGCAAAGGAATTTGATGTTGAAATTGTTCCTTTATATGTAATCTTTGGTGATCATTCCTATGAGGATGGCGTAGAGATTACAACAGCTGAGATTTATAAGAAGGTAGAGGAATTAGGTGAATTGCCTAAGACATCAGCCATTACAACACCTATATTAGTTGATATATTTAGTAAATGGTATAATGAAGGATATGATATTGTCTTTACAGGCATATCATCAAAGATGAGTAGAACATATCAATCTGCAGTATTAGCGGCTGAAGAGGTTAATCCTGAAAAGGATAGAATCTATATTGTTGATTCAAAGAATCTATCTACAGGTATTGGTCTTTTAGTTGTTCATGCTTGTATGGATAGGGATAAGGGCTTATCTGCAAAGGAAATTGCAGAAAATATGGCATATAATGCAGATAGAGCTAAGGTTCAATTTGCAATCGAAAGAATGGATTATTTACATAAGGGTGGTAGATGCTCAGGCGTTGCTCGCTTTGTAGGTACAATTCTTAGTATGAAGCCTATTATCTTTGTTAGAGATGGTGCTATGAGTGTAGGAAGAAAGCCTATTGGTAAAATGAAGGTTGCCTTAAATTCAATGCTTAAGCTTTTAATTGAGGATAAGGAAAAGGATAATGTTAGAGAAGATGTTATCTTTGTTACTCATTCAATTGCAGTAGAATCTTGTGCATACCTATTGCCTGAGGTAAAGAAGCTATATCCTAATGCAAGAGTTATTGAAACTGTTGCAGGTGGTGTTATCGCATCACATTGTGGTCCTGGTACAATTGGTATTTTATACATTTGTAAGGAACCTGTAAAATAGAAGATAAATAAAAATGGTACTTCTGTAGTACCATTTTTAAATGCCTTAAATTATTTACATTCAAGGATAATTTCCTTTAAATCATCCTCACTGAATGTATATTTCTTATTACAGAAATTACAAGTGATTTCTGCCTTATGATCCTCATTTAAGATTTCTTCTAAAGTAACCTTACCTAAAGATTTTAAGCCTCTTGCAAATCTTTCCTTATTGCAATTACATTCATATTTTAATTCCTTAGTTTCAAGAATTTCATAATCACCATCAGTAATTTCATTAATGATATCCTCAGCTGTATAGCCTGCATCAATCATTTCTGTAGTTGGCTTTAAATTCTTAAGCTTATTTTCAAGCTTTTCGATATATTCATCCTTACATCCAGGCATTACCTGAATTAAGAAGCCTCCTGCAGCTTTAATTTCTGAATCATTAGTAAAGGCTACACCAAGTCCAACAGAAGATGGAATCTGTTCTGATTTTGCAAAATAATAAGTGAAGTCCTGAGCGATATCTCCTGATACGATTTCACAAGAAGAAGAGAATGGCTGTCTCATATGTAAATCCTTAATAACCTCAATAGTACCAGCACCTACTGCCTGAGTGATATTGATACCACCTGTATTATTTTCTAGGAATACTCCTGGGTTTTGAGCAAATCCTCTAACCTTACCATCAGTAGCTTCAACAGTCATACGTCCGATAGGACCATCACCATCAACCTTAATGTTTAGGAATTCACCTGATTTATATGTACATGACATAATGGCAGAAATAGTAAGTAGACGACCTAAAGCCGCTGCACTAGAAGGCCACATGTTAAAAGTCTTTTTAGCTTCTTTAACAATATCTGTAGTTATAGCTGCATAAATACGCATTGACTGGTTCATGCAGTATGCTTTCTGTAAATAATCTTTCATTGTTATAACACCTCGCTTGAATATTGTATCATAAATTATTAAATTTAATAATTTTATTATAAAGAAAGTACTGAAAACGTTTTATTTTATACGAAATAATACTCATTAGGTTGACTTATGTCCAATAGGAGCTATAATAGAAATGTCTATTTTGGATTTATCCCTAATAGACTTAACTTGCAAAGATAGTTTAATAAATTTAAACTTGAGTATAATTATGAAGGGACAATGGTTAGTTCATAATTATGTCCTTTCTAAGTAGAGAGGGGCAAGTTTTGCCTTTTTTTATTTCATTTAAATATGTGCTGATGATAGAAGAATAGTAGTCCTATAAAGACTGATAGAGAGCTCTGGATGGTGGAAGCAGGGCAGGGATAGTAGGTTGAACGCACTTTTGGAGGCATATTTTTGAGGGGTTAAGATATAAATATCTTAGCAAATTGAGTGGTACCGCGCTTATGGCGTCTCTTTTGAATTGAAAGAGGCGCTTTTTTGTTATATAATTATGTTATGATGGAGGTTGTTTAATATGACAAAAGGTATTAAAAAAGTAGTTTTAGCATATTCAGGAGGTCTTGATACTTCAATTATCATTCCTTGGTTAAAGGAAAACTATGATAACTGTGAGGTTATTGCAGTATCTGGTAACGTTGGTCAGGCTGATGAATTAGAGGGCTTAGAGGAGAAGGCTAAGAAGACAGGCGCTTCTAAGTTATATGTAGAGGATTTAAATAAGGCTTTCGTTGAGGATTATATTTTCCCAACATTAAAGGCTGGTGCTAAGTATGAGGGTAAGTATTTATTAGGTACTTCATTTGCACGTCCTATCATCGCTAAGAGAATCGTTGAGATTGCATTAGCTGAAGGTGCAGACGCAATCTGCCATGGCTGTACAGGTAAGGGTAATGACCAGGTAAGATTTGAATTAACAATTAAGGCATTCGCTCCTAATATGAAGATTATCGCTCCATGGAGAGAGTGGAACATCAAGTCTCGTGATGAGGAAATCGATTATGCAGAGGCTCATAGCATTCCTCTAAAGATTTCAAGAGAGACTAACTACTCAAAGGATAAGAATCTATGGCATTTATCTCATGAAGGCTTAGATCTAGAAGATCCAGCTAATGAGC
>JAILEP010000070.1 GCA_024697825.1 Acholeplasmatales bacterium
CATGCAAGAATATGACTTCATGAAAAATCTTAATACTACACCACAAGAATTCTGGGGTGAAACTGGTAAGTATACTAAGGAAAACGCTGCTGATAAAATTCTTATGTATATGTATATGATGGTGAAAAAATGCAAGGAAAAGGGAATTCCTCTTACTCACGAATATTTAAATGAATGTGGTAAGTCAGTTGACCTTTTACCTGGCGTATATACATGGTTTCAAAGAATCAATCAGTTTGTTTTAAATTTAGGCTATGAGTGTGAGCATTATATTATTAGCTCAGGCATTACTGAAATTATTGAGGGAACTTCAATATTTGATAATTTCAAGAGTGTATTTGGCTGCTCATTTATTTATGAGGATGGAGTTGCGGTATGGCCAAAAACTGCTATTAATTATACTCAGAAGACTCAATATTTATTCAGAATAGCTAAGGGTACCTTAGATATTACTGATGATGAGGCTGTAAACAAGAAGACAAAGAGCTTCGCTATCGATTACGAAAATATGATCTATATCGGAGATGGAATTACTGATGTCCCTTGTATGCAGATAATCAAACAATCTGGTGGAAACTCAATTGCCGTATATCGTAACAGGCTTGAAACTGCAAAGTCATTAATTGATGACGCGAGAGTCAACTTTGTATGTGAAGCGGATTACACTGAAGGCTCTATGCTTGATGAGGCCGTTAAGCTTATAATTGGCAATATTGCAAACCGTGATAGATTAAAGGAAAAAGAAAAGAAATCTTTTGAAAAGATTGCAGGTGGAGTAAATGAAGGTTAATTTTTTTAATGAATCTGATATTAATACAAGAAAATATGAAAAGGTTATAAATAACGTATTTAAGACTATTGGTGGAAAGAAAACATTTGATATCATCTTCGTAAATAAGGATGAAATTCAAAGAATCAATAAGGAATATAGAAAGATTGACAAGGTAACAGATGTTATTTCATTTGCTAACTGTGATGACCCTGATTTACCAAAGTCTAAGCAGCTAGGTGACATATTCATTTGTGTAGAGCGTGCTAAGGAGCAGGCTTTAGAATATGGTCATAGTGAGCAGAGAGAATTTGCATTCTTAGCTGTTCATGGCTATCTACATTTATGTGGATTTGACCATATGACACCTGAGGATGAAAAGGTTATGTTTGGTATCCAGGAGGATATTTTAGTAAAGGCAGGCTATAAGAGAAAATAATGATTGATGTAGATAAGCTAATTGATCAGGCCTTATTAGGAAGAAGCCAGGCTTATGCACCTTATTCTAAATTTAAGGTTGGTGCGGCTATTCTTTTGAAAAATGGCAAATACATTTTAGGATGTAATGTAGAAAATGCTTCATACGGTCTTTGTAATTGTGCAGAAAGAACAGCACTATTTAAGATGGTATCTGAAGGATTAACTAAATATGATGTTGAGGCTATGTGTATCGTAGCTGATCAGAATGTACCATGCTCACCTTGTGGAGCATGTAGACAGGTAATGAGTGAATTATTATTACCTGATACTAAGGTTATTTTAACTAACCTTAAGAGAGATATTAAAGAAACAACAGTAGAGGAATTATTACCATTTTCCTTTGTGTTACTTGAGGACAAATAATAATGGATTTTAAATTTGACGACACATACAAGAGTGGCTTCGTCGCAATAATTGGTAGACCTAACGTTGGTAAGTCTACCTTTTTAAATAAGGTGGTTGGAAAAAAGGTTGCCATCATGAGCGATAAGCCTCAGACAACAAGAAATAAAATATTAGGTATTGTAACAACTGATGAATATCAGATTGCATTTACTGATACTCCAGGTATTCATAAGGCTAAAACTGAGCTTGGAAGAAGAATGGTTGCGGCATCATATGATTCTGTAGCTGGTGTAGATGCAGTAATCTTTATGACTACCCCTGTTAAGCATGTCTTACCAGGAGATCAGATTATTTTAGATAATCTAAAGAACACTCGTGTTCCAGTTTATTTAGTAATCAATAAGGTAGATCAGCTAAAGAAATTTAATGATATTGATTTAACAATCGCAATCTATAAGGACTTATATCCTTTTGCAGGTATTTTCCCAGTATCTGTACTTGAGGATAAGAATGTCGATAAGCTATTAGATCAAATTAGAGTAGTATTACCATTTGGTCCTAAATTCTATCCAGATGATATGGTTTCTGACCATGGTGATAGATTCTTAATTAGTGAGCTAATTAGAGAAAAGCTTTTAATTGCGACTAAGGAGGAAATTCCTCACTCAATCGCTGTTACAATTGAAGAGGTTAAGGAAAATCCAGATAATCCTGAATATCTTGATATTTACGCAACTATCTATTGTGAAAGAGATTCACAAAAGAAAATCATCATTGGACATAATGGTGAAATGATTAAGCAGATTAAGAATAAATCTATTGCAGATATTAAGAAGCTTTTAGACCGTAAGGTACACCTTGATTTATGGGTTAAGGTAAAGAAGGATTGGAAGGATAAATCTGTTGACCTTGCAATGCTTGGTTATTCAAAGGATGAGGTATAGTGAAATCTGAAGGAATAGTATTATCAGAAACTGATTATAAGGAAACATCGAAGATTGTAAATCTTTATACTCCAATGGGTAAAATTGGAGTTAAAGCCTTAGGTAGTAAAAGAATTAAAAATGGCTTATTAGGTTTTACTAATACTGGTAATACTGTTGAATTTGTTGCTACAGATTCAAGCCTACCAACCTTAGAGGAATATACAATTTTAGATTCTATTTATACAAGATTTGATGACTTAAAAACAGCTAAGGCCTTAGGTGTTGTAATTAGAATCTTAAATGATTTACCTGCTGATATTGATAATAAGAGGCTTTATCCTTTTGTAAAAGGGATAGTTGAAGCCTTAGGTAAGGTAAATAATGATAAGGTAATAGCAGTATTCCTTATTAAAATATTATATGTATATGGTATTGCCCCTAATTTAAAGTCTTGTGTTAAATGTGGTAGTACAAATGAATTATCCTTTGTTCCAGAGCTTGGTGGTGCTGTTTGTAAGGACCATGGTCTTGGTAATATTGAATCACTTAAGATTTGGAATGAATATTATTATGATAAGAAGAAGCTAAATGATTATTCAGATACGGATTTTAATCTCCTTTTAGGTGAGATAAAGGCTTATTATAATTATCATTTAGGGTATAGGATTAATTATTAATATTAAAGAATTTGACGCTAGTGATGAACTAGCGTTTTTTTAATTGTTATAAAATGTTTTTATTTGTTTACATTTTATTTTTTTGTACTATAATATTCTAGAAGGTATTGTACATTCTAATGTAGAATGTAACATATCGAAACAAAATTTTTAAATCAGTATTAAATTATTGATAAGAATTTATAAGTTTTTATAAATTTATATTTGAAACGATTTATATAATTTATATGGGAGAGAAAAATATGAAAACAATAATAGAGCTATTTGAAAGGGCTAAGGATACTTACCCTAATAAGGTAGCTTTTGGTGATAATAATTATGATTTAACCTTTAGTGAGCTATATGATAGTGCTAAAAGAATTGGTACAGGAATAGCTAGATTAAATCTATTTAAAAAGCCAGTAGTACTTTATTTTGAAAAGAATAATCACCTATGTGAAGCGAGAATGGCTGTAACCTATTCTGGTAATTTTTATGTTTGTATGGATACAACTATGCCAGTAGATAGAGTAATGACTATTTTTGATTCTTTAGATCCAGCATTAATTATCACTGATGATAATTTAAGGGATAAAATAGAATATAAAAATGTTAATATAGTAACTTATAGTGACTTAAAGAAGGATATTGATCAGGATTTACTTGAAAGTGTTTATGATAGAATAATAGATACTGATATTTGTTATGCAATTTATACCTCAGGCTCAACAGGTAAGCCTAAGGGTACTGTTGTATGCCATAATGCCTTAATTAAATATCTAGAATGGTTTACTAAGGAAATGGGAATTGATAATAATACTGTTTTTGGTGGTCAAACTCAGTTTTATTTTAGCGCATCTATTTCAGATTTTTATTCAACTATTATTATGGGCGCGAGCTATTATATGATACCTAAAAGCTATTTTATGTTCCCAATGAAGATAATTGAGCTTTTAAATGAAAAGAAGGTCAATACTATTTACTGGGTACCTAGCGCTTTAGCTTTACTTGCTAATTATGATGTTTTTAAATACGCAAAGCCTCTATATTTAAAGAAGATAATGTTTGCAGGAGAGGTAATGCATGTTAAGCATTTAAATTATTTAATTAGCTATTTACCTGATTGTACATATACTAATTTATTTGGTCCAACAGAGACTGTCGATATTTGTACATATTACACTGTAGATAGAAGCTTTAATCCTGAGGAGTCACTTCCAATTGGTAAGCATTGTAATAATTGTGATACCTTTGTTTTAAAGGATGATGATACAAAAGCCTTACCTAATGAGATAGGTGAGCTATGTGTTAGAGGATCATTCCTTGCAAGTGGTTATTATAATATGCCAGAAAAGACTCAGGAGGCATTCTGCCCTAATCCTTTACAAAAGGCCTATCCAGAAAGAATTTATCGTACTGGTGATTTAGTTATGGAAAATGAGCGTGGAGAATATATTTATATGTCGCGTAAGGATTTCCAAATTAAGCATATGGGCTATAGAATTGAGCTTGGTGAAATTGAAACAAGTGTTACATCTATGGATAAGATTAAATCATGTGTATGTATATATGATAATGAAAATGATATGATTATTCTTATTTATGAGGGAAGAGTTAAGGATGATGAAATCTTTGCTAGATGTAAGGATAAGCTTCCTTCATATATGGTTCCAAATAAGGTTATTAAGGTTCCTACTATGGCCTTAAATCAAAATGGAAAGATAGATAGAAATTATTATAAAAATAATTATAAGAATTTATAGGAGAGAGAAAAATGGAAGATATTATTAAGATTTTAAAGGAAATTGCCCCAGGCGTTGATGTAGAAAATGAAACAGACTTTATTGAGCATAAGGTTTTTGATTCACTTTCAATTATGCGTTTAGTTGTTATGCTAAATGAAGAATTTGATGTTGAAATTACTCCAGTTGATTTAACACCAGAGAATTTCAAGAACAAGGAAACTATTTACGAATTAGTAAAGAGATTAGAGGATTAATATGTCAGCCACAGAAGCGAGTTTAATTGCTTATGCATGCTTCGTAGTAGTTGGTCTTTTATTATATTCTATATTTTTTAAGAAATATAAATGGGTAGTACTTTTAGTACTAAGCTATATTATGATTTTCTTCCTATCAGCCTACTGGCTAATATTTATGATTATTGCGACAATAATTGTATTTGGCTGTGGTATTTGGATAGGCAAATTAAATAAGAGCTTTGAAATTAAAAAGGAAGGCTTAGAGAAGGAAGAAAAGAAAAAGCTTAAGGCTCAAATTAAGAAAAAACAAAAGCTTATTATGGTATTAGGCCTGTTTTTGTCATTCTTAATTTTAGCTTTACTTAAATATACAGACCCTCTTAAGCATATTGGTCTTGAATTAAATATTGCCAAGAATTTGAATGAATTATTTGAAAAATATTCATTTGCAGGCTTTAATAGCTTAAAGCTTTTCTTCCCATTACTTGGTATTTCTTATTACACATTAACATCAACTGGCTATTTAATTGATGTTTATAGAAAGAAATATGATTGTGAAAGAAATATTTTTAAGCTAGCTTTATTTATTGGCTTTTTCCCACTTCAAATAGAAGGACCTATTTCAAGATATGATAAGCTATCACCACAGCTATATAAGGATACTAATCCTACCTATGAGGATTTATCATATGGTGGTTCTTTAATAGTTTGGGGTTTATTTAAGAAGATTGTTATTGCGGACAGATTAAGCATTGCAGTTACAGAAATTTTTAATAATTATAATGAATATGCAGGACCTGTTGTCTTTTTAGGGGCAATATTCTATGCATTCCAATTATATTGTGATTTCTCTGGCTATATTGATATTGCTAGAGGTGTATCAAGATTATTCGGTATTAAGCTTGAGGATAACTTTGATCGACCATTCATGTCTAAAACAGTATCTGAATTCTGGCGTAGATGGCACATGTCACTTGGTGCTTGGCTAAGAGATTATGTATTTTATTCTGTATCATTTTCAAAGCCTTATATGGCTTTAAATGTAAAGATTCATAATAAGGTAAAGCCTGTATTTGAAAAATTTATTGCATCATTATTACCGATGCTATGTGTATGGCTAGTATGTGGAATATGGCATGGATGTGGTATTAAATATATTGTATATGGAATGTATTATTATGTAGTAATGATGATTGGTATATTACTAGAACCAGTTCATATTTATTTATGTAATAAGCTACATTTAAACCGTGAAGGTATTTTTGTTAAGACCCTTGCAATTATAAGAACACTTGTAATTGTAATGTTTGGTTTAATGATGTTTAGAGCTGATAGCTTACCAATTTATTTTGATATGGTAGGTCAGCTATTTAAGGGTGGAACATATGATTTAATTGGATTAGGATTGATCAATTCTAAGGATTTAATCATTATGTTTATTTCGATTGCATTTATTTTAGGTATAGAAATTATTCAGGAATTTATTGATATTCCTAATAAATTCCACAATTCTAATATTGCAATTCGTTATACTCTAATAATTGGGTTAATTGTTGTTATTATATTATTTGGTGCGTATGGTGAGGGCTATGGAGCTATTGACCCACTTTATGCAGCATTCTAGGAGAGCTATAAAATGAAAAAGAAGATTATTAAAGCAATTATTTTTCATGTGCTATTAATTGGTGCATTAATAATTACTGCGTTCCTTCTAATTCCATCTGTTGATGCGAAGGAGGAGCGTGCAATTGGATTCCAAAGAGCGGAAAATACAAATCTTGATATTGTATGCTTAGGCAATTCTGATTTATATTCTGGTTATATACCATCCCTAATGTATGAAAAGTATGGCTATTTATCATACAATAGTGGTAAGTCAAAGGTTTTACCACATAAGGTATTAGAATATGCTGAAAAATTATATAAATATCAAAATCCAGAGCTTTTAATTGTTGAGATTGATTTCCTTACAGGCAAGCCTAAAAAGGAAGGTAAAAATGTATTCAAGAAGGTTTATGAAAACCATGATTTCTGGAGACAAAAGCCTAACCAGGAAATATTAGATTTAAAGGGCTATGTTTTCTCCAAGGATATTGTTCCATTAGATAAGAAGAATAATGAGAAATTATTAAAAAGTCATTTAGGTAAGATTAATCATAAAAATTTTGATATTGTTCTTGAAATTAAGTCTTTATGTGAGAAGCATAATACAAAGCTTATGTTACTTGAAATGCCATCTTATACATCTTGGACAGATGATTTACATAATCAGGTAAGTAGCTTTGCTGCTGAGAATGAAATTGATTTCTTAGATTTAAATTATAATGATGATTTTGTAAGCCAATATTCATTTGATTCTCAAAATGATTTTAGAGATGGTGGTAACCATCTAAATGTCTATGGAGCTATTAAGGCTACAAGCTATATTGGTGAATATATACAAAAGTATAATATTACTCCAAATGGTCAAAATAAGTCGTTTGATAAGGCTGTAGATTTATTTTATAAAAAGCTTAATGCTTAATTATTTTAGCTATTTGGTTACAGGGCTTGGTTTAAGCCCTGTTTTTCTATTTTTTATTTGACTTTAGATGATAATAAGACTAAAATAAAAACATAGCGTTGATATGAAGGAGTATGTTATATCCTGCTTTAGAGAAAATACGGCTGGTGAAAGTATTTGGATGGAATAACAGAAGGTAGTCATGGAGCTGATGGAAGAAATTAAGTAGACCCATCCGTGCCTCGCGTTAAGAGTAAATTAAGGTGCTGTATTTTATATACAGAACTAAGGTGGTACCGCGATAATTCGTCCTTAGAATAGAAATATTCTAGAGGACTTTTTTTATTGTATGAAATTAGCAGGCGAGAAAGTATTAATTAGAGATCTTTCTTTTAAGGATCTTGACGACTATTATGAATATTCAAAGGACCCAAATGTTGGACCAAATGCTGGATGGAAGCCAGTTCCTGATCTTGAGACTGCCTCAAGATTATTATCAGGTCATATCATTTCTAAGGAGGTTTTTGCAATCTGCTTAAGAGAGGATAATAGGCTTATTGGTACAATATCTATTTATCACCAGGGCTTAAGAAAATATAAGTATGTTAGACAGCTTGGATTTTCACTTAGCTCTAAATACTGGGGAATGGGAATTATGACTGAGGCTGTAAAGCTTGTCATTGATTACATTTTTAAGCATACTGACTGTGAGGTAATAGAGGTTGGACATCATTCAGATAATTTCGGCTCTAAGCGAGTCATTGAGAAGTGTGGATTCAATTATGATGGAAGGCTTTGTATGTTTAAAAAGCTATATGATGGTCGAGTGATAGACGCTGATTTTTATAGTATGACTAGGGAAGATTATGAAAGGATTAAGAGGTATGAGTAAGGAATTAAAACCAAAATATGATTTTAAGGAAGTTGAAGAGGGTAAATATGACTTCTGGCTAAAGGGTGGCTTCTTTGAGGCTGGCGATTTATCTAAGGAGCCATTTACAATTGTTATCCCACCACCTAACGTAACTGGTAAGCTACATTTAGGTCACTCTTGGGATACTACATTACAGGATATTATTATTAGAAGAAAGAGAATGCAGGGCTATGATGCTTTATGGTTACCTGGTATGGACCATGCTGGTATTGCAACACAGGCTAAGGTAGATGCAAAGCTTAAGGAGCAGGGCATTTCTAGATATGATATTGGTCGTGAGAAGTTCTTAGAGGTTGCTTGGGACTGGAAGAAGGAATATGCAAAGATTATTCGTTCTCAGTGGGCGGCTTTAGGTCTATCTTTAGATTATACTAAGGAAAGATTTACATTAGATGAGGGCTTAAATAAGGCTGTTAATCATGTATTTATCACTTTATATAATAAGGGCTTATTATATCAGGGCGAAAGAATTATTAACTGGGATTGCCAGGCTAAGACTGCCCTATCTAATATTGAAGTAGAGCATAAGGATGTAGAGGGTGCATTCTATCATTTCGTATATCCATTTGTTGATGGAGATGGAAAGCAGGGTGTAACTATCGCAACTACACGTCCTGAAACTATGTTTGCAGACCAAGCAATTATGGTTAACCCTAATGATGAAAGATATAAGAATATCGTTGGTAAGGAAGTTTATATTCCTGGTACTGATGTTAAGATTCCTGTTATTACAGATGAATATGTAGACATCAATTTCGGTACAGGCTGTGTTAAGGTAACACCAGCTCATGACCCTAACGACTTTGAGGTAGGTAAGAGACATAATCTTGCAATGCCTTTATGTATGAATGATGATGGTACAATGAATGATATGGCTGGCAAGTATAAGGGCCAGGATAGATTCGAGTGCCGTGAAAATATTATTAAGGATTTAACTCAATCTGGCTTATTCGTAAAGAAGGAGCCAATCGTTCACTCTGTTGGTCATAGTGAAAGAACTGGTGTAGTTGTTGAGCCAAGACTTTCTAAGCAGTGGTTCGTAAAGATGGATGTACTTGCTAAGCAGGTTTTAGCAAATGATGAATATAAGTTTGTACCAGAAAGATTTATGGGTACTTTAGAGCACTGGTTAGATCCAGATTCAATTCAGGACTGGTGTGTTTCTCGTCAGCTATGGTGGGGTCATAGAATCCCTGCTTGGTATAAGGGTGATGAGGTTAAGGTTCAGGTTGAATGTCCAGGTGAGGGCTGGGTTCAGGATGAGGATGTACTTGATACATGGTTCTCATCTGCTTTATGGCCATTCTCAACTTTAGGTTGGCCAGAAAATACTGACCTATTAAAGAGATATTATCCAACTAATGTATTAGTTACAGGATATGATATTATTTTCTTCTGGGTTGCAAGAATGCTATTCCAGGGTGTTGAATTCACAGGCAAGGCACCATTTAAGGATATTTTAATCCATGGTCTAATCCGTGATAAGCAGGGTAGAAAGATGAGTAAGTCTTTAGGTAATGGTGTTGACCCATTTGACGTTATTGCAAAATATGGTACTGACTCACTTAGATATTTCTTAACTACAAATTCAGCTCCAGGCTTAGATTTAAGATATGATGAGGAAAAGATTGAATCATCTTGGAATTATTTAAATAAGATTTGGAATATTTCTAGATATGTACTTATGAACCTTGGTGAAGATTTCAAGGTATCTGATATCGATTATTCTAACCTTAATTTAGCTTCTAAGTGGATCTTAGCAGAATTAAATAAGGTAATTAAGAATGTTGATTACAACATGGATAAGTATGAATTTGGTGAGGCTGCAAAGACTTTATATACATTCGTATGGGATGATTTCGCATCTTGGTATGTAGAAATTTCTAAGGTTGATATGGCATCAGGTGATGAGGCTAATATCAAGAATACAAAGAATGTATTAGTTTATGTCTTAACTGCAATCGTTAAGATGCTACACCCATTTGTACCATTTGTTACAGAAGAAATTTATCAGGCATTACCTCATGATAAGGAATCTATTACAATTTCAGCATGGCCAGTTGTAAAGCCTGAATATGATAATGCCTTCGCATTAACAGCTTTAACTGATGTAAGAGAAATCATTACTGCAGTAAGAAATGAAAGAGCTAAGGCTAATAAGGCTCCAAAGGAACCTATTACAATCACAATCTATGCAAAGGATAAGGAAACTTTAGAGGTATTAAATTTAACTCGTAATTATATCACTAAGTTCACTAACCCTAAGACACTAGAATTTACTGATACTGAATTAAATCCAAAGGGTAATGTAGTATTAGTACTTCCAATGGCTAATTTATATGTACCAGAGGATGATTTAGTAAATAAGGAAGAGGTAATTAAGAAGCTTCTTGATACTAAGGCTAAGCTTGAGGCTGAGCTTGAAAGATCAGAAAAGATGCTTAATAACCCTAACTTCGTTAATAAGGCTCCAGAGGCTAAGGTTAATGCAGAAAAGGCTAAGCAGGCTGAATATAAGGCTCAGTATGCTGATGTATTAAAAACATTAGAAGAGATTAATAAGTAAGAGGGACTTAAATTGTTTAATACAATTGATGAGGTATATAATTACCTATTTAATCAAAAGAAAACTGCACCACGTGAGAATCTAGATAGAATCACACGTGCTGCAGAAATGCTTAATATTAAAACAGACTATCCAATCATTCATGTTGCAGGGACAAATGGTAAGGGCTCAGTATGTGCCTATATCAAATCAGCTATGATGCACAAGAATTTACATATTGGTATGTTTGTATCACCATTTGTTATTTCATTTAATGAAAGAATTCAAATTAATGATAGATATATTTCTAATTCAGAAATAATGCATTATGCTAATATTCTTTATGATTTTAATAATAAATATGAGGAAGAATATAATGATCATTTACCATTCTTTGAGCTTACATTATTAATGGCGCTTATGTATTTCCAGGATAGAAATATCGATATGGCTATCATTGAATGTGGACTTGGTGGAAAGCTAGATTCAACTAATTTCTTAGACTGTGATTTAGCAATAATTACAAATATTGGCTTTGACCATATGGCTCAGCTAGGCAATACCTTAGAATCTATTGCAGACCATAAGCTTGGTATTGCAAAGGAAGGTATGACCTGCTTAACTGCAGTTGACCCTAAGCTTCATGATTATTTTAAGGCTTATGCCGAAAAGAATCAGGTTAATATGGTATTTATTAATGATGATGTAACTGATATTAAAACAGGACTTACAACATCATTTAAATATAAGGGTGAAGATTATAAGGCAGCACTTTCTGGTACATACCAGGCCTATAATGCAGCCCTTGCGATAGAGGCAATTCATTATATGGATAAGACCTTCCCTAAAACATTAATTGAATTTGGCTTAGAAAATGTATTTTGGCCAGGACGTCTTGAGGCAGTATCAAATGAACCATTAATTTTAATTGATGGTGCTCATAATATGCCTGCAATTAAGGCTTTATCTGATTCAGTTAAGCTTTTAAAGAATGGAAGACCTGTCAAGGTAATCTTTTCAGCACTTCAGGATAAGGCTTATCCTGAAATGATTAAAATCTTAGAGGATATTACTGATAAATTCTATTTCACAAAAATTGTTGATTTAAGACAAACAGAGCCTATTGATTTTTCTTTATATACAAATAAAGAAAATGAATCAATTAATAATTTTAAGGACTGTATGGATAAGGCAATTAATGATTTAAATAAGGATGAAATATTATTAATTACAGGATCCCTTCATTTTATATCACAGGCTAGAGAATATTATTTAACTAAATATAAGAAATAGAGGTAGGATTAAATCCTACCTTTTTTGTACATTGTTATAGAATATGTC
>JAILEP010000071.1 GCA_024697825.1 Acholeplasmatales bacterium
AGGATTATCAAATCCAAAAGTTATAAATGTATCTGTGTAACCTGTAAAGGTAGCAGTATTGGGCTGGGACGGCCCTGAGGAGTGATGGTGAAAGCCATCACAGAATCGATGCTCGGCAATTTAATTACCGAGTAGTTCACGTGAAATATTATTACAAAAGTAGTAATATATCTATTGGGAGGAATTAGAAAAAATGAAAAGTGGAAGTAGAATTTGTTTAATTATTAATGTTGTCGCATCATTTATGGGTGCTATTATAACTTTCATTGGTGGAATATTATGTCTTAAATTTTCATCTCATGAATATTATGATGACATTGTTAAAAATATTCAAAATGGAAAAATTGAAACTGATCTAGCACCAAATGGTACTGTATATGATCAAGCTACAGCTGTACAGAATATGCTAGGATCTATAGGTGTCGCTTTAATAATCGTATTTATAGGATATATTATTTGTGCAATTTTATCTTTAATAGCCTATAAGAAGAACGAAAAGGGCTTATATGTTGCAGTTATGATTGCAGGTGTAGCAGCTGGTAATTATATTTGCTTAGCTGCAGGTATTTTAGGTATCCTTGCAATAGATAAGGAAATTAAGGAAAATAATCTTCAGGCTAATACTCTTGAAGAAGAACCAAAAGAAGAATCAGAGCAAGCTGAAGAAATAAATAAAGAAGATGATTCTAACGATGAATACAAGGTGGGTTTCTAAACCCACCTTTTTCTTATTTCAATTTTTTGTCATTTCAGACTCAATCCAATTGAATGTAAATAATTTCAGGTGATATTATTTACATAAGAGGTGTTTGTCTTATGGAAAGAAAAAAATGGCAAATTATAGCATCTATAACAATTAATTCAGTAATAATTGCGCTTGAGCTTTTTTCTTTAGCAGAGGTATTTTTTAGATTCCTACCAGGGACTGAACCATTTAAGTGGTATCATTCATTAACATATTACACTAATTTAGGTAATACTATTTTAATGGTTGGATGTATTCTATGCTTAATTAATGATATAAGAGAGCTAAAGGGATTAAATACATTTAGATTATTTACAGTATTTAAATTTACTGGTGTAATTGTAGGATTAGTTATATTTATTACTATTTATATAATAATAATTCTAACTGGTGATTTAGTATATGGCTTTGCAGTACTTGGTAATAGCTGGCTATTTATGCATACCTTATGTCCAATCTTTGGATGCTTATCATTTATCCTATTTGATAATAAGCAAAATATTAAAAAGCTTGATGTCATTTACCCTTTAATATTTACATTCTTATATACTACAATGATTGCGATTATTAATTTTGCAGGTGGAAGAGTGCCATATGTTTCAGACTTAGAAGAACCAACTAAGGTAAGCTTTTGGTTTATATTAGGTCTTGGACTTGGTGAAATGGCAATAGCTACAGGATCTGCCTTTTTGGTTAGATTTATAAGACAAAAAGTTAATGCAAGAATCTAATAAGCTAAATTGCAATAATAAAGTTTACATTAACATTATATATATGTTATAATTAACCATATTTGAATGAATTTAAAATAATTAGCCTTGCCTTCTCTGAAAACATCGAGAGGGGTAATATTATTTTATTATATTATATCCAAATGGATCTAGGTTATAGGTCCATTTTTACTTTAGAAAGAAGGGTTATAATGAAAAAAATAATTGGTTTCGCTTCGATAGTTTTGGCTAGCTTAGCCTTATTATTTGTGATTACATCATGTGCCAATTCAACAAATAATAACGATAATAGTGGTAATCAAGAATCATCAAATGTAACTTCAACAAATCCTAATGAACCTAGTCAGACAGAACCAAGTAATCCTGAAGAATCAGTTAATCCTGGAACTGATGACAATGTGTATTATACAATAACATTTAAAAATGATGATGATACTATTTTATATTCAGCTGATTATAAAGAAGGAACAATGCCATCATATGATGGTACTCCAACAAAGGATAAAACAGCCGAATTTACATACACATTTAATGGTTGGAATCCATCTATTGAAGCTGTAAGTAGAGATATGGTATATACAGCAACTTATACATCTACACTAAATAGTTATAAAATAACATTAAAATTAAATGATGATAAGGCTGGGACTGTTACAAACTCTAATACAACTTATAACTATGGTGAAAATGTAACAATTGAAGCAATTGCAAATCAAGGCTATACATTTGATGGTTGGTATGATGGAGATAATGAAATATCAACTGAACCATCATACTCATTTAATATGCCTGGTAATGATATTGTTTATACAGCTAAATTTAGCGCAAATACAAATACTAAATATAAAGTTGAACATTATCTTCAAAATTTAGATGATGATAATTATCCTGAAGTACCTAATGATATAGATAATTTGACAGGAACTACAAATACATTAACAGCTGCTGAAGTTAAAACTTATGAAGGATTTACATCACCAGAAATTACCCAAATTAATATAAATGGTGATGAATCAACGGTTATTAAATTATATTATACAAGAAATAGTTATACAGTAACTTTAGTAAAAAAACCTGGGGGTGTGTACAATCATGGAGTTGTTTTGGGTGATGGGACATATAAATATGGAGAAGAAATAACAATTGAAGCAATTGCTAATTTAGGCTATGTATTTACTGGTTGGTATAAGGATAATAAAGTATATAACCGTGATGCAAAATTTCAATATAAAATTGGTAGTTCAAATGAAACGTTTGAAGGAAGATTTTTACGACAACCTAATATTGTTGTGCCAAATGATAAATATACAATAACAATTGATAATCAAGTAGAAGGTGTAACAATATCTGGAGTTACAAGTGGTAATGAATATGTATATGGTACGACTTTAGTATTAACAGCAACAAATATTCCAGAAAATATGAGAATTGCATGGGAAAGAAGTGATGGTGAGATATACGTTGGTGATAGGTATATATTTCAAGTACCATCAACTAATATAACAATTACAATTAAAGATTTTAAAAATATTAACAAACCTACATATACTAAAGAAGATAACAAAATATATTTTGGTACATATCCACAAACAAAAGTAACTGATAATGCATTAATTGATAAATTAAATCAATTAGCAGGTGATTTACCAACATCAGATAATAAATATAATTGGACTGATTACAATTATTATATTTCATCAAATGTAACAAGCTTTATGTATTACCAAGATATTGATTATAACAATGATGGTGCTTATGATTATAGAGGTGTTTACTTTACTCAATATAGACCTTATGATGTTGAAAAAATGGCATCATCTTATGGAAATCCGTCTACATATACATATCAAAATGAAAATGAATATGTAATCAATGAAGTTTATTGGTTTAGTTTTGATCCAATTGAGTGGAATATATTAAAAGAAGATAATGGTAAAGCATTAATAATAGCTAATTTAATATTAGATTCACAAGATTATTATCCATCATCAAGCCCATCATCATTTAACCATAATGGTGGAAATGGATTTGCAAATAATTATGAATTATCAAATATTAGAAAATTTTTAAATGATAATTTCTATAATATAGCATTTAATGATTTACAAAAGGAAATAATTGAATTAACTGAAGTGGATAATAGTTCAGTATGTAATAATACAAATGATAAGCTGTTTTTATTATCCCTTCAAGAAAAAAGTATTTATTGTGATCCATATGAATTAAGCATTGCTAAAGGAACAGATTATTCTAAGTGTCAAGGACTATATGTGTCAAATGCAACTTCTAGTATGGATAATGGTAATTGGTGGTTACGTACCGGATTATCAAATCAAGGATTACAAGTTGCTTCAAGTGCATGGAAGGTTTATTTTGATGGTTCTAGTAATGGTGATAATGTTCAATTAACTAGCATTGGTGTACGTCCAGCTTGTTGGATTACATTATAATTAAATTATAGGATTATCAATTTAGATATTGATGCAAGATTCTAATAAAATACCGATGTTTGATTTTTATTAAAATTTGTTATAAAATAAATTATAGTAGTAAATAATTTCATTAATAACTTGGGTCAATTTATTGACTTTAAGTTAAAACAATTGACCCAGTTTTTAAAAGTGGGGGACCGACTTTCTTTTGGAAGCCGGTCTTATTTTTTAGACAATAGTTTAAAATATTTAAAAAAATATTTGTCGAAATATGACATATATGTTATAATAGCCCCGTTTTAAAGGAGGTCAATCTATGAGCGACTATATTTTATCTTGTGAATCAACTATTGATATGCCTTACTCATATTGTGTTGAAAGAGGCTTACCAGTAATTTTTTATACATATGCAGTAAATAATGAATCATATCCTGATGATATGGGCAGAGACCCTAAGGCTTTACCTCAGTTTTATGAATTCATTGCTCAAAATAATATTCCTTCAACATCTCAGGTAAATCAGTTCCAGTATGAGGAATTCTTTAGAGATTTAATTGAGAAGAATAATAAGGATATTTTACATATTGTATTTAGCTCAGGCTTATCTGGTTCTTATAATCAGGCAGTTGAGGCTGCAAAGACTATAAATGCTGAATTCCCTAACCGTAAGGTTGAGGTTATTGATTCCTTAGCTGCATCAAGTGGCTATGGCTTACTTGTCGATGAGGCTGCTGATTTATGGGAAGGCGGTATGTCATTTGATGATTTATCTAAGTGGGTTTATGATAATAGAAATAAGCTACATCACCAGTTCTTTTCAACAGAGCTTAAGTATTTAAGAAGAACAGGTAGAATTAGTGGCCCTACAGCTACTGTAGCAACAGCCTTAAGAATTTGCCCAATTATGAAGATTAATAACAAGGGTAAGATTATCGCATACGATAAGGCCTTTGGTAAGAAAAGAGCCGTAGAGAAGTCTTTAGATACAATGGAAAAGAATGCCGTAGATGGAAAGAATTATTCAGGTAAGGTATTCATTTCTCATTCTAATACTTTAAAGGATGCTGAAAAGGTCGCAGCTGAAATAAAGGAAAGATTCCCTAATGTTAAGGATGTAAGAATATTTAACATTGGTACAATTATTGCAGCACATACAGGACCTGGAACAATTGCCATTTTCTTTAATGGTAATGAAAGAACAGAATAATATTATTAAGACCAGAGAAATAAAATCTGTTTTATTTTTCAAAAAATGGATATCATTAAATAATTTTAAACAAGATTTGTTTATTGTCCTACAATTGTCCACCCAAGTTATTTATACTATAGGTGGTAATACAAATTAATATAAATTTTTTCAATGGTGAGGAGAATGCACAATCTCTCGACTGTACATTCTCCTCAC
>JAILEP010000073.1 GCA_024697825.1 Acholeplasmatales bacterium
AAAATGGCCAATAGAAAATATTAATAATACTAAAGCGTAATTAAAATAATCATCATTTAGCTTTTTATCATCTAATATTAAATCATCTACTCCGTAGTCCTTAGCCTTAAAGCCCTTAAGTAAGGAATAAACCTTTTTATAATTCTTATCCATATAAAGAATATTAGTCTGATGGAGGCTAAATCTTCCCTTATATTTCTTATTCATTCTATAGACTGGTCTTTTAAGCCTTGCCTTAACTACCTTATTAATTTCTTCAAGCCTATTAATAATTTGGCTTGAAACACTATAATATTTAGAGAAATCTCTAATATAGCTTGTATGAAGCTTACCTAACGCAAGGAAATAATTTAAATGATTTACTCTTTCAAGTAAATTGACATCTAAGACATCACTAGAATAAATTAATTCCTTAAGTAAATGCATATTATTCCTACAAAATTGTAAGATTAAATCAATACATTTCTTAAAGGCGATATTTTCATAAATTGCATAATTATCATAATAGGTTCTAGTTAAAAGCTTATTAGGTCTAATATTGTTAGATTTAATATCAGACCAAAGCTCACTATGATTTTGAATATGAGATAGAGTCTGGTTATCAACAGTCCTTACTGCCTCTACCGGCAACACCTCACTAGTATCAGAAAGTCTAATAATTGGCTTTTGGAAAATACGCTTGATAGCTGGAAGAGATTTCTCTATTTTAGTAATCTCCTCCTCTAGCTTATCAAAATCAATCGAATCATTATAAATAAAGAGATTTAGCTTATGAACAATATCATAATCAAATTCAATATAGGATATCTTATTATGATCTTTAATGAATTGATTAATTGGAAGATAATAATTATCTAATCTCTTATCTCTCATATTAAATATCCTCGTTTAGCTTATTAACAAATTCCTTACATAAATTTAAGTGTAGTGCTTCAAACTTTTCAGCAAGCTCTTCCTTATCCTCAACGTTCTTAAATTCAAGCTTAGCGACAACCTTATTTAATAGAATCTTTTCAATAGCTTCATTTAAAACATCATCACCATTTGTAAAGCATGAACAATAAATCTTTACATATTCCTCAATCTGCTTATAAATACGGTTACCAAATGAAATATTATATGGAGCTAGGATTTCTTCTACATTTCTAATAATTTCATTACCTTCAATATCAAAATGATATGTATTAATTGCATTATCAAGTAATTCCTTAAATTTATCATATGTAATAAATTTTTGAGGAATTGGCTCATTAAATGATCTAACCTTAGGTGCTCTCTTATTGAAGTTCATAGTATTAGCTCTATCATAAACCTTATCTGAAATTTCAAATGTAGATTCATCACGGTTAGCTGTACCAATAAACCAAACATTCTTAGGAATCTTTAAGGTATGACCATTAGATAATGCTAAATATTTTTCAGGCTTACCATCGGTATTCTTATAAATCTTAATATTTAATAATTTAATTTCACGCTTGTCCTCTTCATTTTCCATAAGTGATAAGAAATCACTGAAATAATATTCAATACGTGATAGATTCATTTCATCAAGGACAATAAATGTAATTACATTTTCATTTAAGGCTGCCTTATATAGGCTTTGTGTAAATTTCTTAGGAGTGAACTTCTTACTAAATTCATTATAATAACCAATTAGCTCATTCTTATCCTTCCAAGAGGATTCAACCTCAACAATATTACATTCACCAAGGACTGCCTCACTAAAGATCTTAGGAAGTGATGTTTTACCTGTACCACTCATACCCTGTAAAATAGATAAACGTGTAGCACCTAAACCTGCAATAAATTCTGCGATTGTTTCATTTTGATATGATAAATGAAGTCTTGATTCTCTTGCATAATCAACAATAAATTTAACTAAATTAGGAAGTGTAATTTCATTATCAATACTATTAAGCTTTTCCTCATATGCACCCTTAATATTATTATATTCAGCATCAATTTCACTAAATTGTGGACATGGATCAAAATTATAATATTCTGAGCTTGGGCTTAAATCATCATTAATTTGATTTGCATCACTTTCAGTAATAACCTCATCATCTAAGCCATTAACACCAATTTCACTTGATTTAATATTGACATCAATTTCATTTTTATCATCAAGCCTTGAATATGGCTTTAATACTAATAATACAACTAATAATACACATGAAATAATAAAATAAATAAACGTATCTGCAGATATTACATAGGTTTCATAGGCTGAATATTCATATCCTAAGGATTCAATAATTCTTTGTAAATCCTTTCTATTTAAAGCCTGAATAATTTCATAATATCTAGAGAATAAAAATAAAACAAAGATA
>JAILEP010000107.1 GCA_024697825.1 Acholeplasmatales bacterium
ATGATATCTCCTATTGGCTTATCATACGGTGAGAACCCCCTCACTCTAAGGTTAGAAAATCTAACAAAGCCTTTTTTAATTATTATATTTTAATCCAAACCTTTAGTTTTATGGGTTCGGTTTTTGACTATATGGTGGAGCCGGGGAGACTCGAACTCCCGTATGTAACCCAATTTCAAGTGCTTTCTACATGTTTATTTCATTCTTAATTTTCATTAAGCACAGGTGAATGAACGAACCAAAACCTAACTACATTCTATTAAATTCTTTATGTTCCTTAGAATAGCAGGAACATAGTATATCCTATCTAGTTAAGATTCGAGCTAAGTGTTATAGGCACACACTTAGGCGAACCGCTTGACTGTTATTAGCAAGCGAATGCACAGTTAGCAACTGCGTTTGAACGAGCTGCTAAGAATGCGTAATCATTATTTTCTTCAGCGTTTATTTAAAACCCCGACGTTGTTAAAGGAGACTACTCCTACATGCTTACAAGTGTCTTCGAATCACAGCGAATCCAAAAACGACCCCATATTAAATTCATATAGATTATAGCATCTGAATTTAATTTCTGCAAATTATCTATATGAATTTTTAATAGATTTTTCAATATCTCTCTTAGTATCTCTTTCTTTAATCGTTTCTCTCTTATCAGATAGCTTTTTACCCTTAGCTAGACAAACCTCAATTTTAAGAAGAGAGCCCTCAAAATACGCCTTAGTTGCAACTAAAGTTAGACCCTCTAGCTTTATCTTTTGCATAAGCTTTAATGTTTCATGCTTATGAAGTAAAAGCTCTCTAGATCTAGTTTCATCATGATTAAAAATATTACCCTGATCATATTTACCAATGAACATATTTAATATGTAGGGTCTATTATTTCTAATGATGACATAGGCATCATTGATATTACACTTACCAGCTCTTACTGATTTAATCTCAGTACCAGTAAGCTTAATACCTGCCTCATACTTATCTAATAGAAAATATTCAAATGCCGCTTTTTTATTTTGACATACAATTTTCATTAGTTAACTCCTTCTTCTAAATCGAAATCGATTCTTCTATCCTCTTTAGATGAATAACGGCATCTAACAGAAACCTTATCACCTATTGAATAAACATTACCAGATTCAGATACTGCAGTCTTTGATTTCTCATTATAATCAAAGAAATGACGACTATTCTTATATAAGAATAAACCCTCAATTCCATTACCTATAGTAATGAACATACCAAATGATGTTATAGATGTGATAATACCATGATAGCTTTGGCCGATGTTAGATTCCATATACCAAGCATATAGCATATCATCAACTTCTCTTTCACATTCAACAGATCTCTTTTCACTAGATGATGTTTTAATACCTACCTCTGGCATAATTGCCTGATAATATTTTAGATCACGTTCGAAGCTATTGCCAGGATGAAGTAATAATTTTTTAATCATTCTATGAGTCATTAAATCCGGATATCTTCTAATTGGAGATGTAAAATGACAATAATAATTCATAGCTAATCCATAATGTCCAAGGCATTGCTCACTATATTTAGCCTTCATCATACTTCTTAAAATCATATTATTAATAATTAAAGCATTTGGATTTTCCTTAGCCTCCTCAAGAATTTCCTGAAGCTGCTTAGGATGGATATCATTTTGAGTCATTTTAATATTTAAGCCCATAGCCTTAACGTCTGATAAGGTATTATGAAGCTTAGATTGATCTGGCTTTTCATGAATTCTATAAACAATTGGTAAATTCATAATATTCATATGATATGCCACTGTTTCATTAGCCATCAGCATGAAATCCTCAATAAGCTTTTCTGCATATGCTCTTTCACGCTTAACAATCTTTTTAGGTGAGCCATCTGGATTTAATACAAATGAATATTCCTCTGAATCAAATTCAATACCACCACGCTTAGTTCTTAATTCTCTTATCTTCTTAGATAAAATTTCCATTTCCTTAAGCATAGGTACTATATCAGAATATTCCTCACATAGCTCCTTATCATCATTTAAAATCTTGTTAACATTATTATAAGTCATTCTATGATGTGATCTAATTACACCCTCACTTATATCATAATTAACAAGCTTACCCTTTTGATCTATTTCCATAATGCAGGCTAATACAAGTCTATCTACATCAGGATTAAGTGAACAAATACCATTAGATAGCTCATGTGGTAACATTGGTATAACTCTATCTGCTAAATATAGGGATGTACCACGCTTAAAGCCCTCCTTATCTAAAGGCATTCCTTCTCTTACATAGTGAGAAACATCGGCGATAAATACACCAAGCTTATAATTGCCATCCTTAGTATAATCTAAATAGACAGCGTCATCAAAATCCTTTGAATCATCACCATCAATAGTGATAATATTTAAATCTCTCCAGTCCTTACGGCCACGAATTTCAGCCTCTGTAACACTTGAAGGGATAGATTTAACTTCTTCTCTAACATCATCAGGAAACTCCAAATTAAAGCCAAATTCTAGGGCTATTTTAGATATTTCCATTCCTGGGTCATCCTTATGACCAATAACTCTTAAATTATGGCCATTAATTCTGCCATTATTTAAATATTCAAGGTCAGCTGTGACAATCATATCAGGTACAGCATTACCAACCTCATCAGCTGATATATCAATCCAAACCTCAAATTTTTTAATTGTTGATTCAATATAATAGAAAACCTCGCCAGATTTTCTCTTTTTCTTCTTTAAAAGACCAACACCACGAGTGTGACCTCTTTCAATTATTTTATCAACAGTTGCAGTATGCTCAAAAAAATCAAGTGGTAGGATATATGCTATATCACCATCATATAATGAGCCTCTATTATCATCAGAAATATAATATAGTTTTTCATCACCTGGGGCTGCAGCCTTAATATACCCGGCCTCAGTGACAATAATTCTAGCCTCAATTGGACATGTGAAATATTCACCACTATATTCCTTAATATATCTAATTTCACCTCTATCTACTAGCTTAGCTAAGGCTTCTTTAGTATCCTTTTTAGAGGCTTTAGTATCTTGCATAATTGAGTAGATGTCTGTATGTCTTAATTCCTTAATGACATGAAGTAAAAATTCATCATCAAGATGTGCTTCAAGTGTAAAGGCACTTCTTTCCTTATTGATTTTATAAACACCATTCTTTTTAGTTTTTCTAATCTTCTTTTCTGATTCAAGCTCATCTAAATATGGTAAGACATCACTCTTAGACATATTTAAATATTCACACATTAAATCAATGTCCATTGATGTCTGCTTAAGCCCCTTGATAATCATATTCTTAATATCATCCATCATACTCACTTCCTCTCTACAAAAATAAAATGGGATTTTGCAATCCCATTCTTAATTAAAAACCTAAATTGTTATGTAATAAAACTGATGTGATTACTAATGCCATAAAAATAACAGCGAATGCAGCAGTTGTTCTCTGCATAATTAATTCAACACCACGTACCTTCTGATCCTTGAATAAGTCTGACTTACTACCATTGAAGGCATCGTTAATGTCATCCTTAGAACCCTGTAACATAACTATAACTATTAATAAGACTGCAAAAATTGCAACAAATATATCAATAATGAATTCCATAATTAGGATTCCTCCGTTTCACACAATAAGAATTATACAAGAAATATTATTATATTTCAAGTCAAAAATAATTTCTTATCTAATAAGGTCATAAATAAGTGTTGAATCAACCTTTTCATCACCTATTACAAATGAATTCTTAACTTCCCCAATTACTGATTCATTGTCACTAAAATTAGAATAAATAACAGCTAAGGTATCACCCTTACTAATCTTATCTCCAACCTTCTTCTTTACTACAATACCAGTAGAATGGTCAACATCATCAGTAATCTTTTCTCTACCAGCACCTAAATGACTTGAGGCAACTCCTAAGCCTAAGGCATCCATATGTGTAACATATCCATTTGTTTCTGCCTTAACCTCAATTACATTCTTGCCTAAAGCAAACTTAGATGGATCATCGATATATGAAACATCGCCACCCTGAGCCCTAACAAGCTCCTTAAGCTTTGATAATGCTCTACCACTATTAATAGCATCTAATGCCATTTTTTGTCCTTCCTCATCAGTTTTAGCAAGCTTAGCACCAACTAAAATCTCTCCTGCAAAGGCAAGGCATAGCTCAGTAAAGTCCTTAGGACCCTTACCATTTAGAGTATTGATAGCTTCAATTACCTCAAGTGAATTACCAATAGCACAGCCTAAAGGCTCATCCATATTAGTAAGAGTTGCAGAAACAGTTCTACCAAACTGCTTACCAATTGAAACCATAAGCTTTGCAAGCTTTCTTGCAGTATCTAAATTCTTCATAAAGGCACCAGAGCCAACCTTGACATCAAGTGAAATAACATCAGTTGATACAGCTAGCTTCTTACTCATAATTGATGATGCAATAAGTGGAATAGATTCAACAGTACCAGTTACATCTCTTAATGAATAAAGCTTCTTATCAGCAGGGACAAGGCTTGAAGTCTGACCAATTACTGATATATTAATATCATTAACCTGATCAATAAAGGTATCCATATCTAAATTAACATTGAAGCCTGGAATAGATTCAAGCTTATCTAGAGTACCACCAGTATGACCTAATCCTCTACCACTCATCTTAGCAAATTTAATACCAAGTGATGCTAAAATAGGACCTAAAACTAGAGTTGTCTTATCTCCTACACCACCAGTTGAATGCTTATCAACCTTAACACCCTTAATCGCATCAAGATTAATAGTATCACCAGAATATAGCATAGTCTTAGTTAAATTATATGTTTCAACATCAGTCATACCATTAAAATAGATAGCCATAAGTAAGGCTGACATCTGATATTCTTCGATTTCACCCTTTACATAGCCACCAATAAAATATTCAATTTCCTCAGGTGATAATGTACCACCATTTCTCTTTTTAATAATTATATCGAGTGCGTGCATAGTTTACTCTCCTAGTGATTCGTAAACTCCAAGTACATCAACCTTAAAATTAGTTTCATGTCGATATTCATCTAATATCTTTTTAAATTCATCTCTTTCATTTTTTGAAAGTGAGCATTCAATAAAGAAATTATAATTTCCCATACCTGTCTTATCTGGTCTAGACATAATAGATTTTAAATTGATATTAGCATCATGGAATTTACTTAAAATTTCATATAAAATACCTGGTCTATCATGAATTGAATTAAATACAAGTGAGCATTCAATATTATCTCCAATTTCATTTGTAGAATTATTATCTAATACAACGAATCTTGTCTCATTATTACTTCTATCAGAAATATGCTTTACCTCAAGAGGGAATGTACCCTCCTTTAAAGCATGCATCGGAATAACTGCACCATTTCCCTTAGATGACGCCATTAATAAATCATAGCTTTCAATATTACTTTCAGTTTTAGTAACCTTAAAATTCTTATCACTTAAGAAGCCTAAGCACTGGCCATATGATTTAAACTGGCAGAATGTATTTTTAACATCCTTAATATCACTAACATTTGCAACAAAGGCAAAATCAATTGAAATCTTAATTTGCTTACTAATATTTAAGCCTCTAAGCATAATTCTATCTAATGTTTCAATAATAAAGCCATCTAAGCTATTCTCATATGGAACAACCGCAATTGTATTTTCATCAACCGCATCTATTGCCTTAAGAATAGTTGGATAATATACATATTCATATTCTTCATTTAGATTCTTAACATACTTATCAGCAGCTAATTCACTATAAGTTCCCTTAGGACCTAAAATCGCTATCTTTTTCATAGATTACTCCCTCATATAAAGGTATCATCCTGTAATTATCACTCTTCTTAAAATAATAAATACCTGAAGACCTGTTTTCTTTAATGCAATAGAACTTATTTCCATCAATTACTATTGCCGTATCCTCTTCGATTCCAAATGAATCAAATGGTAAATTTCTAACTTCATCGTTATAGATGATTAAATCCTCATTTTGATAATGGGGACATATTGAGATATTTAGGATTCCTAGGCATTTAACCATTTTGTAATTATAATTATGGAAATTATCAGTATACATATACTTATCTCCCATACTAATTACTGTAAATAGCATCGCACCAGCTGATGATCCTGCAAATATCTTATCTGTATCTAAATATTTAATTAAAATCTCATCTAGCTTATTTTTTCTAAAGATTTCAACTAAATCATCTGATACACCACCAGCTATATAAAGAATATCGGCTTTATTTAATAGGCTATCAAAATCCTTCATATTATTCTGGTCCATGACAATAAGCTCATATTCTAGCTTATCCATCATTTTAATAAATTTTTGTTTTGCCTTTTCAATATCGTTTATCGTTGCGTAGGGACAAAAAAGAATTGTTGGTCTTTCCTTACCACTCATTCTTATGATTTCTGATTCAGTTTTGTTAGAAACGGAATCCTTATTCTTTCCGCCTATTAAAACGAACTTCGACATCTTACTTCTTTTCCTTTGCCTCTAAACGATAAATTGGACCGAATTGAGACCACTTGTCCTCAAATTCAGTTGTAATATTATCAGGATATTTCTCTGTATCCTTATGTAAATCTAGAGAAATATTCGATAATGAAAAGCCATTGTTACAGAAAGACTCAAGAGAATATTCAAATAAGCCTCTATTATCTGTCTTAAAATGGATTTCTCCATCTTCCTTTAATACCTTCTTATATTGCTCTAAGAATAATGGAGATGTTAATCTTCTCTTGGCATGATGCTTCTTAGGCCATGGGTCAGAGAAATTAAGATAGATTCTATCTACTTCCTTTTCGCTAAAGTATGTTAATAATACCTGAGCGTCCATTACTGCAATCTTTAAATTTGGAATATCCTGATCAATAATCTTTTCAAGGCATCTTAATAATACTGAATCAAATTTTTCAATTGCAATATAGTTAATATCTGGGTGTAGCTTAGCAAGGGTAGACATAAACTGTCCCTTACCACAGCCAATTTCAATATGGATAGGATTCTCATTTCCGAATACCTCACTCCACTTTCCCTTATTTAATTCAGGCTCATTAATAAAATACGGATTATTATTGACCTGAAGTCTTTCTCTTGCGTTTTTAACCTTACGTAATCTCATTAGATTGAAAGCTCCTTTATAGCTAAATAGTAAATTTTGATTGCGTCCTTAAAATCCTGAACTGTAAAATACTCATTTGAAATATGACATACATCTGGCTCATTTGGCTTAATAGGACCAAAGGCAACTGCGTTAGTCATCTCTCTTGCATAAGTACCACCACCAATAGTAATTGGCTCACTCATATCACCTGTTACATCTCTATATACCTTTACTAAAGTTGAAACAAGCTTAGAATCCTTTGGCACATAATGACGAGGAGATCCTCCTAAGAAATTAAATTCATTATTTGTACCATCAGTAATCTTCTTTAAAGCAGCTGGAATAGTTTCAAATGCTGAATCTAAAGGACATCTACAGTTAACACCAAGTCTTAGCTTGCCATTTTCAGTTCTAGCAATAGCCATATTTGATGTTAAATCATGCATTTCAGGATCCTCATCATAATATCCAGCCTTTTTACCATGGTTATCCCATAGATAATACTTCTCAATAAATTTAGCAGCCTTACTATCTGTATTCTTTGCTAAGAAATCAAATAGAATATAAATAGCATTTAAGCCATTATCAGGCTCCATTGCATGAGAAATCTTACCCTTTGCATAATAAGTATTTCCTTCTACCTTACCCTCATATCCGTTTTCCTTAAGGTATGTTAAATATTTATCCTTTAAATCAACTGATAGAGTCATCTTAGCATCTGATGGAACCATATTATAACGAAGGCCTGCCTCCATATTTAATAAGCAATCATCCTTTAAATCTAAATTCAAATCATAAGAAATAATTGCCTTTTCGCCATAGATTACTGGGAATGATGCATCAGGGGAGAATGCAACTGCAGGCTCTCCCTCCTTCTCTAAATATCTTTCTAGACATCTAGAGCCTGATTCCTCATCGCAGCCAGCAATAAGCCTTACACGATAATTTGGCTTAAAGCCCTCATCTAGTAGCATCTTCATTGCAACAAGGGATGCAACTAATGGACCCTTATCATCAGTAGTTCCTCTACCATACATTTTGTCTCCCTTAAACACAAGCTCAAATGGATTAGTTTCCCATTCTTCCTTAGCTACAGGGACAACATCTAGATGTGCTAAAACACCAAGCACATCCTTGCCAGTACCAAATTCTAGGTATCCAGCATAATTATCTACGTTCTTTGTTTTAAAGCCCGCCTGATTTCCCACCTCAAGTAGGGTAAGTAGTGCTTTCTTAGCGCCCTCTCCGAAAGGAATATCAGAATTTTCTCTGTATTCATCTAAGACACTCTCACAAGCAATAAGCTTCTTTAAAACATCATAACCATAATCAATATATTCATCAACCTTTTTATCAAGGCTCATAATCTCTTCCTCCTTAATAAAGCAAAATAAACCACGATGGTGGTTTATTCTAATAGTTTATTAAATCTCTTTTCCTAAACCAAGGCTTATAATCTTTTCTGCTATAGCCTTAACAGCTTCCTTTTCATCCTCACCGTCAGCCTTAACCTCGATGATAGTACCGCTATAAATACCTAGTGACATAACGCCCATAATTGACTTGAAGTCTACTTCCTTCTTTAAAGCAGAAATTGTGATATCAGATTTATAATTCATAACTAAATTAACAAGAGTTGTTGCTGGTCTAGCATGAATACCTGTCTCACTAGTAATTTTAAATGATTTCTTAACCATGATTTATATCCTCTTTTCTATTTCCATTTTGATTGTTGCACTATCTTCCCTATACAAAGTCTTTACCGTATTTCCTGTAATAAAAACTCCAGAAGCTGCTAATGATTTAATACCATCGGTATTTAATAAATCTAAATCATTAACTGTAATATTTAGTCTACCACCATTTTCAGTTGCGACTGTATTAATATTTGCAACTCCACCAAAATACTCTATTAAAGTATTTATGAATTCTTCATTGATTTTAACCTTTGGCTTACTGTTCTTCTTTTTTAATAAGAAAATAATTAAGATTGCTAATAGGATTAAAGCAACCACACCGGCAATAATACCGATAAGTGCACCAACAGGTAATCCCGTATTACTCAAAGTACCACCTCAAATCGAATTCAATTCGTAATACTATTATAATTTAATTATAATAAATATTCAATAATAAAAATGGACAAATGACCTATTCCCCGTCTTTTTTGCCAAGATTTTCAAAGAATTCTACAATACTCTTTGCAACAGGCTCAGGAATACCAGCCTCCATAATTTCTTCCTTACTTGCAGCTCTTAAATTATCAATTGTCGTAAAGTGAGCTATTAAAGCCTCCTTACGCTTAGGACCAAGACCCTCTATCTCATCTAAATAGCTTGAGAAGAATCCCTTAGCCTTAGTGCTTCTAAAGAATGAGATTGCAAAATCATGCACTCTTTGGGAAATGTCTGCTAAAAGTAAAAATACTGCACTATTCTTATCAATCTTAATGAATTGCTCTCTAAAGAATAAAATAGTTGCCTTATGATGATCATCCTTTTGAATACCCATAATAGGAATATCTAAATTAAGGGATGAAATAACATCCTCTGCGGCGTGAACCTGAATCTCTCCACCATCCATTACAATTAAATCTGGCATTTGAGAATCCTCCATCATAAGTCTAAAATATCTTCTATAAATGACCTCCTTCATTGATGCATAATCATTTGCACCAACAACAGTCTTTATATGATATTTTCTAAATTCCTTAGGAGCAGCCTTACCATTTATATAACAAACCATTGCAGAAACTGGGTATTCACCAAATAAATTTGAGTTATCGAATGCCTCAATTCTTCTTGGGGCATTAATACCTAATAATTCACCTAGCTCCTCAATAGTTTCCTTCTTCTTTAAAACAGTGTTTTTATAAATATTTCTTTTATTCTCTAAATTGAATTTAGCATTATATAACGCCATATCAAGAAGTTCCTTCTTCTTACCAAGCTTAACATCAATTAAAGGAATATCTAAGGCCTCTGATAATAAATTAGTATCAAAGCCTACTGCACAAACCTCTTTTGGCTTAGTATTATTCTGATAGAACTGAACAATATAGGCAAGAACATCATTTTCAGTATCAAAGCCGTTGATAATAGTTTGATGGTTTTGAACAATAGAACCAAGTCTTGTAATAATGATATTGATTGAAACATCACCATCATTTTCATAAACACCAATATAATCTCTTGCTGTTAAATCATTGATAGTAATCTTTTGTTTTTTAACAGTATTATTAATTGCATTGATTGTATCTCTTAAATCAATTGCTCTTTCAAAATCTAAATCCTCAGATGCCTTTTCCATATCCTTAGATAATTTGCCAACAACCTCATCAACATCACCATTTAAAAATTTAGTAATACTATTTTTATATTCAGAATAATCAAAATAAGCATTGTTAATACAAGGACCTAAGCACTGATGCATATGATAATATAAGCATTCCTTTTCAGGAATTCTATAGCATTTTCTAAGTGGAAAAATACGATTTAATAAATCGACAGTTTGACGAGCATCACGAACATTTGGATATGGTCCAAAATATCTAGCAAACCCCTTCTTTTTCTGGTCTCTTGTAACAATAAGCCTTGGATGAGTTTCATTTGTTAAGGCGATATAAGGATATGTTTTATCATCAGTTAGGCTGATGTTATATTTAGGGTCATATTCCTTAATTAAATTAATTTCTAAAACAAATGCTTCAAGCTCTGATTCAGTAATAACATAGGTAAAATCAGCTATATCCTGAACAAGCCTTGTGGTTTTGGCATTATGAGCGCCATGGAAATAGCTTCTTACTCTATTTTTTAAATTTTTAGCCTTACCAACATAGATAATATTGCCATCCTTATCACGCATCTGATAAGAACCTGGCTTATCTGGCAATAATGCTAGCTTTTCATCTAAATTACCCAAAATGCCACCCCCTTCATTTTAAAAAATAAAGTGGTTAATTGCTTAACCACTTTGTAAAAATCTTACTTGTTTTCAGTGTCTTCAATCTTCTTTAATGACTTGAATGTCATTTCTGTCTTACCAGCTAAGATTTCCTCTAAAGCAACACCAATTGGCTTTTCGCAAATTGGATCCTCAAGTGGTGTCCAGCCATCCTCTTCATCGATGATGTGAGCACGCTTTGCTGCAATGATTGATAACTTATATTTTGAGTCAACCTTCTCTAGTAATGCGTCTACTGAAGGATATCTCATACCATCATATTCTCTTCTTGACATAATAAATTCACTCCATTTCAAATTCCATTTGATATTCTAACATAATTTAAATAGAAATTCTACTAATTGCCAATATTTTCTTCTGAATTTTCATCAGTTTCACCGATTAATTCATAATACTTATCGATTGAACGAGATGTTCTTGCATGCTCTGCTCTGATGATTGCCATAATTCTATCAGCGGCGTTATTAACATCATCATTAACAACGATATAATCATACTTAGGGGCAACCTTAAATTCTCTGTTTGCCTTCTCAACACGCTGCTTAATTACATCCTCAGATTCAGTACCACGCTTCATTAAACGGTCATATAAAGCCTGCTTTGAAGGCGGAACAATGAAAATCATAACGCAGTCAGGAACCTTCTTCTTAACCTGAAGTGCACCATTGACCTCAATCTCAAGTACAACCTCCTGGCCATTATCTAGCTGTTCGTTAACCTTATCTAGGGGAGTTCCATAATAATTGCCTACAAATTCAGCATGCTCTAGGAACTTATCCTCCTTAATTCTTTGTTCGAATTCTTCTTTAGTTACAAAATAATAATCCTTACCATCAACCTCACCAGGTCTCATCTTTCTAGTAGTCATAGAAACACTATATGTTAGGTTGTGACCCTTCATATTAAATAGAGCCTGTCTAACAGTACCCTTACCAACACCTGAAGGTCCTGATATAACGATTAATATTCCTCTTTCATCAAGCTTCATAATCCTTCTCCTTATAATGTATCAATATCAGCCTTTAAATTATTTAAAGAACCAATACTGCTTTTGAATACGTCAATTACAGTATCATTATCAGCTACTGCATTATATTCTAAATAAATGACATCATCCTTAAGCTTTGCAACAAAATAAGGACTTTTAGTATTAAATGCATTAATTCTTTCTAATAAACCATTTATATCCTTACTATCGCATTCTCTTATATTAATCATAAGACTCAAGGCCTTGCCATCAAAATTAAAATATGGATATAGGCTATATTCACCAAAAGATAGGGTGAATGAGTAGAAATCATTTTCCTTTTCTACAGTAATATTATCTTTTGTAAGAGACTTAAGTAAGATATCTTCACTTGACTTCTTATTCCAAAATGCCATATTACGCCTCCTCCATAAAACATATTTTATTTTACAATTATTTCTTTAAAATTACAATATAATAGCGCTTTTATGCCAAAAGTTCAGCTAGCTTTTCCCAATCATAAAAGTATCTATACTGAACTTTAATATCAGGTGTAACACCATATTCATAGGCAATAATTGAAGGATTTTCAGCATCATCTAAAACACCTACACCACTCCAATTAGTTGAAGATATCGCAACTGAAGTACCATCAGTTAAAACAATTGGTAAAACAGAACACTTTCCACCGCCAGCCTGCTGACCAATAACCTTACCATAATTTTTTTCCTTAATAAATGTCGCAAACATATTAGCTGCACTATAAGAATATCCAGATGTTAATACATAATAATTGAATTCTGTATAAGCATCATCATCTGTATAATCACCATCACAGTCAGTATCAACCTTATATGATTCTACCACAACTGAGCCTGTTTCAGAATCCTCTGTACCAAAATAAATATCATCATTAGTTATGAAGCCTAAAATCTTAATCAAAGTGGCTACATAGCCACCACCATTCATAGAAACATCAAACATAACATTCTTAATATCGCCACGGCTTCTAGCCTCATCTAAATATTTCTTAAATAAATAGAATGTATCATATTCATATGCATCATCTTTTAAATTACCATTTGAATCATATAATTCTTCATCTGTACCTAAATCAAATGAACTAAAGGTAATAAAGGCTGTATCCCCTGAATAATTAACACCATTACCTGGAGCGGAATACATTAAAGCATATGCAGCACTTACCATCTTACTTGTTCTAGAGCCAAAGCTCATAGACGCAAGACCATGATCACCCTCATAGCCTCCTGAAATGATATAGGAATGACCCTCATCTAATTTGTACGAAAAGAAATCTGCATAAGCACTATTATATGTATTTGGATTAGTACTTAATAAACCATCCTTATATTCGCCAACCAACTTATCAAAATCAGTAAAGCCTAAATCCTCCTTAAGACCATATAGATTTTCAAAAAGGAAAGCCAAATTATTATAATTGTGAGTTCTCATTTCCTTAGTTGATTTCTTATGACATGAAAGAATATCATCATAATATTCATTCTCTTCTTCAACATATGGGAATACTCCATAGAATTTATCATAATTGAAGCATAAATTATAATAATTAATTGAACCATATAAATCATTCATAATGCTAAATGGAACTAAATATAAATCATCTGATTTAAAGATATTCATTTCATAATCAGATAAATCATATGAAATTTCTTTTCCTTCAAGCACATATGAATCAACATACTGAGTATTTGACATATAATCAGTGCTTTCTGTTTCAGCTGTAATACTTAAAACACTAGGATCACTCATAGTAATCTTATTACCATCTGGTGTAATAACAAATGTTTCATCATTAGCTTTAATAGTTAAGCTTTCTGCATCCTTAACAAATTCAACACCTGATAAATCAAAAATACCATCAAGTGATTTTAAATAACCCTCTGCATCAACATAAACAACATCACTATCATTTACATAGTAGGCAGTGATATTATTATTTTTAGCAGTATATTCATCTGAAGTATTAATAAATTCATAATCAACAGTTTTACAATTTTCTACTACTGCATCTTTATCATAGTCACTAACACTGCTACCACAAGCAGAAAGACCTAATATTCCTGTTAGTGCTAATGCGGCACCTAAAAATTTCTTTTTCATTTTTTTCAAACAACTCCCTTTTTAATGCTTTCCTATATTCTATCACAAATAATGGAAAAAGGACCAAAAAAATGATATACTAAAGCAGGTGATTGAAATGAGCTTTGACGGAATACTTCTATCAAAAATAAAAGATGAAATTAAATACCTTGAAACAGGAAGAATATCAAAGATTACTGAAAATGGTGATACTGATTTTATTTTGACTATCCGTTCAAACAGAGAAAACCATAATTTAATTCTTTCGTTTTCATCTGAATACTCAAGAATTCATTTAACTAAAAGATTCTATGATTCAGTTTTAAATCCTAAAAGCTTCACAATGTTTCTTCGTAAGCATATTGAAGGCTACTTCATTGAATCTATAAATCAATATTCTACAGATAGAATTATCTATTTTACCCTTAAGGGCTATAATGAAATGCAGGATTTAAATACTAAATATTTAATCTGTGAAATCATGGGTAGATATTCTAATTTAATCCTAGCTGATCAGGATTTCATTATTATTGATGCCTTAAAGCACGATGGTGTAGGTGAATATAATAGAACTATTTTACCAAATGCTAAATATGAATTTCCTAAAACAGAAAAGCTAAATCCTTATGATTATGATAAGAATCAAATTAATGATTTAGTTAAGAATGCTAAAAATCCTAAGGATATATTAAATATTTTTAATGGTATTTCCTTAACTCTTGCAACACCATTATTCTATAATGATAAAATTGGCGATAATTTATATAATTCTATTCATAGTGATATAAAGCCATCTATCATTATTAATGAACGTAATAAGCAGGATTTTTATTATATTCCCCTTAATTATGAAATAGTTAAATCATATGATTCTATTTCAGAGATGCTAGATTCTTATTTTTATTCACAGGATTTAAAGAGTAAGGTAAAACAAAAAACAGGTGATTTAATTACCTTTGTTAATAGACAAATAAAGAAATATGAAAATAAGCTTGAAAAGCTTGAAAGAGAGCTAATTGAAAGTGAGTCAAGTGATTATTTAAAGCTATATGGAGAGCTACTTCTTTCCTTACCTAATTTAAAGGCTAAGGAAAAGAATGTGACTGTATTAAATTATTATAATAATGAATATGTAAATATTCCTCTTGATAATAAACTAACAATTATTGATAATTCAAATAAATATTTTAAGAGATATCAAAAATCTAAAACATCAGTTCAATATATCAATGAGCAGATGGATATTACTAAAAATGAAATTGAATATTTCAAGGTTTTAAAATATCAGCTAGATGATGCCTCAATTAATGAGGCTATGGAAATCCAGGATGAATTAATAAATGGTAAATATTTATTTAATAAGGTAACTCAAAATAAAAAGAAAAATCAAAAGCCTAAGCTTTTAACCTATATTGTAGGTGATACCTTAATATCTGTAGGTAAAAACAATATTCAAAATGAATATTTAACTCATAAATTTGCTAAGGCAGGTGATACCTGGTTCCATGTTAAGGATGCCCCAGGTAGCCATGTTGTAGTGCATAAGGCAGATGAATTAACTGAGGATGAAATTAGAACAGCTGCTGGTCTTGCGGCATATTATTCTACCTATAAGGATTCATCTAGTGTTGCAGTTGATTATACTAAAATAAAATTTATTAAAAAAATCCCTGGAAGGAGAGCATGCTTCGTAACATATACTCACCAAAATACAATTTATATTGATCCAAGTGAGGAAATGGTACTAGGCCTTACAATTAAGAAATGATAAATAATTCATATAAAAAATTTGCATACTTCTACGATGAGGTAATGGCAGAATTAAATTACGATTTATGGTTAGAATTTACTGAACAATACCTAAAGCCAGGTGATTCTATTTTAGATTTAGCCTGTGGTTCTGGTACATTCGCAACTATGTGCAAGCTAAAGGGATATAATTCTGAGGGCTTAGATTTAAGTGAAACTATTATTGAAATAGCTAATGAAAAAAGAAAGCTAAATAGATTAGATATTCCCTTTTATGTAGCTGATATGACTAATTTTAATACAGGTAAGAAATATGATGTTATTACCTGCTTCTTCGATTCAGTTAATTTCTTAAAGGATAAGAATCAAATAAATAAAATGTTTGACTGTGTCGCAAAGCATCTTAAGGATGGCGGCTATTTCATTTTTGATATCTTTTCAAAGGAATTATTCCGTGAATATGAAAAAAATGAAATTAAAGAGGATTACGGAACATTTAAAATTTATTGGACAACTAAAAAAACATCACCAACCTCACTTAAGCATACAATCTTAATTGATGAAGATGGTGATGAATTCACTGAAAATTATTATGAGTACTTCTACGAAGTTAGAGACCTTGTTAACAAAAAGTTCAAGGCAGTAAAAATCGCAGGTGACTTTAATGATGATTTAGAGCCAGATGATGAAAGAATTCTTCTGGTATATCAAAAGCTATAGCAATTTAAGCTCGTTATATACAGCTTGAATTGTTTCAATTAAAGCTTCTAAATCGGAAGGGGTTAATTCCCCTTTTTTCATTTTATCTAAAACAAAGTCTGTGTCATTCTTTAAAAACTGACTACCTACATTTAAGGCAATTGAATTAATAGCCTGAATATAATCAAATAGGATATCGATATCATTATTTTCATATAGACGATTAATTTCCTCATTTGCCTTTTCATACTTCTTTAAAAATCTTGCCTTAAAGATATCGAAATCCTTAGGGTTAGACATATTTCTTACTGCATCCTTCTTGTTTACATATCCCATATTACTCACCTATTTTAACCTTTCCGTCTGCTGGTATACTGATATGAACTGAATATAATTTAGTAATTGCCTTAATCATTTCATCAATATCTAAGGCTCCGGCTGTCTCATATGCAGAATGCATTGCGACTTGAGCAAAGCCAATATCTACTGATGGAATTGAAACATGTGATAATGCGATAGCTCCTAAAGTTGAACCACCTGGCATATCACTTCTATTTGTCATGTATTGGTATTTAGTCTCGGCCTTTTCACAGATTAATTTAAATACAGCACTTGATAAGCCATCTGATGTATAAGAGCCACGAGCTGCAGCCTTAATTACAATACCTTCATTAAGCATTGGGGCATTTGTAGAATCATATTTTTCAGGATAATTAGGGTGGAAGCCCTGAGCATTATCAGCTGATACAAAATATGAATTACCTAATGCCTCAAAATATTCTTCCTTATTCTTACCTAGGGCAAGGCTAATACGCTCTAAAGTATTACCAAGTAAATCTGAATCAGCACCCTGTCTTGTGCGAGAACCAATTTCTTCATTATCAAATAATGCCATAACATTAATAGTATTATCGGCAGTCTTGCCATTAATTAAGCCCTCAGTTAAAGCATATGCACAAAGTAAATTATCAATTTGTGGTGCCATTAGGAATTCATTATTAGCCCCTGCAAGCATACCTCTATCAAGTAAAGCTAAATATAAATCATGGCCTAGAATATCATCCTCATTTACACCAAGCTTATTAGCTAATGCTAAATTTAAATTACCATAGCCAAAATCATTATCTGCAAAGATAGGCTTCATATCCTTTTCAGCATTTAATGTCTTATCTGAATTAGATGTTCTATCATAATGGATAGATAAATTAGGAATAAGACACATTGCCTTATCAAATGATATAAGCTTAGTTTCAATTGACTCACCATTTTTAACCAATACTCTACCTGCAATATCTAGTGGTCTATCCATCCAAGTTGAATAGATTGGTCCACCATATACCTCAGTATTAAGCTTTTGATATCTTCCGACATTAAGCTCAAAATTTGGCTTTAGCTTAAATGTTGGAGAATCTAAATGAGCAGCTGTAATATTAAAGCTTAAAGAATCAGTTTTATTACCTACTGTAAAGGCTAAAATAGCTGAATTATTTCTAGTTAAGAAATACTTACCACCATTCTTAATTTCAAATTTATTACCTTCAGTAAGCTTTATAAAGCCCTCGTCTAATAATCTTGTTTCTGTATTATGACATGCATGATATGCAGTCTTTGAATTCTTTAAAAAATCTAAAAATTCCATTATTCCACCTCTTGCATACAAATGAAGCATTCCTCTTCACCATTTAAGCCAACATAAATATTCTTATTTTCGTCAACCTTATAATATAATACCTTAATTGTTTCATTTAGCTTAGCCTCATGAACAAATGATATTGCGACCTTCTTAACAGTTCTTAAATCAGCCTGCATATTATAAATAATATCTAAATATCTAGCATTATTTAGATGACCATTATGATCTAAATCAGTTGGACGAACCTGATAATCAAATTCCTTTACTGGTTCACCATCTGGTCTAATAAGCTTTCCTCTTCTAAATGCTGGATAATGTGTTTCAGCTTTAAATTCTCCACCAAATGAAACGTCATCAGCACGCATGATTTTATGTTCTTCTTCACTTACAATAAACCATGAAGAAATACCATTAACTACAGTATCGCCATTCTTATTAATAAATTCAAATTCTCTTGGGAATTCTAATCTATTTTTAATATGTGGCCAAGTTTTTACCTTAATATCTCTAGTAATAGTTTCAATCTTATTAATTTCAAATTCAATATAATTAACAACCCATAAATATTTTTTAGCAAGCATTGCCTCGTAGCCTACACCAATTAATGCGGCATGGTCTGATGCGATATCCTGGAAGATATCTAATACTCCTGCTGGTCTAATATAGTCATGGTTACCCTTTAGTACTGTATGTACATAAAAATCTCTCTCATATTCTAAAACTGCCATTTTATTCACCTAAAACCTTGTGGGCATAATTGTTTATATCCTCAAATTGAAGCTTTAAATCAATTAGGTCCTGAGCTAATTTCTTAGCCTTATCGCTTTCTCCTCTTGTATCATAATACATCATTAAATATTTCTTATCGATTACTGTATCAAGTAATGAATAATGATTACAAGAATATATTTCTTCAATATTTTCTATTTTATCCTTAGATAAAATGATTGTCGCAATCGCATCAATCTTATTAACATATGTATCTACTGAATAGGTAGCTATATATTCAGCCTTCTGCTTCTCATATGCCTTCTTATTATTCTTATAAATAAAATAAAGCATATTTACACGATCATATGTCTTCATAAAGCTCTTATTGGTATCTGGTGCATCAATTGTAGAAAATAAATTCATTGCAGACTTATAATCATTTAAGAATTGATATTCAGCTGTAACTGTTTTAATATAGCTTTCTGTATCTAAAGATATTTCATTATAAGAAATAGATTCAAGTGTTTTAAAGAAGCTATCTAAATCACATGTTCTATTAAGCCTTCTCATTGCCTTATTTAAGGTATTTGTCTTAAATACAATTAAGAAATAGATTACTAGACAAACAATAAATGTTGCAGGTACTATCGCAATAGTAAGCCAGCCAAAAAGCTGAGAAATTAAAAAGCTTAAAATGATAATTAATACACTAGAAAAGGCACTGATGTAATTGAAATATAAATCCTTTTTAGCAAATACACCAGATGGTAAAATATCACTCTTATGTCTTTTTAAATCAAAGAATGCAAAAACATTTAAAACAAGCATTAGTGACCCACATAGCCAAATGATATAAACACCACCAGCTATATCTAAGGCTGCATAAACAGTCGTTAATATTGCAGTAAATACTAAATAGCATGTTCTAACCCATGGGAAACCCCATTTATATTCAGTTCCGACTAAAATCGCAATTAATACCCCTAAAACATAGACAAGGGCAGTTAGATAATAATTATCCATATAGATTGCAGCACCTGCAAATCCACCACCAATATCATTAGTTGCGAGTATACCAATTACGAATATGAAAGCTGCGACTAAAAATTCCGCAATTCTCATAATTAAAAGATACTTATTCTTATTCATAATCAAAACCCTCGTGAACTAATTATAACATATTATTGAAGCTTAAAAAAGAAAAAGCACACAAGTGTGCCTCATCTCAACTATATATTTAACAATTGAATTATTTTTGTCTTTCTCTTTCCTTAGTATATTCATATTCAAAGGATGAATTATTAACTGTTTCCTCTAAGATTATTTCATTCTTATATTCTAATTTATAATAAGCCTTACATTCAGCGCTTTCCTTAATTGTTCTTTCCATCTTGCCTAAATTAGGGGCTGCAAGTGGGAATTCATGACGCTCTATTAGCTTAACAGTAAGCCTATATTTTCCTTGCTTAACAATGATTTCTCTATCCTTTATTTTTAAGGCTTTCGCAAAATTATATGTACCAATAATCTTAGTTTTTTCACCTGTATAAACAAAGCCAATTATACCTGTAAAATGGAATAATCCAAATGGAATATCTGCAACACTTAGCATAATTGATCCACTACTAAGTAGGGTTTGAGTCCATGAATATACGCTTGGGAAGGATCTACCTCTATCGCCTTCTATATAGCCATAGGAATTATTAAAACTATATTCCTCACCATTTAAATTAAGAATACCATTTACCTCATGCCTAATACTATGGACAGAATGAATGCACTGCATGAATGGAATGAATTTAAATGGGCCCATTATATTATGCTTAAGCTTTTTTAAATTACCAAATTTAATTTCTCCATTTAATTTAATACCATTAGATTCAATATCAAGCTTAATACCATTTTTAGTAAAAGTATTATTACCAATTTCTACTTCAAAGCCCTTTCCTCTTTTATATTCTGAATATGGATATTCAATAAGCCAAGAGCCTTTATTGGAAATAACCTGTAAATAAGCTTTATATTCTTTTTTCACTTTACTATATGAAGGTATTAAGGCAAGCGTTTGGTTATTAGATTGTAATTTAAAATAATTACCATAGAAATATTTTCCCATAGGCACCTCCATTAGTATCTTTACTTAATTATAGCCTATAAAAAGCTTTATTAATATATAAACCTATTAAGTAAAGAAAAAAGCACACAAGTGTGCTTTCTAATCTTACTTATCTGCCATTAGCTTAACAAGAACTGCCTTCTGAGCGTGAAGTCTATTTTCAGCCTCTTCAAAGATTTCATCTGCATGAGCCTCAAATACTTCTGCAGTGATTTCCTCTCCTCTATGAGCAGGAAGACAATGCTGAACCATACAATCATCATGAGCAACTGCCATTAATTCCTTATTTACCTGGAAGCCCTTGAATGCCTTAAGTCTTACTGCAGCCTCAGACTCCTGGCCCATTGATGCATAAACATCAGTGAAGATTACATCGGCATCCTTTGCGGCAACCATAGGATCATTTGTCATTTCAAACATACCTGGGTACTGCTTAGCAAAATCAACGATATGATCACATACCTCATAGCCCTTAGGAGATGCGATAGCTACCTTCATACCAAGTCTTAAGCAACCAACGATGATTGAATTAGCCATATTGTTACCATCACCGATAAATACAGCCTTTAAGCCATCAAATGCGCCCTTAAATTCTCTAATTGTCATAAGGTCCGCAAGAACCTGACATGGATGACAATAATCAGTTAAAGCGTTAACTACAGGAATTGAACCATACTTAGCTAAATCCTCAACCTCCTTCTGCTCAAATGTACGAATCATAATACCATCAAGATATCTAGAAAGTACACGTGCAGTATCCTGAACTGGCTCACCACGGCCAATCTGTAAATCTCTATTAGATAAGAATAAGGCATAACCACCTAATTCATACATACCAACCTCAAATGAAACTCTTGTACGAGTAGAAGACTTCTGGAAAATCATACCAAGAGTCTTACCCTTTAGTAATTCATGAGGAATACCATTCTTCTTCTGAAACTTAAGCTGGTCAGCTAAGTTTAAGATGTCTAATAATTCTTCTTTAGATAACTGTTCTAGTGTTAATAAATGTTCCATATTACATCATCTCTCCTATACATTTTAATAAAATATCTAAACCACGATCTAATTCATCAATTGTGATGTTTAAAGGTGGTAATAATCTAATCTTTGTCTTTGCAGTTAATGGAATTAATCCATTTTCCATACACTTCTTAGCAACATCAGCTGCCTTAATACCATTTGGTAATTCAATACCAACCATCATACCCTTACCAGAAATAGAAACAATTTCCTTACGGCCTGAAAGCTTCTTTTCTAAATAAGCACGACATTCCTTAACGTGGTCAAATAGCTTCTGATCAAGTCTTGTAAGAATTGAATAAGCTGCAGCGGCACAAACAGGGTTACCACCAAATGTAGTACCATGCTGACCATAGCCTAAAGTCTTTTCTGTCTTTTCATTGAACATAATTGCTGCAAATGGTAAACCACCAGCTAAGCCCTTAGCAGTTGTAACTACATCTGGGTTTACACCATATTCCATATAGCTATATAAATAACCAGTTCTACCATTACCAGTCTGAACCTCATCAACCATGAATAGGATATCCTTTTCATGACATACTTTGTCAATATATTTGATATATTCAGCATCAAGGGCATTAACACCACCCTCACCCTGAACAGTTTCAATTAAAATTGCACAAGTCTTATCAGAAATTAATGCATTTAAAGCATCAATATCATTAGCAGGAGCATACTTGAAGTCATCAACAAATGGATTGAAATACTGATGGAATACATCCTGACCTGTCGCAGAAAGTGTTGCGATTGTACGGCCATGGAATGAATTAATTAAAGTAATAATTTCACTTCTACCAGCGCCATATTTATCAAATGAATACTTTCTTGCAGTCTTAATTGCACATTCATTAGATTCTGCACCTGAATTTGCAAAGAAAACCTTCTTCATACCAGTCTTCTCACATAAAAGCTTTGCAACCTTAATCTGTGGAAGTGAATAATAAAGGTTTGATGTATGCTGAACAAGTGATGCCTGCTCAGTAACTGCCTTAACCCATTCAGGATCAGATACACCAAAAGAGTTTGTACCAATACCTGATGAGAAATCAATGTATTCCTTACCATTAACATCTACAAATGTTGAACCATGACCTTCCTTGATTACAACATTAAATCTGTTATAGGTATTTTCAATATATTCCTTGTCTTCTTCAATATAATTCTCTGCCATAATAAACTACCTTCTTTTATCTAAACTCTGTACCAGCACCATCGTCTGTTAGCATCTCAATTAAAATTGAGTGTGGAATTCTACCGTCAATAATAACAACGAACTTAACACCACGTCTAATTGCTTCAACACAGCACTGAACCTTAGGAATCATACCACCATCGATGATACCTTCCTTTTCAAGGCTCTTTAATTCTGAAACATTAATATACTTCATTAATGTAGAATCATCATTCTTATCTCTTAAAACGCCCTTAATATCAGTCATTGCAATGAACTTTTCTGCATTTAATTCACCAGCGATTCTAGCTGCGGCAGTATCGGCATTAATGTTATAGACATTACCATCCTTATCATAACCAACTGTAGAAATAACTGGGATATAGCCCATTGTTAATAAATCTAAAATTACATCAGTATTTACACTGACAATCTCACCTACATAGCCAAGCTCTGGATTAATAGGTCTAGCTTCAATTAAATTGCTATCTAAGCCTGAAAGACCAACTGCACGTCCACCAGCGGCATTTAGCTGCTTAACAAGATTCTTATTAACCTTACCTGCTAAAACCTGAGTAACGATATCAGCTGTTTCCTTATCTGTTACACGTAAGCCGTTAACAAACTTAGATTCCTTGCCAACCTTCTTTAGCATACCTGAAATTTCAGGTCCACCACCGTGAACAAGAACAACCTTCATACCTAAAGATGTAAGCATAACAACGTCATCCATAACCATCTTCTTTAGGTTTTCATCAATCATGGCGTTACCACCATACTTAATAACAATAATTGTATCCTTATACTTTAAAATATAAGGTAAAGCTTCACTTAATATTTCTGCTCTTTCGTCTGTCTTAATCATAATTAGCTTCTATAGTCTCCGTTAATCTTAACATAATCATATGTAAGGTCACAACCAAAGGCCTTAGACTCTCCTTCCCCATCATTTAAATTAACTAATACTTCGATATCCTCTTCTAATAGGATTTCCTTAGCCTTTTCTTCACTGAATGGGATACCTGCACCATTCTTACATACAGGAATTGAACCCTTAGCTGACTTAAATGATACATCAACCTTATTGATATCTAAATCAGCACCTGAATAACCGATTGCACAAAGCACACGGCCCCAGTTTGCATCAGCACCGAAGATAGCAGCCTTAAGTAAAGATGAGCAGATTACTGACTTAGCAACAATCTTAGCATCCTTCTTAGTCTTAGCTCCAGTTACAACACATTCAAGTAAATGAGTTGCACCCTCACCATCCTTAGCCATTCTTCTAGCTAAATTTTCACATACGAAATATAAGGCATCCTTAAATTTGTTATAATCCTCATTCTTCTCTGTGATCATCTTATTACCACATAAGCCGTTAGCCATAATTGATAATGTATCATTTGTTGAAGTATCTCCATCAACTGATAGCATATTGAATGTATCACCAACAACATCATGTAATGCTTCATTTAATAATTCTGATGAAATAGCTGCATCTGTAGTTACAAAGCATAGCATTGTAGCCATATTAGGTGCAATCATACCAGAGCCCTTAGTCATAGCTCCCATACGACAAATTTCATCACCAAGCTTGAATTCTACTGCAATTGACTTAGCAACTGTATCAGTAGTCATAATACCCTTAACAGCAAGCTCTGCATTAGCTGCCTGATTACCTAAACCAGCAGCAAGCTCAGGCATTCCCTTTTCAAAAGGCTTAATTGATAAAGGCATACCAATAACACCTGTAGATGCAACAATGACATCCTTAGGTGAAATATTAATCTGCTTAGCTAAGATTTCACAAGTCTTAGTTGCAATTTCAATACCATCAGCATTACAAGTATTTGCATTACCTGAATTACAAATCATAGCCTGTGCATAGCCATCAGCTAGGTTATCTTTAGTAACATAAATAGGTGCAGCCTTTACTAAATTAGTTGTATATACTGCAGCTGCGTTAGCTCTTACTGCTGAATATACTAAGCTTAGGTCAATTCTAACCTTACCCTCTCTGATTCCTGCATGAATACCATTTGCAGAAAATCCCATAGGTGCTACTACGCCATTTTCGATAATTTTCATCAATTAGTCCTCCTTGATGTTAAGCCCTGATTTAATATCACGACCAAGTGCGATATTCATATTTTCGATTGCAGCACCAGATGCACCCTTACCTAGGTTATCATATAATGCTGTAATACAAATTCTGTCCTCATTACCATTTACATATAGGAACATATTATCATAGCCAGATAATAATCCTGCTGATAAGAAGCCACTTTCAGTTCCCTTTTCCATATAAGGCATAACCTTAACAAGGGAATTTTCTTTATTATAATACTCAGCTAAGATATCTCTTAATTCCTGAGCACTCATTTTCTTAGTTAATTGATCAGTATCAATACCAGTTGAAACCATCATACCACTGTAGAAATTAGAAACGATTGGGTTAAATACAGGGAACTTATTTAAGCCTGTAATAGCCTTCATTTCCTTTAAATGCTTATGAACCTGATTCATACCATAAAGTCTTGGAGCCTTATATAGAGGATCCTCAGTTGTTTCATAATCTGCAATCATCTTCTTACCACCACCAGAATAGCCAGTGATTGAATTAACTGCAAATGGATAATCCTTACTAATTAAGCCAAGCTTTACAAGTGGATATGCAGCTACGATAAATCCTGATGCATGGCAGCCTGGATTTGCGATTAACTGGTTTGACTGAATCTTATTTCTTAATGATTCATCAAGCTCTGCGAAGCCATAAGCGAATTCCTCATTAGTTCTATGAGCAGTTGATGTATCAATAATTTTTGTATGCTTATTCTCTGGATCAAGTAAAGATACTGACTCTCTTGCCGCATCATCAGGTAAGCATAGGAATACTATATCTGCCTGGTTTATTAATTTTTTTCTTTCAGCAGGATCCTTTCTTAAATCTGGATTGATAGATATTAATTCAATATCCTTTTCATTTCCAAGACGCTCATAAATTCTAAGTCCTGTTGTGCCGGCCTCACCGTCAATAAATACCTTATACTTCTTATCCATACTACTTGTTACTCCTTAAGTAATTAATCTGCTCCTCAACAGACTTAACTGCTGAAGCGCCCTTACTTGTTCTCTTGAATGTACATTCCTCAAGATTGATATACTGATATACATCTTCAGTAAATAATTCAGAATATTCCTGATATTTTTCAAGAGGCACTGTTTCAAGAACTAAATTGTTCTCAATACAGAAGGCTACAATTGAGCCTGAAATCTTATATGCGGAACGGAATGCCATACCCTTCTTAACTAAATAATCAGCTAAGTCAGTCGCATTGATAAAGCCCTTAGCGGCTGCGTTTCTCATATTAGTCTTATTAACTCTCATTGTCTCAACCATTGGCTTTACAATAGTTAAGCACATAGAAAGTGTGTCTAAGCAATCGAAAATTGCTTCCTTATCCTCCTGCATATCCTTATTATATGCAAGTGGTGTACCCTTTAGCATTGTAAGTAATGTAACTAAATCGCCATATACACGACCTGTCTTACCTCTTACTAGCTCACAGATATCTGGGTTTTTCTTCTGTGGCATAATTGATGAGCCAGTTGAATATGCATCATCAAGCTCAATAAATTTAAATTCCCAGCTACACCATAAAATGATTTCCTCTGAGAATCTAGATAGATGCATCTGACAAAGTGCAGCTGCACTTGCAATTTCAACACAGAAATCTCTATCAGAAACACCATCAAGTGAATTTCTTACAATTCCATCAAAGCCTAGCTCCTTAGCTACCATCTCTCTATCGATAGGATATGTAGTACCTGCTAAGGCACAAGAACCAAGTGGAGAATAATTCATTCTCTTTAGAGCGTCCATAAATCTTTCCTTATCACGCTTTAGCATAAATGCATATGCTAGTAAATGATTAGCGAAAGTTATAGGCTGTGCTCTTTGTAAATGAGTATAGCCTGGCATAATAGTTTCCTTATTAGCCTCAGCCATATTTACAAATGTATCAATTAAAGAATTAATCTGTTCAACAATACTTGAAACAGTTTTTCTTAAATGAAGTCTAATATCTAAAGCTACCTGGTCATTTCTACTTCTAGATGTATGAAGTCTCTTACCAACCTCACCAATTCTATTTGTTAATTCAGCCTCAATAAACATATGAATATCTTCAGCTTCCATATCAAACTCTAGCTTACCAGTATTAATATCTTCTAAAATCTGAGTAAGTGTTTCAATAATTAAATCACTATCAGCCTGACTTATAATACCTTGATGACCAAGCATTCTGGCATGGGCAATTGAGCCAGTAATATCACTTTCATACATTCTTGAATCAAATGAAATAGATGAATTAAAATCATTTACCTCTTTACTTTCTTCTTTGCTGAATCTACCAGCCCACATTGCCTTTGCCATAAAATCACCTCAAAAATATTTTTAAAAATTACTTATTGTTCTTCTTGTTAGCGTCAACCATTGCCTGAACCTTAATAGGTAAGCCGAATAGGTTGATGAAACCAGCTGCGTCTGCCTGGTTGTATGCACCCTCATCATCACCAAATGATGCGATGTCCATATTGTGTAATGTATTTGGAGATGTAATAGATGCAGGGATGATATTACCCTTATATAGCTTAACCTTAACATCACCAGTTACCTTTTCCTGAGTCTTATCAACGAATGCTGATAAAGATTCACGTAATGGTGTGAACCATAAACCATTGTATACTAGGTCAGCGAACTTATCTGCAATCTGTCTCTTATAGTGAGAAGTTTCCTTATCAAGAGTGATTGACTCTAATAATTCATGAGCCTCATATAAAATAGTTCCACCTGGAGTTTCATAAACACCACGGCTCTTCATACCAACTAATCTATTTTCAACGATATCAATGATACCAACACCATTTCTACCACCGATCTTATTTAATTCCCAAACTAAATCAACAGCGTTCATTTCCTTGCCGTTAACTGCTGTAGGAACACCCTTTTCAAAATGAATAGTTACATATTCTGGCTTATCAGGAGCCTGTTCAGGTGATACACCTAGCTCTAGGAAGCCTGGCTTATTGTACTTTGGCTCATTAGCTGGATCTTCTAGATCTAAGCCTTCATGAGATAAATGCCATAGATTCTTATCCTTTGAGTAGTTAGTCTCGTGATGAGGAAATCGATTATGCAGAGGCTCATAGCATTCCTCTAAAGATTTCAAGAGAGACTAACTACTCAAAGGATAAGAATCTATGGCATTTATCTCATGAAGGCTTAGATCTAGAAGATCCAGCTAATGAGC
>JAILEP010000118.1 GCA_024697825.1 Acholeplasmatales bacterium
CTTCACAAATGGATGAATCAACAATTAATTTAACAGTAGCTGGTACTCATAAGGCTATCAACATGGTTGAAGCTGGTGCTAAATTCGTTTCAGAAGATGAAATGTGGGAAGCATTAAAGTTTGGTCATGCTGAAATTCAAAGACTTTGTGAATTCCAACAAGAAATTGTTAAGGAATGTGGTAAGGAAAAATATGTTCCTACATTATTCTGTGTAGATAAGGAAATTGAAGCACAAGTTAAGGCTTATGCTGAAGAAAAACTTATTAAGGCTATTAGAGTTGAAGATAAGCTTGAAAGATATGCTGCTATCGATGCTGTAAATGCTGAAACATTAGAAAAGTTTGGCGAAAAGGTATTCGTTAAGGATTTAGGCGATATCAAGGTTGAAGATAGAGATGCTAAAGAATTATATTTAAAGAATGTTCAATACACACTAGATGAAATCTTACATGGCGAAGTTAGAAGAATGATCGCTGTAGATAAGATTAGACCTGATGGACGTGAAGTTGATGAAATCAGACCATTATCATCTAGAGTAGATGTATTACCTCGTGTACATGGTTCTGCATTATTTACAAGAGGTCAAACTCAGTCATTAGGTACAGTTACTTTAGGACCTTTAAGTGATTCACAAATTATTGATGGTTTAGGACAAGAAGATAATAGAAGATTTATGCTTCATTATAACTTCCCTCAATTCTCAGTTGGTGAAACTGGTAGATATGGTGCTCCAGGTAGAAGAGAAATCGGTCATGGTGCATTAGGTGAAAGAGCATTATCTTATGTTATTCCTAGTGAAGAAGAATTCCCATATACAATCAGAGTTGTATCTGAAATTTTAGAATCAAATGGTTCTTCATCTCAGGCTACAATTTGTTCTGGTACATTAGCTTTAATGGCTGCAGGTGTTCCTATTAAGGCTCCAGTTGCAGGTATCGCAATGGGCTTAATCATGACAGATAATGAGCATTATACAGTATTAACTGATATCCAGGGTATGGAGGATCACTTAGGTGATATGGACTTCAAGGTAGCTGGTACTAAGGATGGTATCACTGCTTTGCAGATGGATATTAAGGTTAAGGGTATTACATACCAGATTTTAAAGGAAGCTTTATATCAGGCTAAGAAGGGTAGACTTCAGATCCTAGATCATATGTTATCTACAATTCCAGCTGTTAGACCTGAATTATCTAAGTACGCTCCAAAGGTTGTTACTGCAAGAATCAACCCTGATAAGATCAAGGATGTTATCGGTGCAGGTGGCAAGAACATCAATGCAACAATTGAAAAGTTCGACAACGTTAAGATTGACCTTGAGCAGGATGGTAAGCTATTCGTTATGCATTCAGATATGTCTGTTGCAAAGGCTTGTCTTGACTACATCGTTAATTCAGTAAAGGAAGCTGAAGTTGGTCAGATCTATACTGGTAAGGTTGTAAGAGTTGAAGCATACGGCGCATTCGTTGAATTATGGCCTGGAACTCAGGGCTTATGCCACATTTCAAGACTTGCTCTTGAAAGAGTTGAAAAGGTTGAGGATGTTGTTTCTTTAGGTGATGAGATCATCGTTAAGTGTATTTCTGTAAATGAGAAGGGTCAGATTGACTTATCTCGCAAGGATGCTTTAAGAGATGCTCAGAAGCGTTTCAAGAAGGACGACAAGAAGGACGAAGCTGAAGCTACAGAAGCTAAGGCTGAATAATTAAATTATTGAGACACTCAATTTATTTTGGGTGTCTTTTATTTTAGTTGAAATTTTATTATTATTTGATATAATATTTTCGGTGACTTCGGTAATCGAGCAGAAATGTTAGGAAAGTCCATGCTAGCACAGGCTGCGATGCCTGTAGTGTTTGTGATAGTTTAATAAATAAGGCTATGCACCTTTTAGGTGACGGCGGGAATAGTCTAAGTCGCAAGATATGATAATTTCCTATAAAGTGCCACAGAAACGATACTTTGGGAAACCAAAGGGTGAAACGTTGGTAAACCCCACAAGCTAGAAACCCAAATTTTGGTAGGGGAATCTTCAATGCCAAACTGAAGGTAGAGAAGGACGGCTATGCCGTAGATAAATGATTACCACCCGTAAAAAGGAACAGAACATGGCTTATGAAGCACTAAGGAGGAGAAATCCTCCTTTTCTATTGTATTTTATTGAAAATGTGCTTACATTTTGTTAAAATATATGAGAATGTGAGGTATTGTATGGATATTAAGGATTTAAAGAAAAGACAAGCGAATATCAGAAATTTCTGTATCATTGCCCACATTGACCACGGCAAATCAACTTTAGCTGACAGAATCCTTGAATTATGTGATTCTGTAGAGCAAAGAGAGATGCAGGATCAGCTTTTAGATTCAATGGAGCTTGAGCGTGAGCGTGGTATTACAATTAAATTAAATGCGGTAGCATTAAAATATAAGGCTAACAATGGATTAGAATATGAATTCCATTTAATTGATACTCCAGGACATGTCGATTTCACATATGAGGTATCAAGAAGCTTAGCAGCATGTGATGGTGCAATCTTAGTTGTCGATGCGACACAGGGTGTTGAAGCACAGACACTTGCGAATGTTTATTTAGCTTTAGATAATAATTTAGAGATTTTACCTTTAATTAATAAAATTGATTTACCAAGTGCAGACCCAGAGCGTGCAAAGCATGAAATTGAGGATGTAATTGGTCTTCCTGCCTATGATGCAGTCTTAGCATCTGCTAAAACTGGTGTTGGTGTAAAGGATATTTTAGAGCAGATTGTTGAATATGTTCCATCACCAAATGGTGATATTGAAGCTCCACTTAAGGCTTTAATCTTTGATTCAGCATTTGATTCATACCGTGGTGTTGTCGTACTTGTCTGTGTTAAAGATGGTATGGTTAAGGTTGGAGATAATATCAAATTTATGGCAACCGGTGCAACATACCAGGTTGTAGAATTAGGTGTTAGAACTCCTAAGGAAGTAAAAAGAGATTATTTGATGGCTGGTGATGTAGGTTATATTACAGCCTCAATTAAGGATATTAATAATGTTCATGTTGGTGATACTGTAACTACAGTAGAAAATGCCGCAGAAGAACCACTTCCAGGCTATAAGAAGATGAATCCGATGGTATTCTGTGGTTTATATCCAATTGATTCTAAGCAATATTCCGATTTACACGATGCCTTAGATAAGCTTAAGCTTCAGGATGCATCACTAGTATATGAGCCTGAAACATCTCAGGCACTAGGCTTTGGATTCCGTACAGGCTTCTTAGGTCTACTTCATATGGATATTATTAAGGAAAGAATTTCAAGAGAATTTGGAATTGATTTAATCGCAACTGCACCATCAGTTAATTATCATGTTTATTTAACAGATGGTAATATGATTCAAATTGATAACCCATCTGAGCTTCCTGAGATTCAAAAGATTGCAAGAATTGAAGAGCCATTTGTGAAGGCTACAATCATGACTCCATCTGAATATATTGGTTCAGTTATGGATTTATGTCAAAAGAAGCGTGGTACATTTATTGATATGCAGTATGTTGAAGAAACAAGAGCTGTCATTCATTATAATATGCCACTACTTGAAATTGTATTTGATTTCTTTGATAAGCTTAAGAGCTATACAAAGGGTTACGCATCATTTGACTATGAATTAGGTGATTATGAGGAATCTAAGCTAGTTAGAATGGATATTATGCTAAATGGAGATATAGTAGATGCTTTATCTACTATTGTACATAAGGATTTTGCCTACGATAGAGGAAGAATCCTAGTAGAAAAGCTTAAGGGAATTATTCCAAGACAGCAATTTGAGGTACCAGTTCAGGCTGTAATCAACCATAAGGTTATTGCAAGAAGTGATATTAAAGCACTTCGTAAGGACGTACTTGCAAAATGCTACGGTGGAGATATTTCCCGTAAGAAGAAGCTTTTAGAAAAGCAGAAGGAAGGAAAGAAAAAGATGAAGGCCATCGGTACTGTTGAGGTACCACAGGAGGCATTCCTTGCTGTTCTTTCTACCGACGAAGAATAGTTAATAAGGTATCTGGCACCTTAAGACCAGGGAAAGAGGGATATAATTATGAAGAAGGATAACTGTCCATATTGCCAAAAGGGTGAATTCCTAGAGAAGTTTGGTAGACTTGCATTCGAAACAGAAACAAGTGAAATTATTGTATTTAAGGATCAGCATCATAAGGGTAGAGCAATCTGCGCTTATAAGAAGGATCACGTTGCTGAAATCCAGGATTTAGATGAGAAGGAGCTAAATGCATTCATGGCTGATGTTGCTAGAACTGCAAAGGCTATTCAGAAGGCTTATCATCCAGATCGTATCAACTATGGTGCTTATGGTGATACATTAGGTCACCTACACATCCATATCGTTCCTAAGTACAAGGATGGCTTTGAATGGGGTGGCACATTCGTTATGAACACTAACGAATATGCATCTGATGAAGAAATCGAAGAAGTAATTAAGGCTTTAAAGGAAAATTTCTAATTAGAATATGAGAATTGAGAGTATCGACAAGATACTCTTTTTCTTTATTTGAATGTATTTAATAGTCCTATATAACCTCATACTATAGTTTTAAATCTATTCAAACAATTATTATGACTATGATAATGATAAATATTATATATTTATATACTAAAGATTAATTAAAATATTACAGATTATGGTCAAATGACTAATTTGATGTTGATTTAGGAGTTAAAAAGTATTAAAATATTGTCGTCATATTAAGGGGAGCCTTTAGGCTGAGAGGAATTAATATTCGACCCTTGACCTGATCTAGGTAATTCTAGCGTAGGAATAATATGGAAGATTAATTCTAAAATATCTTTTTCTTACGTGTCCTAGAAGGACATTTTTTGTTTTTTAGAGGAGGAAGGAAGAGAAAATGAAAAACAATGCCATTAGAGTGCTTGCAGAAATTGCAATCTTCGCTGCATTAGGCTTTGCACTCGACGCCCTAGAAGGCGGTATTTTTAAGGGAGTTTTCCCTAACGGTGGTTCTATCGGCTTTGCCATGGTTCCAGTTTTAATTATTGCATATAGAAGAGGTATGGGTCCTGGTATTCTATGTGGTTTAATTCTAAGTATCGTACAGATGCTTGGTGGTGTTTATGTAATTTCAGGTAAGTCTTACGATGGTGCTTTATCTGTATTAGCTCCAATTGCACAGATTGGCTTAGATTATGTACTTGCCTATACAGTTGTAGGCTTTGCAGGTGCATTTGCTGGTATGTATAAGCATGGTGATAAGAAGACTAAGATTATTGCAATTATCGTTGGTTCTGTTATTGGTGGTTTATTAAAGTATACTTGTCATTTATTATCAGGTGGTTTATTCTGGTTAGATCCAAGCATTGAATTCTTAGGAGTTAATGGTGGTACTTGGGTATATACATTCTGGTATAATGGCTTATACATGATTCCAAATATCATTTTATGTACTATTATAATGGTTATTATTGCCTTAGTATATCCTGCATTCTTAAATCCAAATGCACCTAAGGAAATTGTTAATGATGTTGAGGAAGTAGAAGCTGTTGAAGAAGATTCTAATTCAGAATCTGAGGAGGAGAGCAATGAATAAGATTATTGGTTGTATTTCTCTATTTTTAGGTCTTGCTGCAACAATTCTATTTGTTGTATTATTCGCATTAAGCTTTGATTCTGCAGACTATGGTGAGGGCGGCGCAGCATTCTGGGCTGATGAGGATTATGTAGCCTTCATTATCGTATCAATCGCTTTAGCACTTGGTGGCTTATATATTTTCTTAAAGTCAAATAATCCAGCTGACAACACTGCATTAATTGTTGGTGGAGAATTCACAACATTATTTATGGGTGTTGTACTTACTGGTTATTCATTTGGTAAATTCTTCAAGGCTTTAGCTAATGGTAGCGGCTTCTCAGGCTGGTATTTTGGATTTGGTATGGGTGGCTTAGCTTTATTAGCTGCTGGTCTAGCAATTTATATCTTATTTGGTAGAAATATAAAGAAAGACTAATAGATTATAAATCACGGATTAATTTCCGTGATTTTTTTATATTCATTATGGTGTTATGTTAACCAATCTGTGTTATAATTAGGGTTAGGGTGATTGGTATGAAAAAAATAGATTGTCATGTACATTTAATGGAAAATCTTCATGGAATAGGAGCTAAGGGCTACCTAAGAGATTTAGGTAATGGCTGTGGCCAATATGAAAATGGAGAAATAGTAAGAATTATACCTGAAGGCTTTGGTAATAAGGTTACAGCAGAAGACTTCATTAAAATTATGGATCAAAATGATGTTGAATTCTGCATTGTCCTTCAGTCTCCATATGGTGGAGTTCAAAATTTATTTACAGCCGAAGCAATGAAAAAATATCCTAATCGTATTTTAGGTGCTGCAATGTATGATCCCTTTTCAAGACAGAAGGAATCAATTAGAAATTACCTATTTGATGAATTAGGATTTAAAATTATAAAAATGGAAATGTCTAATACAAGTGGTATTATGTGTAATCATGATACAGTTGATTTAGATGGTGATTTAATGAATGACGTTTATAAGCATGCAAATGAGCATGGTCTAATCTTCTTTATGGATATAGGAAGACCTGGCAATGATTGTTATCAAATAGAGCATTTGAGAAATGCCATTTTAAAATATCCTGATATGACCTTTGTCATTTGTCATTTAACTGCGCCCCAGCATGACAATAAAGATATTCTAATTAACAATATGAATATGTTAAAGCTTAAGAATGTCTATTTTGATATTGCAAGCCTATACAATAACGTAAAGGATCCATATCCATTCTTAGAAACACAGGATTATTTACGTACTGCAATCGATATTGTAGGTAGTGATAAAATCCTTTGGGGTACTGATTTTCCATCTGCGATGAAGAATACTACCTATAAGGATTCTTATACATATATTTTAGAATCTGAAATCTTAAGTGAGGAGGAAAAGGAGAATATTCTATATAACAATGCCTATAGATTATTCAAAAAATTACTATGAGAGGATTATATATACACATTCCCTTTTGTAAATCAATCTGCTCATATTGTGACTTCCCGAAGAGATTATGTGACCCTAAGCTATATGATAAATATATTCAAAGGGTCATTGAAGAGCTTGATTATTATGAAAATGAGCTAAAGGATATTGAAACTGTTTATATTGGTGGTGGAACCCCTAATGCGATTAGCTTAGAGGCTCTAGAAATGCTTTTTAAAAGAATTAAGCCCTATTTACTTAATTCTAAGGAAAACTCAATTGAGCTCAATCCTGAGCTCGTTACAGAGGAGCTATGTGACCTTTTATTCGATTATAATTTCAACAGAGTGTCTCTTGGAGTAGAAACAGTAGATCCTGAATCAATTAAGATATTAAATAGACATCATGATAAGGAAACTATTAAAAATGCAGTTCACCTACTTAGATATGTAGGTATTTATAATATTAACTGTGATCTAATTTTTGGTATTCCTTATACTGATTTGGATATATTAAAGGATGATTTAGATTTTGTAACATCCCTTAATCCTACTCATTTATCCTGCTATAGCTTAATAATTGAGGATAAAACAGTCTTGTCATATCAGGTTGAAAAGGGTAAAATAGAACCCTTAGACGATGATTTATGTGCTGACATGTATGATTTCATAAATGATTATTTAAGAAAAAAAGGCTACAAGCATTATGAAGTATCTAATTATGCAAAGCTTGGATATGAATCTATTCATAATAAGCTCTACTGGGAGGAAAAGGAATATTTAGGTATTGGGGCTGGAGCTTCAGGCTTCATCAACAAGATTAGATATACTAATCACAGGGGCTTAAATTCCTATTTTGACGAGTTTTTAGATGATTGTGAGACAATTACACTAGAAGCCGAGAAAAACGAATTTATGATGCTAGGATTGCGTTTAGTAGAGGGTATTTCAATTACTGAGTACCAAAAAAGGTATCATAATTCACCATTTGATGATTTTCCAGTCATTATTCAGCTAATTAATCGTGGTCTTTTAGAGGTATTTGGTGATAATATTAGAATTCCTGAAAATAAATTATTTTTAGGAAATATTGTATGGAGTGAATTTGTATGAAAAGACAGGAAGGAATAGAAAAGACAAGGGAGCCTGTATTTTATCGTATAAGGGATTTTGAATATTATCTGCAGGATAATCTGAATTTATCTAGCAAGACTATTAGTGCCTATCTTACTGATCTTTATCAATATGAAAAATTCATGTATGAATATGAGCATATTGAGGATGAGGAGGATGTAACTAGAGAGGATATTAATAAATACATAATGTCTCTTAAAAGAAAAAATCTTTCCCAGCAATCTATCGCAAGAAAGATAATAGCTATTAAGGAATTCCATAAATGGCTATTTAAAACTGATGAGACTAAATCTAATCCAGCTGAAAATATTGATACGCCAAAGGGTGAAAAGAAATTACCTGAGGTTTTAAGTGTTGATGAGGTGGATAGAATGATCAATTCAATTGATGGTAAGGAGCCACTTGATTTAAGGAATCGTGCCATGATTGAGCTTATGTATTCATCTGGTCTTAGAATATCTGAGCTTTTAGATATGAAGCTTTCTGATATTCACTGGAATGATCAATATATCTCTGTAAGAGGCGGTAAGGGTAATAAGGATAGACAGGTACCATTTGGAGATTATGCAAGGGCTGCCGTTAGAAATTATATTACTGATGGTAGAGGAGCCTTATTAAAGGAAAAGAATTCAAATCTTTTATTCGTAAATTATAAGGGTGAAGGATTATCTCGTCAGGCAGTATTTAAATATATTAAAAAGCTTGCCAGTGACAATGGCATAACTAAGGAGATATCTCCTCATACCCTAAGGCATTCATTTGCGACACATTTACTGCAAAATGGAACTGACCTAAGGGTAATCCAGGAATTACTAGGACATGAGGATATATCAACAACACAAATTTATACACACTTAGATAAATCTAAGATTAGGGCTGAATATGATAAAGCCCATCCACTTGCAAAAGCGGACAATAGAGAGGAGTAGGTTTTAGATGAAGTACAAAAGAATTTTTGTCATCGTTATGGACTCTGTAGGCTGTGGTACTGCACCACTATCTTATAAGTTTGGCGATGATGGAGCAAATACAATTGCTCATATAGCTGAAAGCCAGGGTGGTATTACACTACCAACTATGGAAGGCTTAGGCTATGGTAATTTAACAAATATCAAGGGCGTAAAGGCAGTTAAGGAGCCTTATGGCTATTATGGTAAGATGGATGAATTATCTAATGCCAAGGATACAATGGCAGGACACTGGGAATTTATGGGTGTTGAAACTAAAAAGCCATTTAAGACATTTACAGATACAGGCTTTCCTAAGGAATTAATTGATGAGCTTGAGGAAAAGACAGGACACAAGGTAATTGGTAATGTTGCCGCAAGTGGTACTGAAATTATAAAGGAGCTAGGTGAGGAGCATATTAAAACTGGTGCGATGATTGTTTATACATCAGCTGACCCAGTATTACAGATTGCTTGTCACGAAAAATATTTTGGTCTAGATGAGCTATATCGCTGTTGTAAGATTGCAAGAGAAATCTGTATGAAAGAGGAATATTTAGTAGGTAGAATTATCGCAAGACCATTTGTAGGTGAAACTGCAGATACATTTACTAGAACCACTAATCGTCATGATTATGCAGTATCTCCAACTGGTAAGACTGTTTTAGATTCTCTTAAGGAGAAGAACTTTGATGTAATTTCAATTGGTAAGATTAGCGATATCTTTAATGGCTGTGGTATTACTGAATCAAATAGAACCGTTTCTAACCATAATGGTATGGAGGTAGCTTGGGATTTAGCCAAAAACAGAGATTTCACAGGTGTATGCTTTTCTAACCTAGTAGACTTCGATGCCTTATATGGACACAGACGTAACCCTAAGGGGTATAAGGATGCTTTGGAGGAGTTTGATAGAGATTTAAACCAGTTGATTAAGTTATTAAAACAAGATGACCTACTAATCATAACCGCAGACCACGGAAACGACCCTACCTGGACAGGTACTGATCACACTAGAGAATACGTGCCATTAATCGTCTATAAAAATGGCTTAGGTGGCGGAAATTTAGGCACTAGAGAAACCTTTGCAGATATCGGCGCAACTATAGCTGAAAACTTCGGTGTAGAGATGCCTCCAATTGGCAAATCTTTCTTAAAGGAGCTTGATTAAAGCATGATAAATTTTATTTATAACACTCCAACTAAAATCTTTTTCGGTAAAGGAGAAGAAGATAAAATCGGTAGCATCGTTAAGGAGTACGGATTCAAGAAAATAATGCTACACTATGGCAAAGGTTCTGTAATTAGATCGGGTCTTTTAACTAAAGTTAAAGCTAAGCTTGATGAAAACGGAATCGAATACGTTGAATTAGGTGGTGTAGATCCTAATCCAAAGCTATCACTAGTTTTAAAGGGCGTAGAGCTTGCCAAGAAGGAAAAGGTAGAGCTTATTTTAGCAATTGGTGGAGGTTCTGTATTAGATTCAGCTAAATCAATCGCTGTAGGTGCTAAGGTAGATTTCTCACCATGGGAATTTAGTATTAAAAATGCTACCCCAAAGGATCATATTCCAGTTGCCTCAATTCTAACAATTGCGGCAGCGGGCTCTGATATGTCAAATTCATGCGTTATTACTAACGATGAAACTAACGAAAAAAGAGGCTTCACATCTGAGCTTAACAGATGTCTTTTCTCAGTCTTAAATCCTGAGCTCACTTACACAGTAAGTAAGTTCCAAACAGGCTGTGGAATCGTAGATACGATGATGCATACCTTAGAGCGTTATTTCTCAGTAGGCCCTGCAACAGAGCTTACAGACAATATCGCACTAGGTCTTTTAAAGGCAGTTTACGATGCTGGTAAGGTTGCAATTAAGGAGCCTGAAAACTATGACGCAAGAGCTGAATTGATGTGGGCTAATAGTCTTTCTCATAACGGTCTTACAGGAGCTGGTAGACCATTCGTTATGAGTGTTCATCAGATTGAGCATGAGGTGTCTGGAATGTATCCTGAGATTGCTCATGGAGCTGGTCTTGCAGCCCTATGGCCACAGTGGGCTATGAAGGCCTACAAGGCTTGTCCAGATCGTTTCTTAAGGTTCTCATATGAGGTTATGGGAATCACTCCAACTGACAATAAAACTAAAGATATCGAGGATGGTATTCAGGCTCTTAAGACATACTTTAAGGAGCTTGATATGCCAGTTACACTTCATGAGCTTGGAGTTAAGGAAGACACTTTAGAAGCCCTTGCATACAACACAATGTTTAAGGGTAAGAGAGTTTTAAAGGATATAATCACAGTCGATTACGATATGGCATTACAGATTCTAAAGGATTCATTCTAAGAGATAAACAGGTCGAGAGGCCTGTTTTTTTCTTGTATTTTGCGTTTTTACGCTGCGTACATTCGAGTATAGGAGAAAATACCTAAAAACGCCTTAAAAACGGAATTTTAAGGGTTATTTTAAAACATGCATTATAGAACTATACTACGTATAAGGGCGAAATCGCTTTTATAAAATAGCAATCGAAACGGGCAAATACCCGCTTTTTTAATTCTCGATGCGTGAAAAAATAGCCTATTTTAGAGCTTTTTAGCATATAAGCACTATAATCAATCGCCTACCTATATAAGGGTATCTAGAGAGGGTAGTCAAAAAAATTTCAAAACGCAACTAGTATCAAAGACTAGATAAGATAAATAAAATAAAAAGAAAATAGGATAAGCAAAACGAATTAAGAATCGAATTTTTTTAAACCCACTCATAAGCTAGTCACAAGTGGCAAAAATAGGATTATCGAAGATTATAGTTAAAAGCCAGAGAAATAGATCAATTTCCAGGAAAAACCTAAAAAAGGCCTATTTTTTGGGCGATTTTTTAAGGATTTTTAAGAGGCCATAATTAACTTTTTTATAAATCAAAATAAAGGTTTTAGTTAAGCCATTTATATCTATTTTAGGGCACAAACAATAGATATACAAAAATAGGATTATATATGCATTTTTAAGCATCAATTTTAGCGAGTGAATAATGAAATATCCGAAAATCAATTATTCGATTGTTAAAAATTAAGGCAGGTGTAATGCAAGAGGTATGATGAGGAAAAAATTTCGTCATCAATCTAGTATTCAAAACGAGAACAATATTCATAATATCAAATAGATAAAAAGAGAGTGCAAATAAGATCAGAAACCAGTAGATGAGATACAGCTCATGGATATCTGTATTCTAAAATAGAGTTTTTAAAACATAACTTTTAACCAAAACAGTGATTAAAAATATTTCGTTATTTATCTAGTATTAAAAACTAATTAAATAAACAATTATAGAAAATGCAGTCCATCATATATAAAATGATTTTAGAAATCGAAGCAGAGGATTATTCAAAATCGTCCATTTCGATTGCTGAAAAATTACGATTCAAAAAATAGGTTTTTAGCCTATTTATCTAGTATTCAATACAAGATAGATAAGTTTTGTATCAGATTTTAGCTTAAATACATAAAGTCTTTCAAACAACAATATTAGACAATATAATTGCGGTAATTGAAAGCTTTTCATAAGCGTTTTCTCATGAAGTCAGAGAATAGCTGGTTTCAAACCCCATTTTTCCTATAGATCAGCAAAAACAATTATTTCATATTCAAATTCGAAATTTGAGTAGATTTAAGTCAAAAATACCCGATTTCAACGCGCTCATCCTGAAAAATGGACTTTCGAGGAACGCGTAAAAAACGAGTTTAAAGCGGTCAATCAACCGTTTAATTGGAATTCGATGCTTAAAAACCAAAAATGGCCAGATTTTAGATAGAAAAAGCGGTTTCAAAGAGAAAAAGAGTTTTCAACTTATCAACAAAACTCACATTATACAAGAAAACGGCTTACCTAAAACATTATCAAATGGTTAACATAATATATATTATGATAACTTAATTAAATTGTCAAAAATACCCTTTTTTCCTAATTAAAAGAGGGTGAATAGGTTATTTGAGTAGGTTTATTGAGGTTTTTGGGGTGTTTTAAGCCCTAGAATTCTACTCACACTACTTCATTTGAGTAGATTTAAGGATTGAGGGCTATTTTTATCGAAAATCGAAAAATCGCTTTTTGGGTAAATCTCCACCTGGATGCTTCACTCGCCATATCGGACTGTTAACCTCGAAGCGACTGCTTTTAAGGGTGACCAGATTCTACGAAGCGACTTCTTTGCGTAGGTAAGCCATCTTCTTCTTTTCATACTCACATGAGGGGGTTGTTTTTTCTGAGTTTTCCACATTTCATACTAAAAATGTGTCAAAAATACCCTATTTTTTGCCCTATGCATATCCATACATGTTGAGGATCGTTTATATAGCTTATATATAACGTATATACGCGCGCGTAATATGCTCATTAAAATAAACTAGACATTATTTTTGTTATAATTGTTTTTATTGTGATAACCATATAAGGTAGTCAAAAAATACGGTTCTCTTCTTCTCCTTCTGGTTAATATACTCCCCAAAGCTACGATCCCCCTGATTTCAATGGTCAATATTGCTTATTTTCTTTTTAACATAAATAATGTATATTTATTTTCAAGCCAGTTTTGATAATTGTGTTTTGTAAAATTTTTAATTATTGAGCTTTTATAATTGGAATTTGAATTGATTCATTTTTTGATTTTTTATCACTTATGTGTATGAGATAGATTTTTAACTATATTTAATGAAAAGTTTTCATAAAAAATAAATAGACATTATTTTTGTCATATTATAAAAATCTAATTCATTTTATTATTTTATCTAGTATTTAAAACCATTTACAAATCGAAATATTTTTTTGACTACTATAGAGTTCTATAATTAACTATATTTTTTGAGATTATCTAATATGTGATTTTCATAATTTTAAAAGGCCAGAATCAATCAATTAAAAGTCATACTCTAGTCATAAGCATGTTAAGTCCTACCAAAAATCAATAATTCAAATTTTGTCATTAATTTTGAGAGATCGAGAATCGTTATTTCAGTCACTTCTACATGTCGATTCGATGCCCCAAAATTGCTTTATATAAGTGTTTTTTAATTATTCAACTATTACTGACTAGATTTACCTAATCAAGCTAAATCTGAGCGAAAATTAATACTCAGGAAACTATAAAAAGACCTCAAAATATTGTGTTTTTAAACTAGACATTATTCTTGTTTTATTCTATCTAGTATTTAATTCTTGTTAATTTGTTTATTTTCTATAATTCACTTGGTTTTCATTACTAGATGGGTTTTGAATTTTTTTCGAGTACCCATTTTAAGGGGGATAAAAAGCCCCTGTTTTTAAGCCATTTTTAAGCGAAAAAAAAGAGGCTTAATTCAGCCTCATTTTAGTCTAATTTTCCTGTTGAAATTCAAATATACTCATCTGCTTATTGGCATATGATAATACTTCATCTGTTGTCTTCTTTACCCATACAGCAGATCTACCGCCACCCATAAGTTCAATCTTTCCATCCTTCTTAAGAGCCTCTAAAGCTCTGTTGATTGTAGAGTCAGAAAGGTCAGGTGCAACCCTCTTAATATCCTCTCTAGTGAATGTGTCACCAGGTAGATGCATAATAGCTCCACGGACATTATCAATCTTAGTCATACCCTTCTCGAACTTCTTTGTGTTGACCATATTTTCAACCTCCTGATAGCCCTCAAGCATCAGGTTGATAATAGCACTGTTGATGTTTCTAGTTTCTGAAAAACCATTCTCCCAGTCATGAGCAGCTGATGATACAGCACCCTCAAATTCAACCTTCTTTTCGTCATACTTTTCAAAGAAGCTAATGTACTTAAAAAGATTGAATCTCTGACTTACAAGTAAGCAGTATAAAATCATTAACGCAATGAACTCGTTGTAATCAGTAAAGCAGTTCATATGAAGTAGGTCGATATAGAAATTTGCTATAACCTGAGTAGGCTCAATTCTAGCCATTACAAGATTGTTTTTATAAAGCTTAATTGCTTCCTCCATCTGGTCACGCATTGAAACATTTTTAATTTCAGGTAGTAATGTTTCGCCCCTTACCTCGACCTTATCACTACGATATCTGACAGCCTTCTTGTCTCTAAAAATCTTATCTGCAAGCATTAAGAACTCGTTACTAGTTAATTCTAGGTCAGTACCCTTCTCCTGAATAATTTGGAATACCTTCTTGATGTTCGCAACTACTGTCTCATCCTTTGTTTTTGGCTCAGAATCGCTTTTTACAATTAACTTGACTCTGTTATCAGTAACCTTTAAATCAAGCAATTTAACGGCATTTATTGTGTCTTTAGCAATGGTATTTTCAATTTTCTTTGCAAGACTAGCCTTAAGCACATCTTCGTAATAGAAATCCTTGCCCTTAAATGAATAAAGCTTAGAAATCTTATATACAAGATCTGCTGGATAGTTTAGTCTTTGCAGATTACTTAAACACTTCATCTGTCTCACCTCAAACTTCCACAAATTTAATTATATCAAATCCAAAAGCAAAAATCTATCAGTTAAAAGAAAAAACGAGCAATTTTCATGCTCGTTAAATCTTGTCTTCTGTGTAGAAGATTGAGTCACCAATAAATTCCCTTAAAATTGAGTTACATGGAACCCATTTATCAGAGATATCATCGAAATATTTCATGAACTTAATAAGACGTCTTGCCGTATTATAAGCAGAGCTTTCAGGGCCAATCTTTTCAAGTAGCGGTACAATATGCTTCTTCATAACACAAAGCTCATAAGAAAGCTCCGAATTAAAGACGAAGTCTGCATTGTTTTGATTCTGATAAATCCACTTGAATTCACCATTTCTTACAGAGTTCCATAGGAAGATTGTTCTTTCAATATCAAATCCTCTTGTGTAATGGTCTCTGACCATTCTTCTGATAAGTCTCATATCAGAAATTGAAATTGGTGTATGAGAATCAATTCTAGACTGACCAATTGGTGCGATATAAATTTTAAATTTATTCTCATCTGAAATACTTGGTGCAATCTTTGGATTTAAGCCATGAATACCCTCAATTAAAATTGGCTGTTTCTTTCTTAATCTCACAGGTCCTACAAATGTTCTTTCACGGTTCTTAAAATTAAACCTTGGAAGAAGCGTTTCTTCGCCCTGGATAAGATTGAATAGGGTCTTATCAAAAAGCTCTAAATCTAGACCTTCAATATGCTCAAAATCAGGATTACCATCTTCATCTACAGGATATTTTTCCAAATCCACCTTGTAATAGTCATCCATGCTGATCATAAGTGGCTCATAGCCTCTAGTTTTAAGCTCAATTCTTAATCGATTTGTGAATGTAGTTTTGCCTGATGATGAAGGTCCTGCAACACAAATAAGCTTGATGTTATCTACATTTGAAACAATCTCATCACCTAAGTGAGTAAGCTGATCATTATGTCTAGTCTCACACATATTAATAAACTCTAGCGCATCACCATTTTCAATAATCTCGTTTACTCTATCGATCGAATCACAATTCGCTGTATTAGCCCAAACATTAGCCTCTCTAAGAGCTTCTCTAAACACTCTTTCATCCTTAAATGCAGGAATTCCACCCGCTTCACTTCTTGGATAAAGGATTAAAAAGCCTGGTGTATAAAGCTTAAGCTCATATGTATGTAAGTAGCCTGTACTAGGTAGCATATAGCTATACATGTAATTCATGTAATCCCCACACTTATACATGTGCACCTCAGCCTGCTTACGGTACTTTAGTACCTTAACCTTGTCTATATAGCCTATGGATTCATAATATTCCATAGCCTCCTTTTTAGTCATAGTCAGATATTCAATTTCCATATCTGCATCTATGATTCTTTTAACCTCTTTTGAAATTGCATCTAGGTTTTCACTTGTAAATGCGTGCCCCAAGCCTGATACACTAGCAAAAATACTTCTTGAAACACTGTAATTGAATGTAACCTTAGCCTTTGGATAGATGTTTTTAACAGCCATCGCAACGACATATCTAAGCGTAGATTGATAAATTCTTGATCCATCATACATCGTTAAATCAACTAATTCGATCTCACTATCGCATTGTAAAATGTATTTTAAGTCCTTTAAACGGTTATTTACAGTACAGCCAACATAACGTCTATCACTGTTATCAATTAGCTGTAAAACCCTTGTAGGCTCATTAATTTCGAGTGTTTTACCATCAATTTTTACCTTCATAGTTTCACCTCCGTAACATTACATTATAGCACTATTTTGCTTAAAGTCTACAATAAACAACTCAATTTAGGCAAAAGTAAGCCATTTTTCTTAAAAAAATTTATTTCAAAACTAATCTAATAAATAAAACTAGATTTCTTTTTAAAATATTTAATTATTAATAGTATTTAAAACTAGATAGCCCGTCGAAATCATATTTACTACTATTATTTTACCATATATAGATAAAAAAATAGACACCTTTTCGGTGCCTATTGTAATTTTTTATTCAGCTTCAGTCTTTTCTGTATCATCAGAAGACTCTGAAGATTCTTCCTCACTAGCTTCGATAGCTTCTGCTTCATTAGATTCTTCTACAGCTTCTTCAGCTGCATCTTCAGCGGATTCATCTATAGCTTCCTCTTCACTAGCTAGATCAGTAACCTCTGATGCCTCATTTGCTGTAACCTCAAGCTCAGCCTGTTCAGCCTTTAAGGCTTCAATTTCCTCAGCTGTTAATGGATTACCATTTTCATCGACATACTGAATGTCATCCTCTTCGTATTCCTCTTCAACAACCTCAGGCTGCTCCTCAGCTAACCATTCCCTTGCAAGCTCATCTGGATCAAGGAATGATGATAAGTCTGAATCAAGGTCGATATTGATAACGAATTGCTTTTTCTGTTCTGCTGCCTGCTGTTCCATATTCTGCATAGCTGCCTCAAATGCCTCGTTATTGATATCCTGGTCATAAGTAGTAACACGGTTGCCAAGTCTTAGCTTAGCAAGTGATACCTTTCTAAAGACATAGAATTTCTTTTTCTTAACGAATCCTGAAATAGTTAACCACTTAGTTTTTCTTTCTCTTGCAATAGCCTTAGCTACTACATCTTCCTTACGGATTTTATGGTATTCTCTTTCAGCGTCTCCAGCAATAAAAATATCTTCATTTTCAAACTTAATAATACGTCTAAGAAAATATTCTTCCTCAACCTTATATAGAATGAAATCACTCTTTTGTAATCTTGCAGGGATACGTAAATGTACAATATCACCTGGTATAAAGAAAGGCTTATTAATTTTATCTTCAATTCTTAACGCTCCGATTAAGCCATGCTCAATACGGTCTACAACGATTTCCATTGAATGAGGATCTGTCTTTTCTTCTAAATCCTCGGGATTTGGATTTTCTATTTCTAAATCGTCATATTTAGCTCTCTTATAACGTGCCATAATAATTATCCCTTCATAGAAAATAATTTCTTAAATATATTATAAATGTTATCATATCAAAATTCAAGAAATAACTGTTCAATAGCCTACTAATAGAAAGAAAAAGCCCATACTAATGTATGGACTTAGTCATTTTAATTATCATTATCATCAAATAATGAAATCTTAGTATACTTTATTTTGTCATCCTTTTTCTTATCCTCAGGCTCATCATCAATTGCCTTAGGTGCTGGTTGACCAGTCTCGGCAGCAAGTATTGCATCTAATTCATCGAAAATTGAGGCAGAATTTGCCTTTTTAGGGGCTGTAATAGGCTTCTCGTCTAAATCTGCACCATCAGATGTGAAATCGAAAATATCGGTATTTTTAGGCTCCTCAAGATATTCAGGAGATGGATTTACATCTGCCTTTTCAGGCTCCTTGATTAACACCTTTAATAATTCCTTTAATTCAGGATTAGATGAATCAATCTGCTTACCTGAATCAGAAACATTATATTTTAATGAGAATGCATCAATCTGATCATTACCATTCTTATAAACAAGGTAGATAGGAACATTTTCCTTGTACTGGTTTGGAGTCATCTTTTCTGCATCAATTACATAATAAGGGTTAGCTTTAACATTCTTAATGATACGCTGACCTGATCTAGAACGCTTAGTAAGGAGTACCTCCTCAACCTTCATTCTCTTAACTGTATTTCTTGATGTAACAACGACAAAATCATCATTCTTATTACAATAAATACCTGAAACTACATAATCCTTATCCTTAAAGTTAATACCCTTAACACCACCAGCATTAGTACCATATAGTGCTACATCAGTAGCTCTAAATCTAAGTGCCTCAGCATTGTGAGTAAATAACATAATTTCAAGCGGATCCTTAGTCATAGCTGTACAAACTAATTCATCATCAGCTGCTACCTTCATAGCACGAACTGGTTTAGTGTATCTAGATACCTGGAAATCAGATAATAAAGTTTGCTTAATAGCACCCTTCTTAGATACTAATAATACCTGCTCACCACCAGTAAAGTCACTTAAGCAATATACAGATACAAACTTTTCCTTAGGTGCAGTTGTTACTAAAGATGAAACGAATGTACCGACATCCTTATATTTGCATTCAGGAATCTTATAAACTGGTAAATATATGAAATTACCAAGTGTTGTAAAGATTAATAATGTATCAAGTGTAGATGCCTCATGTAAATATAAAATTGAGTCATCCTGCTTTAAGCCATTAGTCTTAGCTGCATTATAGGCCTTAAGGTTAGCTCTCTTAAGATAACCATCTCTTGAGATACAAACCATAGTCTGCTCCTTAGATACTAAATCTGTTTCATCGATATTAATCTTTGCAGATTCATCTCTGATTTCAGTTCTACGGTCACACTTTAGGGCTTCATTCATTTCCTGAAGCTCCTTCTTAATAACCTTTAATAATTCCTTTTGGCTACCTAAAATCTTATTGTATCTTTCAATAGCCTTAGTTAATTCATCAAATTCATTTCTTAAAGCTTCAACATCCTGGTTAGTTAAGCTATATAGACGCATCATAACGATGGCCTCAGCCTGCTCAGGAGTGAAATCGAATTCCTTAACTAAATTATCAATTGAGTCAGCCTTATTCTTAGATTTTCTGATTACTGCGATAACCTGATCAACAATATCAACCATCTTGATAAGACCTTCAACAATGTGAATTCTCTTTTTAGCCTTATTTAAATCATAATTAGTTCTATTTGTAATAACATCCTTTTGATGTGCAATATAAGCATCAAGAATTGGTAATATACCAAGTCTCATTGGACGTCTATCACAAATTACAATCATATTGTAGTTAATATTAGCCTGTAAATCAGTATTCTTAAAGAAATAGTTAATGATTGCTTCCTCATTAGCATCCTTCTTTAAATCGACAGCAATTCTCATACCATCTCTACCTGATTCATCTCTTACCTCAACTACATCAGGAATCTTTCCATCGATTCTTAGCTGTTCCATTCTTTCTACAGTCTTACTCTTAACTGTATCATATGGAATTTCATCAATGACAAGACGCTTAGCGCCACCATTCATATCCTCAACATGATATTTAGATCTAACAATTACAGTACCTGAACCAGTTAGGAAGGCATCTCTAATACCATCCTTACCCATGATGATACCACCTGTAGGGAAGTCAGGTCCTGGCATAATTTCAAGTAATTCATCTAATGTTAAATCAGGGTTATCGATTTTAGCAATAATTGCATCAACAACCTCATTTAAATTATGAGTTGGAATATAAGTTGCATAACCAGATGAAATACCCATCGCACCATTTACAAGTAGGTTAGGGAATTTACCTGGTAATACAGTTGGTTCAATTTCCTCTTCATCGAAGTTTGGAATAAAAGGAACTGTATTCTTATCAATATCTGCAAGTAAATAATCTGCATTCTTAGAAAGACGAGTTTCTGTATAACGCATGGCTGCTGGACCATCACCATCGATTGAACCATTGTTACCATGCATATCAATTAGAGGAACCTCCATCTTCCAAGTTTGGCTCATACGTACTAAGGCTTCATAAATAGATGAGTCACCATGAGGGTGATACTTACCCATTACTTCACCAACGATACGGGCAGACTTCTTATAAGGAGCTGTTGATGTAACCTTTAAGGCATGCATACCATAAAGGATACGTCTTTGTACTGGCTTTAAGCCATCACGTACATCAGGAATAGCTCTTTCCTGAATAATATATTTAGAATATTTACCGAATCTATCTCCGATAACATCCTCTAATTTAATTTCTTCAAATTTTTCATTGAGGAACATATCAAGCTTTTTAGAAATAGGTGCCTTTGCCATATTATTCCTCCTCCAGTGTAAATGATACGTGGTTCTCTAACCATTCTCTACGTCTAGTTGAATCAGAACCCATCAATATTTCAACCTGGCTTTCAGCCTCAGCTAAATCCTCTAAATGTACCTGAACTAATGTTCTAGTTTCAGGATTCATTGTAGTTTCCCATAGCTGCTCAGCATTCATTTCACCAAGTCCCTTGTAACGCTGGATTAATGTCGGACACTTAGCCTGAGCAACAAGCTTATCCTTTTCCTCGTTACTCCATGCATAAATGATTTCTTCCTTCTTACCACGCTTAGTAACCTTAAATAGTGGTGGCATCGCAATATATACTCTACCATCCTCAATTAAAGGTCTCATATATCTAAAGAAGAATGTTAATAATAGTACCTGAATATGAGCACCATCATCATCGGCATCGGTCATGATTACAATCTTCTTATAGTTACACTTCTTTAAATCGAAGTTAACACCATAATCAGCACCAATTGTATAAATCATAGTAGCAATTTCTTCATTCTTAAGTGCAGATTCAGCAGTTGCCTTTTCTGTATTTAAAACCTTACCACGAAGTGGAAGGATTGCCTGATAACGTCTATCACGGCCCTGCTTTGCAGAACCTCCGGCAGAATCACCCTCTACAAGATATAATTCATTAATTTCTTTATTCTTTTCAGATGTAGGAGCAAGCTTAGCAGAGATATTCTTCTCGCCCTTGTCCTTCTTATCCATACGAGCCTGCTCACGAGCCTTTCTTGCCTGCTCACGAGCCTGAGCTTCCTTTAACGCCTTTGCAACAATCTGATTTGCAACCTCTTTATTTTCAACTAAGAAATAGCCAAGCTTTTCAGATAAGACATAATCTACTGCAGCCTTAGCAGCTGGAGTACCAAGCTTACCCTTAGTCTGTCCTTCAAATTCTAGAAGCTTTTCGCCAATTCTTACAGATACAACTGCAGTCATACCTGCACGAAGGTCAGTACCCTCTAAGCTATCCTTATCCTTAATTACCTTATTAGAATGAGCATAATCATTAAAAGCCTTTGTTAAAGCACTCTTAAAGCCTGTTACATGAGTACCACCATCACCAGTCTTAACGTTATTTACGAAAGACACAATAGTCTCGTTATATGAATCAACGAACTGTAATGCAACCTCAACCTCAATCTTCTCCTTTGTATCAGGAACATCATAGAATCCATCAAAGTAAGCAGTTGGATGAGTTGGCTTCTTACCCATATTCATGAAGTTAACATATTCAGTAATACCATTCTCGTATACGAAAGATTCTTCCTTCTTAGTTCTCTTATCCTTTAAAGTCATCTTTAAATTCTTAATTAAGAAGGCACTCTCTCTAATTCTAGTTTTAATAGTATCGTAATTATAAACAGTTGTAGTAAAGATCATTGGATCTGGTTTAAATGTAACTGTTGTACCTGTACGCTTTGTAGGACCTAAATCCTCAATAGGACAAACATTCTTTCCACCATTTTCAAATCTCATTCTATGGATTTCACCATCTCTATAAGATGTAACCTCCATATATGTTGATAACGCATTAACAACTGATGCACCTACACCATGTAGACCACCTGAAGTCTTATAGCCATTACCACCAAACTTACCACCGGCATTTAACTTTGTATAAATGATTTCCATTGTATTCTTACCAGTTGCGTGCATACCACAAGGTACACCTCTACCAGAGTCCTCAACTGTAATGGAATTATCATCATTAATTGTTACAACAATTTCTCTACCAAATCCAGCTAAAGCCTCATCGATTGAGTTGTCGACAATCTCCCATACAAGGTGATGTAAGCCTCTTTCATCTGTTGAACCAATGTACATACCTGGACGCTTTCTAACGTGCTCAAGACCCTCAAGCACTGTTATGGATTCGTCATTATATGTATCTTTTGCCATATAAAATCACCACTTTCACACTATATAATCATAACAAAATTAGTTTTTTTAATCAATGAAATCGCTTTTAAAAACCATAAGTTTTTTTTATGGAAACAATTAATTCAATAAATTTAATTTTATATTATATATTATTATATTTTTTTGACTAATACTTAATACTAGAGTATAATTGTTTTGGTAGAAAAAGGGGTAAGAGATATGGTAAATATACTTACAAGTACAACTCATGTCTGGAATGTAATCATTGCAGTACTATTGTTATGCCTATCTTATATAATTGGATCTATTCCATTTGGTATTTTAATAGGTAAAGGAATCTGTCATGTTGATATTAGAGAGCATGGTAGTAAAAATATAGGAACAACTAATGCAATTAGAGTTCTTGGTAAGAAGGTTGGATTCCTAGTCTTCTTCTTTGATGTATTTAAAGGAATGTTTGTAATCATCCTAATTAGAATCCTACATTCAACAGGTATCTTCTATAAAGAGCCAATCATGACTAATAGCCTTCAGCTAGATATGCTATTATATGGTGCCGCAGCAATCTTTGGTCACTGCTTCTCAATCTTCCTTAAGTTTAAGGGTGGTAAGGCAGTAGCTACAAGCTTAGGTGTAATTCTTATGATTTCACCTCTTGCAGCAATCCTATGCTTAGTAGCATTCCTAATTACATTATATGCAACAGGCTATGTTTCACTAGCATCTACATTCGCAGCTCTTACAGTTACAATCACATGCTGGATCTTATATGCCTTTGGTATTACTGATACAAACTTTATTGAATACTTTATAGCAAAACAAAATTTAGTAGTATGTATAATCGTGTCTATCCTTGCAGGATTAATTCTTGTAAAGCATAGAAAGAATTATGTAAGATTATTAAATGGTACAGAAAATAATTTCAAGAAAGCTAAAAAAGAAAAGAAGGCACAGGCTGAAGCTTTAAAGCAAGCTTCTCAAAATGAAGAAAATAAAGGTGAGTAATAACTCACCTTTTTCTTTACCCTATAAAATGAAAAGCAGCACGCTACCCCTAGCGTACTGCTTTCCTTCCCGTTTTTTTATATAATAAGGATTAATTATTCCTCAACGATTGCGTCAACAGGACATACACCCTGGCATGCTCCACAGTCGATACATACATCAGCATCAATGTGAGAAACATCTTCTACAGTAATAGCAGAAACTGGGCACTCACCTGCACATGCACCACAACCAATACAAGTATCTTCATTTACTTTTCTAGGCATATTGTTTTCCTCCTTTAATTTTTTGTATAACTATTAATTACAATTTAAATATATCACTAAAGTTTTAATTTGTAAATGTTAAAAAACGGCTTTATTACAATATTTTTTTGAAAAACGTTAGTTATGGAAAACTAACCAAAAATAGTGTATTATTAAGTTAGTTTTTCCTAACTTTGACAAAAATGTCTTAACTGCCTTATTTTTATAGTTGCCTATTGAATTTTTTATGTAATAATAGTAAAATACTATTGATTTTATTTTAAAGGAGATTTATATATGATTTTAGCAATCACAATGGAAATTTATCAGTTTATCCTTATATTAATAGCGATTCTATTAGTTACTGCAATTGCAACATTCTTCATCACTAGAAAGATTTTTGCAAACCAGCTTAAGAAAAATCCTCCTGTCTCAGAAGCAATGATTCGTGCTATGATGACTCAGATGGGTAGAACTCCTTCTGAAAAGCAGGTAAGAGCTGTTATGGCTTCTATGGAAGATGCAAAGACTAAGGAAGAAAAGAAAAAGGCTGCTGAAAAGGCTGCACAGAAGGCAGCTAAGGAAAAGGCTAAGAATAAGTAAAAAAAATTGAGGTTCATTTGAACCTCATTTTTTAATGCTTATTAGTTATATTTTCTCTATTATAGCCATGAATCTTGCAATATCTAAAGGCTGCCTCATCATCACTAATTTTAGCTATTCTTCTTTTTGTGTAGCCATTAAATCTAGTACCTAAGGCAAAATCTAAAAGACCTGCAAGAACCATTATTATACCAAGGATCATTACAACCCACTGTTCATTAATTGCACAATAGATTATAAAGAATACTCCAATTGCAGAAATAATTAAACCAAATAAACAAATAAATACTGTAAATACTACGCCAAGCTTTAAGGCTGTTTTCCTATATTTAGCAGCGTAGTCCTTTTTTTCTTCTAAAGTCATTCAGTATCTTCCTCATTCTTTATTGGCTCATCATGATATCCAAGCTCTTCCATAAGCTTTTGTTTCATCTCTAGACGCTTTTCTTCTTTTTCTGCTTCTAATGCCTTATTTTCCTCTTCCTGTTGCTTACGAAGGGCTTCCTTTTCAGCCTTTCTTTCTGGATATGTTGAAAGTAAAGCACTTAGGAACATACCAAGGAATAGCATTACAAGGCTTAATGAGACAAGTAAATAATGCTCAAAATAGGTATGATTACCAAATATGATAATTACATCATATTTATTTAAATAATTGAAATTATTAAAGATTTTTACTAAATCATCTAATAATCCACCATTATAAGCTAATGCAAATATTGAGCCTATAACAAATCCAATAATACCAGCATATGTAGCAACAGTAAATTTTTCAAGTAAAATACTTATTACCTTAGCGGCAGTAAATATACCAATTACAATACCAATAATAATTGGTAATAATACTAAAATGCTTGAACCAATTGAAGACATTGATGTAAGACCTGAGAAGGCAGACATTAATACATCATAATATCCAAATAAATAGAACATCATCATACCTGAAATACCAGGTACTACCATCGCAACTGAGGCTAAAAAGCCACATAAAGCTAAAATAAAATATTCATATACCTTTAGATTACCTACTGTACCTGAACCAAATGGAATAAATAATAAGCCAACTACTACTCCGAAGCAGGCAAGCATTATTAAATAATGATACCATTTAAGCTTACCCTTAACTGGCTTTCTAATAGTACCAAAGCTACCAATAATTAAACCCATAAAGAATAATGATGTCGGAAGCTCTAAATTCTCTAAAAGCCAATCTAAAGTCATTGCACCACCAAGGATTGCAATTAAGGCTCCAATTCCATATACTCCTAAAAATATAATTGATGTTTTAAATTTCTTAAAAAGGTTGTTAATGGCATCAAGTAGCTTTTCATATACTCCTGTAATAACAGCAATTGTACCACCAGATACACCAGGAATAAGATTTGCTACACCAAATAGCATACCCTTTAAAGCAAGTATTAAATATTGCATTTTCTATAACCTCGAATCATAAGTATTATATAATATAAAACTTTATTTAACAAGATTATTCGTTGCCTCAGAAAATGAATAATACATTCCTCTTGCAATAATTAAGTGGTCAAAAAAATGAATTCCTAATCCCTCACATATTTTAGTAAGCCTTCTAGTTGAATCAATATCAGCCTCACTAGGAAATAATGATCCTTGAGGATGATTATGAGCTAAAAAGATGCCAAAGGCATTTAAATTAATGGCATCACCTATAATTTTTTTAAAGCTCATATCAATATAATCAACACTATTACTTGTAAAATGATCCTCCTTAATAACATGAAGCTTTGCATCTACATAGATGACAGTTAAAGCTTCATATTCAAGCATATAATAATATGGATAAATATAATTGAATACATCCTTAGCCTCTCTTAAGGCAATATCTGATGTTTCATTTCTAATAATTCTTCTTGTAACCTCAAATACAGATGAAAGAATAGATGCTTTAGCATCTCCTATTCCTTTTATTTTTTTAATATCATTAATATTCATCTTAAAAAGCTTTTCAAATCCATATTCCTTAATTATCCTACTTGATAAATCTAAAACAGATTCATCCTTAGTCCCTGTCCCAAGAATCAAAGCTAAAAGCTCAGTATCTGCTAATTCCTTTACACCCTTTAGCTTAAGCTTTTCTCTAGGACGGTCATTTTTGCTTAAATTTTCCATTTTCATAAACATCACCAGTAATTATGCTATCACAATAAATTTTGAGAAAATAGACCTAAAATATTGATAAAAAAACAGGCATGAGCCTGTTTCATTACACTTTACAATTATTGATGATATTCTTTAACAATAAAGCCATTTCCTCATCAGTTTCAACCATGCCATTTTCCATCCATTTCATAATGACCATATAAACACCAGCTGTTTTAAATGTCATAGCGTATGGACTAAAAGATAATTTATCATCTATTGGATAGATTAAAGAAAATACCTGATACATTTCCTGGTCGAGCTTAGCTCTTCGCATTTGAATAAAGATATGGTAGCTAACTCTAAGTAGCTTGAATAATTCAGTTGTCTTATAAATAAATGATTTATCTACACTTTCATTTACTAGCTGCTGGTATTTTTCAGCCTCTACTAAAAATTTACTCATTAGGATATCCATCTTTGAATCAAAATTTCTATAAAATGTCGATCTATTAAATCCAGCCTTATGGCAGATTTCATTGATTTGAATATCATCGAAATCCTCTTCCTTCATTAAATCTACTAAAGCATTATAAAAGCATTCCTTACTAAAATCCTTACTTCTCATGAGAATTTTACCCCCTTTTGTTGCATTTAAGACTCAAGAGGTATAATTTGATTAAAAATAAAATTCTTATGTGTTACAATACCCCTAGTGCAACAAGTGTTGCATTAATTATATACTAACTTAGTTTAAATATAAAGAGGTTTTTTAATATGATAAAGATAATTTTAGATTCTTGCTCCAGCATGAATAATGCTGATGCTTTAAAGAAAAATATTACAATAGTTCCAATGAAGTATGAGCTTAATGGTAAGGAGGTAAATCCTGTTACTGATAATATTGATATTAAAGCATTCTATGATCAGCTTGAGGATCATGACACAACAGTTAAGACATCCTGTGTATCACCTGATGCCTTTAAAAATGCCTTTACAGATGTCGTAAAAAATGGTGATGAGGTTTTATATATTGCCTTATCAAAGGGCTTATCTGGGAGCTTTAATAGTGCATTTCTAGCTAAGGATATTGTTTTAGATGAATATCCTGATGCTAAAATTGAAATTGTTAATAGCTTAACAGGCTCAATTGGTATTAAGCTATTATTAGATGAGGCTGAAATATTAATTAGCGAGGGTAAGTCTTTAGCTGAAATTAAGGATGTTTTAGATTCTTATGCTAAAAGATTAACAAGTAATTTCACAATTGGTTCATTATATCATTTATATAAGGGTGGTAGACTTAATTATACAGCCATGGTTGCTGGTCGTCTTCTTCGCTTTAAGCCTGTAATTGAGGCTAATAGTGAGGGTAAGCTTGAAAAGGCTGGTACCTTCATTGGTAAGAATAAGGCAATTGCCTCTATGGAGGAAACCTTAGACAATACAATTGATAAGGATTCAAGATCTATTTATGTAGGTCATACTAATAATATTGAGGAATGTCAAAAGGTAGTTGATAGATTAAAGGAAAAATATCCATGGCTTAATGTATATTTAGAGCCAATTGATACTACAATGGGATGCCACTGTGGTCCAAATACTATCGCAATCTTCTATTTCCATAAGTAAAAAAATATGGTATCACTTTTTTGGTGATACCATTTTTTATTAGCTAAAATTTAATTTAAGCTTTGCGTATAAATCCTCTAATATAAATCTAGAATTAATATTTTTATATACCTTAATTAAACGATTGTCATTATTAAAATTATAGGTCATATCAGGATTAAAAGATGGAGCCTTTTTATATTCCCATTCTCCTGCATCCTCATACATTATAATTCCTATTGCAGGGGAATCTCCAAGAACTCTATATTCTGCTGGTCTTTTAATATCGATATTATTAAATTCAATAACATTAGATGCTAAATATTTACCAATTTCTCCATATGGATATACCTTAGTTAATAATTCAGCATGAGATACAGGCATCATACGATAAACATTTCTTGGTACCTGTGATAATTCGACCTTAGAATTAAAAACAATATTGGCTGCTATTATATCATTCTTTAAATTATATTCCCAGCCTCCATTTGGATAATCTCTTCCACCAATCCATATTACCTTAATATTCCTATTTGCAATTTCGGGATTCATTAATAAAGCATTAGCCATATCGGTAATCGCACCTAAAAAGGCAATATATAGTGGTCTATCATCATCCTTTAATGCCTCATCAATTATTAATTTTACACCATCAGATACCTCAGGCTTATTAATATCATCTATTTTACCAATTGAGCCATGATAAACATTAATATCATCCTTATTAATTAGCTTTAAAACCTTCTTAATTTCATCATAGCTATCTTGCATGCTATGAGGTGATTTTTCTGTTCCAAAATGGGCAGCGATAAAGCCTTTAATTTCAAATGAATCACTTAAGGCAGCTTGTACAATCGCAAATTGGTCATCAACCTCGTTTTTAGCATCTGTATCAACTATAACTCTCACCTTTTTATTAGCTGGTATTAAAAACTTATCTTCCATAAAATTATGAAAGGATAATATTATGGAAGATAAGTTTTTAATACCAGCTA
>JAILEP010000121.1 GCA_024697825.1 Acholeplasmatales bacterium
TAATAAATATAAGGATACTCTTGGTACTAAATATTTCCATTTTAATGATTTAAAGAAGAACACTAAATCATTAGATGAAATATATAAGGAGCTACCTTTTTTAGCACCAGGCTTTAATTATCGTAATTTAATTGAAAAATATAATCCTGAATTATTAGCATATTATGACAAGATTATTAATAATAAGCTAGATAATGCTGGCATGCTAAATGCAGTTATTTTAATGATTGCATATATGATTTGTAAGCAAAAGTTCTTTAATATAGAAATTAAATATAAGAATACACTTGAATATTCTAAGAGCTTTTTTATTAATCATCCATTATCACAAAGATATTTAAATTATGTAAATACTGAGGCTAATATTCTTAAGGAAACTAATAACCCTGATTTAATTGAGGCAGCTAAATTAGTTTCTACATTAGCTATTGATAAGGTCTTTTTATTTAGCGAAACACTTGAAACTAAGACTAAGGCTACATTTGAATATTTAAATAAGCTTTATAATAAGGCAAGTGGTAAGAATACAGATTTTGATGAATTCAGTGATATTATGACTGATGATAAGTTGACTGAATATATCAGAATGATTTATGATGAATCAGTTAATTTATCTCATGCCAGTGGATATATGATTATATCTTTAATTGATGTATATCAGGAATATAGTGAAATTATTGCATTTACTGATAATGTCTTATGTAGCATATTAGAGCTTTTAGGCTTTGATAATAGTGAATTTAAAAAGATAATTAAGGAAAAGAATAAATTTGATTTTGAAAATCAGTATTTAGTAGATAAAAAGGAAGAATAATTTATGAACATAATTATTGTGAAGGGAGATATTACTAATGCGCTTGTAGACGCAGTAGTAAACGCAGCTAATTCTAGGCTTTCTCCCGCATCTGGTGAATGTGGGGCCATTTTTAATAAGGCTGGCTATGATAAGCTTAAGGAAGCGTGTAGTAGGCTTGGATATTGTAAGCCTGGTTCTTCAGTAATAACTCCTGGCTTTGATATGGATGCGGAATATATTATTCATACTGTTGGTCCAATCTATCATGAAAATGATAAGGATAATGATTTAATATTAGCAGAGGCTTATATTTCAGCTCTTAATTTAGCACTTGAAAATAAATGCTTAAGTGTCGCTTTTCCAGCACTTTCTACGGGTATTTATAATTATCCTTATGATTTAGCGGCTAATATTGCAATATCAACATTATATGAATATAAAAAAATTCATGATAATGATTTTGCAAATATTTATATTTATTGTTATGACGATGAAATATATAAAGCCTTTAAAAATGAAGAAAGAAGATACGTTAATAGCTATAAATTTAAAACTAATATCGTAGAGCTTGAGGCTGAAATGAAGCTTAAGATGGATTTAGTAAATGTCTTTAAGGACACTAGATCCTCATATATTGAAAAGAATTATTTAATTAGCTCTATTAAAAATACTAAGGCTAATACTAAGCTATATGATGAGGATTATATTGGAAATAAAGTAGAAAAGGATAATGATGCTAAAATTATTTTAGAAAGAAATTATCCAACAAATTCCTTAAGATCATATGCATCATATGGAAGGCTTGGTATATTAAATTCTGGTGATGGTACTCACCCAGGTGGTAATGTATTATCAGGATTTATTGGTGGTGAGGAGAATTTAGCTAGAGTATCAACATTATTTGCTTGCTTAAATGATGAAACAGGTAATTTATATGAAAATTATTATGGATTAAATAAGAAATCTAATTATTTAAATTCTAATAAGATTATTTATTCACCAGGTGTTACTATTTTTAAAAAGGAAAATGTTATTCCTGAGGAATTAATGAGCACTGAATGGGTAGATTCAGATGTAATAACATCAGCTGCCCCTAATTTAAATAATATATTTATTGTTGATACAGAATTAAAGGAATTATTCTTTAATAGATTAAAGCAGGTATTTGAGGTATCTGCAGCTAATAATATTGATTGCTTAATATTATCATCATATGGAATTAATCAAAATATTAATCAAGGTATTATTAAAGAAATATATGAAAAATTAATAGATGAATATAAAAAATATTTCAAATATATCATTATTTCCTTACCAGATTCAAATGGTGAAGAATCACCTGAATATAAATCCTTTAAAAAGATGAAATATTTTAATTAATATTAATTAAATAATGCTATAATATTAGAAAATATGCGTAGCGAGGGAAAATATATGGAGATTAAATTCGTTAAGGGCGATATCGCACTTGCAATGACTGACGCTATTGTCAATGCGGCTAACAGAAACTTAATGCCTGGTACAGGTGTGTGTGGTGCAATCTTTGAGGGTGCTGGTATTTATAGACTTGAGGAGGAGTGCCGAAAAATTGGGTATTGCCCAACTGGTTCAGCTGTAATGACTCCGGGCTATAAGCTAATGTGTAAATATGTCATTCATGCAGTAGGTCCAATTTATAGAGGAAGCCCTGATGATGCTAAGCTTTTAAAATCTGCATATGTATCTAGCCTAAGCCTTGCGAAGGAGCATAATTTAAAATCTATTGCCTTCCCTGCAATCTCAACAGGAGTATATGGCTATCCTCTTGCTGATGCAACAAGAATTGCCTTAGGGGTAATGCTTGATTTTGCTAAGGAAAAGAGCTCATTAGAGGAAATTATTTGTTATTGCTACGACGATAAAACATATAATATGTATCTTAAAATTTATGATGAATTAAATAATTAACATAATTAATGAACTTAAAGTCAATAATGGTCCTTTTTCTAGGCATTTATTGACTTTTTTGAGTTTTTCCTATATGATTATATTAATAATTAACGATTTACAATTTGAGTTTGAAGGGGTGTTACTTATGGTAAATGAGATTTATGAAGAAAAAAATGACAAACTCGATGAATTAACAGGCGTATTAAAGAGAGAATACGTAATTGAATATATGTCTAAACTTATAGGTTCAAATAAGAAATTTGCGTTAATGATTATGGACCTTGATAATTTTAAATATATTAATGATGGATATGGTCATCTATTTGGTGACCATGTTTTAGCCCAATTCGGTGAAGCATTAAAGGAATTAATGGAAGACCATGGTATTATCGGTAGATATGGTGGCGATGAATTCATTGGTATTTGGGAGGATTGTGAGGACTATGATGATGTATGGCAAAATCTTCATACAGCACTAGGTACTCCTAATATGCTTGCAGATAAGAAGCTTATTGAAATGGGTATTACTGTTACAATTGGTTGTTCAAGATTCCCTAAGGATGCCACAGATATGGATGGTATATTTGAGCTTGCAGATAAGGCCTTATACCGTGGTAAGATGAAAGGAAGAAACTGCTTCATTATTTATCTTCCAGAGAAGCATGCCAGTATTAATTTAAAGACTGAAAGAGATAAGATTGTAAGCTCTATGTATTTACATTCTAAGGTATTCAATGCCTTAACTAAGAGTAAAAAGATTAAAAATGGAGTTAAGGAAACAATCAATTTCTTAGGTAATTATTTCATGATTGACCATTTATGCTTAACAGATGATGATGGCTTATATTGTGAATATTTCCATCCTCTATGTAAAAAGCGAGATTTTAAGCTTTATAAAAAGGAAGAGATTGGAGGACTTATTAATACATCATTAAATATGTTCTGCTTAAATTCTACAGCTCAGGATGTAGGAGATAAGAAGGTAGTTAAGGATATGCTTGAAAATGGTATATATTCTGTAATCTATTGTGAGGTTGCAGTATATGGTAAGTTCTTTGGATATATTAGAGCTGATGTTGCTGAAAATCCAAGAGGACGTGTATGGCAAAATCTTGATATGGATGTATTATTAAATTTTGCCCATGTTCTAGCAATTGAATTATATTACCAGCACATGGATCTTGCTGATTTAGATGATTAATTAATATGAGCGACTTGGTCGCTCATATTTTTCTTTGTCTATTTAATGAAATTAATGTATAATTTTATTCGGGAGGATTTTGTTATGCTTGAAAAAATTAGTCAAAATAAATATAAAATTTGTACAGTATTAGCATTTGTTGCCTTAGCACTTGGTCTTAGTGCAACACTACAACAGCTTAATATTTATATTGATATTCGAAATGAGGCTGGAAGTAATTATGCATTTACATATCTAGTATCAACAATTAAATATGGTGTTATTACTACTTCAACATTATTTTTAATTGCAATTGCAATTAGAAGAACATTAGATAAAAATATGATTGCAGCTTCACTTTCATTCTATACACTTGGAGATTTAGCCGATATTGCAAAATATATTCATAACGGTACATTTAATTATACAGATGTCATTTGGGTTGGTATTAATATCGTTATATTAATTCTTGGTATTCTTGCATTATCAAATAGAAGATATTTACTTACAGCTATTACATTCCTAGCTATCGATATAGCTTTTAATTTAGTAGATGTATTTATAGGATCAGTGATGGGGCTTTCGATAGTTATTATTGCAACTACATTATCATTTTGTATTTATTTCTGTAATAAGGAAGAAAATAATTATTATGATGAATATACAAATTAATGAGGGATTGATATGAAAAGATTTTTAGATGATGAAAATAATATTATTACTGAATGTGAAACAGTAGATGAATTTATTAATGAATATTATGTAAATGAAGCTGAATTTTTAAATTTAAAGGCTTCTGATGATTTATATAAGGAAATATACGAGACAGTTAAGGAAAACCCAAAATATCAGCTATTACATGCAGAATTCTATGCTTATGGCAAGGTAGTTGAGGAGAATAATATTAAATTCTTTGATATGCTAAAGGAATTAGTAGATAAGAAGGATAAAAGAGCTACCTGCTATTTAGGTGTTGCCTATTTTAATGGTGATGGAATCGATAAGGACGAAAAGCTTGGTATTAAGCTAATTACTAAGGCAGCTGATTTAGGATATAGCCTAGCTGATTATGAGCTATGTATCTATTATGCAAATCATTATGCAATATCTAAGCTTGCTAAATGTAAGGCAAAGCTTAAGGAAAAGGGTACACCTCGTGCTAAATATAATCTCGCAATGTCATTTAGTGAGGTTGGTAGCTATCTAGATGCCTTCCCTTATATGCTATCTGCAGCTAAGGCAGGATTTGATGAGGCAATGTATTATGTTGCATTAATGTACAAAGATGGCAAGGGTACAAAAAAGAGCCAAAAGGATTATGAAATGTGGATGAATAAGGCTAAAAAATTAGGTAATCCTAGAGCTCTTTTAGAAACAGAATAATTTATCAAAAATCGACAGAAAAAATCCTTAATCTGTCGATTTTTTACATATTTTTTCACTCACTTGGTTAAATTAATTTTATTCCCATTATGCCTTGACAATAGTTGTATTAAAGAATACAATTAAAGTGAGTTAGTACTCACTCAAAAAGAGGTGAAGGAAAGTTGGATACAAAAGCGAAGATTATGGAAGCCGTTATCAAGGAAGCTAAAAACAGCTTTATTGGTAAGATTAGTACAATCAGTGTTTCTAAAAATGCCGGGACAAGTGAATCTAATATCTATAAGATTTATAAAACAAAGGACAATTTATTAGTTGAAACCTTCCTATATATCGACGCTAAGGCAGCTAAAGCTGTATCAGTAGATTATACTGAATCTGACTTAACATCTATAGATAGAATGACAAACCTTATTTACAAGGTATGGAGAAAGTATGTGGATTTCTTTGCAAAGAATTATTCATACATTCACTACTACAGCTCATTTAGAACGAATAAGCTATTTGATGATAGTGTTTATGCAAGACAGCGCAGTAATTATGATAAGCTAGTACCTTTATTTACTGCCGCACGAAATGCTATAAATACCTATTCCGGAATAGATTATGACTTATTCTTTATGATCATGCAGGATTCAACATTATCTGTATGCCAAAGAATTGCAAGTAAGGCAATTGAAAATAATGATGAGAATATTCTATCAACATTCCATCTTATTTTTGACTCAGTTTTAAATTATTAAAGGAATGGATGACATTCCTTTTATTTTTTAGGGGGAAATAGTATGAAATATGTATATAACAAAAAGGTTAATGTAACTGCAGATCATGCCAACACACAAGCTGAATTATCAATTACAGGTGCCTTTACCTACCAGCAGGAAATGGTAACTGAATTTTTAGCTACCTTAAAGAAGGATAATGTAGCTTTAAAGAATGATTATAATTGTGCATGGGTATTTACTAAATGCCATGCCGATTTTGTTCAGTATCCTGAATGGAATGATAATTTAATTATGGAATCATCATTTGTTTCAATTAAATCTGGTAAGCTTGTTATTAAAACAGAGCTTCGTTCCGCAAGCACTGATAATTTAAAGGGTAGATTTTATTTAGAGATGTGTGTAATTAATAGAGACACAAGAAGAATTGTTAGATTATCATCTATTAATTTCCCAAGTGATGCGGAATGGAAAGAGGAATCTACAGTATTTAATACACCTGTAGATGAATATGATTCTGTAATTAAAAGACCAGTTTTATATTCAGATTTAGATATGACAAGACATGTAAATAATGTGGCTTATTTTAGATTTATTTCTGACTCATTAGGCTTAGAATTCTTTGATAAATATCATATCTTAACATTAGATATTCATTATAAGAGTGAAATAAGACCAGGCTCTGAAATAGAGGTTTATAAGAAGATGGGTGAATCTAGAGCTGACTTTAAGATTTCTAAGGATAATGAGGAAGCGGCTTTAGTAATTATTACATACTAGCAATAAATAATAAAAAGTGATATATTATTAGTGAATAAGTGAGGTATTCAATATGAGTGAAAAGACAAAGAACCTAATTCTTGTAATTAGCTATACAGTAGTTGGTATAATTATTTACGCAGCTGGTGCTTGGTGTATAACTGAAAAATGGTATGCCGCTTTTATTGCAGGTGTTATTATTGCCATAGTTGGGGCTCTAATTGGATATTTCTATCTTAAGAGCTCATTTGCAAAGGATACTACTCCTAAGGAAGAGCCTAAGGAAAACCAAGAATTAAAGACAGAATAAAGCAAAAAGACTTCCGATTGGAAGTCTCTTTTATTTCTGATTGCATATAAAAAGCTCAAAAACAAGGATAAAGGATAATGAAAACAATTTGAATTATTCTTTTGTCATATGACATCGCAATCAGAAAAACGTATCTAACGTTTAAGTTAGTATCTATATTAAACAATGTTTGAGGTTGTATTTCAAGGGGTATTATAAGTTATATAACAAATCAATTAAATTTGTACATTAAATATTTTAAGATTTAATAACCTAGTCCAATATAATTA
>JAILEP010000018.1 GCA_024697825.1 Acholeplasmatales bacterium
CAGGTTATGTTAATTCATATTTAAATGATTCAATTAAGCAGATTACTCCATTTAAGAGAATCGAGCCAACTAATGAAGCATTCGTAGATTACTGTATCAAGTTAGCTGATAAGAGTAATTATATGCTAAAGCTTTGTTCAGCATTTAATGTTGATTCACTTGCTTTAGAATATCTACACCTAGATGAAATCAAGAAGTATGGTACTGACCTAGTAGATATGCATTCATCAATCTTCTATGAGATGATTGATTTAATGGAGGTTCCTGGTATTGCATTATTATCAGTATCTGATAACCTTGCAACAGGTGCACCATTCTTAGGAAGAAATGCAGAAACTCAGGCTGAATACAATAAGGGTAGAATTGAAATCCTTAGACATTTAGTAATTGAAATTACAAAAAACGTTAACTAAAAGAATAAATCCGGAAATCCGGATTTATTTTTTTGAATACGCTTTAAGTAATTAATGGTCTTAATTGACTTGATTAATAATTATCTATATGCTAGAATAATGCCGATCATCGGAGGGTGAGTTATTCATAAGAAATAACAAGCTGGATAAGATGGCTAGTTGAAATACTAGTTGTCTTATCCATTTTTTTATTATATTGAGGAGGCCTATATGGAAACACATTTAAATGAGCATTTTACATATAAGAAAATATTTAAAATAACAATATTTCCAATTATAATGATGGTATTTACATCATTATATTCAATAGTAGATGGAATATTTATTTCTAATTTTGCAAATGAAAGCTCATTCGCAGCTGTTAACCTAGTTATGCCATTTATTATGATTGTTGGTGGTATAGGCTTCATGATGGGTACCGGTGGTATGGCACTTGTTGGTAAGCTTTTAGGTGAAGGCAACAAGAATAAGGCTAACCAAACATTCTCACTAGTAGTTTATTCAACTATTGTAATAGGCTTAATTGTTTCAGCTGTCAGCTTTTTCCTAATTGAGCCTATTGTTAAAGCAATGGGAAATATTAATAATACTACAAGTGAAGAAATGGTAAAAGAGGCTATTTTATATGGAAGAATATTAATTAGCTGTCAGGTATTTTTCATGCTACAAAATTTATTCCAATCATTCTTCCTAGTAGCTGAAAAATCTAGAATGGGATTTATTGTAACACTAGTAAGTGGTATAACTAATGCCATACTAGATGCTTTATTTATAGGCTTATTTAGATGGGGAGTAGTAGGCGCAGCTTGTGCAACTATTTCAGGCTATTTAGTCGCATCTATTTTCTCTATTTTGTATTTTAAGCTAAATAAGAATTTAGTTATTAATTTAGGTAAGACTAAATTTAATGCTAAAATCATTTTAAGAAGTGCTTATAATGGCTTAAGTGAATTCGTTAATAGTATATCTATGAATGTTGCCGCAATCATATATAATATTCAGCTACTTAGACTTTTAGGCGAAAACGGAGTTTCTGCCTATGGTATTATTATGTATGTATCATTTGTCTTTGTTGCAGTCTTTGTAGGCTATTCGATTGGAGTCTCTCCAATTATTAGCTATAATTATGGAGCTAGTAATTCAAGCGAGCTAAAGAATGTATTTAAGAAAAGTATTATCATAATGATCATTACAGGAGCCTTTATGGTATTATTCAGTGAATTAACGGCTAAGCCTTTCTCTCATATATTCTCTAATAATAACCAAGAGCTATTAGAGCTTTCAACACTTGCAATAAGAATATATTCTACATCATATATTATTATAGGCTTTTCAATCTTTGCCTCATCATTCTTTACAGCCTTAAATAATGGAACGGTCTCAGCCTTAATATCATTATTTAGAACTCTAATATTCCAGGTTGCATTTGTATTATTGCTACCATTAATATTTGGAGATAATGGTATATGGCTAGCTAGACCATTTACAGAAGTTGCATCACTTACATTATCAATAACATTTATAATTTTAAATAGAAAAAGATATCATTATTAATAAAAAAGGGTAAAATAGTAGAGAATTATAAATTAAATCAGGATACATATCCTATGCTAAAGAAATTCTTTTGTTCATAAAAAATG